>VHCO01000013.1 GCA_016871715.1 Verrucomicrobiota bacterium
CCCCCGGTCCCGACGACGGCGAGCCAGTAATCGCGGGCTTGCAAGGGGACCAGGAAGAATGCGCTGCAAGCCACGCTAAGCCAGGCGCTCAGCCAAGAGGCGGACGGGCGAGGCGGACGGGCGAGGCAGTCTTCATAACCTTGGGTGCAATTACCGTGGCACTTAGATCACCGGTTCTGGGAGTTGTCAAGCAGGTTTTCCAGGCGAGAGGGACTCCACAGGGCTGCGGCCCAGCTCCAGTACGCTCGTTGGAAGCGCGTTTGCCGGGCTCAACGGTGCTCGGTTCTGGGTGAGGTTACTTTGGCCAGCGGCGGAGGCCGCCGCTCTGGATCTGATCGATCGCCTCCGGCGCGCCGGCGACGACATGCACGCTGTGGGCGTCCCAGCAGAGTTCAACGGCCGCTTGGGCATCACGCAGGCGGATTTGCAGGTCGAGTCCGCGGAGGGAGCGTGCGTGGACCAAGACGATCCTCTCGGGTTGGCGGTTCGGACCTAACCGGATCATGCTCAAGGCGCCCTCGAACTCGAGGCCGGTCTCGGGCTCGGTGAGCGGGAGGTTATGCTGGAAAGGTTGAGGAGGGGAGGCCGCGCGCGGGTTGGGGGCAGCCGGTTCGGTGACGAACCACAGATCGCGGCGTCCGTCGGCGAGGCACAACTCGAGGCCCACATGCGACTCTGGGGCCGGTGCCCCGGTAGCATCACGGAGCGGCAAGCGGCGTGCGCTGGCGACGATGGGTTGGCCTGCGTGCGGTTCAAGGACTCCGATGAAGGTCGAGGCGAGGGGCGGTTGCGAGGTGCGGCGGCTGACGAGCAGGCGCGGGACCCAGGCCTCGGCGGTGCCGCCGAACATGCCCACGGCGACCCAACCTTCGGCAGCTTGGACTTCGGCGCCGGAGGTGAGGTCGGTGTAGCGAAGCTGAACGGCCTTGGGTGTGGGGAGACATTTCAAGCGATCTTCGATTTCCCAGTTTGCTGTCCAGGGGACGGTGGGTTGGGGATCGCGGCGGAAATGGCGCATCAACTCGCCGAAGCGCGGATTCTCGGCCGGTTCGAGCGTGAGGTTACGGGTGGTGATGCGGCCGAAGTGACTGTGGAGGAACTTGGTGTGTTCTTGGCCACCGACAACGTGGAACAGATCCAAGACATACGCGTCTGCGGCCGAGACATCCACCAGTGCCACGGTCCGCGTGTAGGTGTCGCTTGGAACCAGGTCCGAGCCTTCGGCTTGCATGAGTTGGCACTGTTGCCCGGGGAACCAGAGGCGGGCGCGGCCTTTGGCGGGGCGCAAGTTGCGGCCGTCCACCTGGACGGTGTTGTGGGCGGCGGTCTGGGTGTACCAGAGGGCGCGCGGCGCCGACCAACCGCCGTACTGGACCGGCGGGTAGCCGAGGTCGGGCAACAGATCGAGGCCGTGGGCGAACAACCCGAGGTTCATCCCGTCGGCGTGGCCGTGTCCTCCACCCGAGTCATAGTCCAGCCAGAGGGCGCGCGCCTGGGCGCCTTCGCCCGAGCGCAGGATGGCCAAGCACCATTCGGTGAAGTGGACGCTCTTGACGGCGATCGCGCTTCCATGTTGGGCGATCAACTGGGCGATGCGCTGCTGGAGGGCGGCGGGGTCGTCGCAGAACAGGTCGTGGGGCAACCCGGCCGCCGTCGAGTCGTTGGCCGCATAGAGGAGCCGGACGAAGTCCAGGTCGCTGGTGGCCAGATACAGGTCCCACAGAAAACTGTACGCCGAGGGTTGGAGGGTCGGGGTGCGGGAGAAGCTCAGGGCGGGGTAACCGGCGGTCTTCTCGGCGAACGCCCCTGCATCGCCCGAGTGCGGATAGTATTGGTTCAGGCAACGGGTCTCGAGATGGAACCGGTACATGGCGCGGAGGCGGGGATGGCGGGCGAGGGTTTCTTTCAGGAAGGCGGGGTCGCAGCGTGCGTAGCGTCCGAGCAGGTCGAGCAAGGCGCGCGGCGCGATGGTCGAGTAACCGGTCAAGCCCTTCTCGCCGGTCAAGCCATCGACGGCGGTGGCACGGGTAATGATTCGATCAAGGTGTGCCTGGACTTGGGCGCGGTTTGCGGGCCAGCCCTGGACGGTCTCGATGGTGGCCAGCGTGACATCGGTGGAGGGGTAGTTCGACTCGATCTTGGGCCGGTGTTCGAGGGTGTCGGCGAGCAGTCGTTCTTCGATATTCTGCTGAATGTGCGCCCACGTGGACTTTGGCCGGGGCAACTGGTGTTGGGCCGCTTTGGCGGCGAGGAACTGGACCAACGCCGCGTCCTGGGCCAACGCCGGGAACACGGCATCGTAGGCCAGCGCCAGGTCGAGCGCCTCGACACAGGCGTCGTGCCAGGTCGAGACATACCCCGCGCGGGCTGGGCCTTCGTAGAGGACTCCTTGTTTGCCGAAGTCGAAGGTGGGGTAGAGGTCGGCGACCCGATCGAGCAGCACGCCTGCCTTGTGGGCATAGGCCGGGTTACCCGTCACCACGTAGGCGGCTGCCAGGTGGCGGATCCCGCCAACGATGGCCTGTTTCCATTGTCCGTAAATGAGGTAAGTGCCGACGAACCGCCAGCGCTGGCCGCCGGCGACATAGCCTTCGCCGTCGTCGACGCCGAACTGGTGCTGGGGATCGGAGGGCTGGGGATGTTCGAGGTTGAACAGGAGTTGCCGGTCGGCTCGAGTGGGATCGAAGACACCGTGATCGTCCAGGCCGGACCGATAGAGCGCGGCGAAATCGTTCTTGGGAAAGAGCTCCTGGCACTGCGGGCATTGGACTTTCCACGGCTGCGCTAGGGCGTCGATGCGCCACTCGTACATCGGCACCGGTTTGCGGCAGGCTGGGCAGTGGCCGTTGGACCAGACCATCCAGGAGCGGCGGATCGTAGGGCCGAACATGAGCCCCCAGAGGTCGTCGTCGGACCGTTCGAGCCAGGGTGCCGCGGCGGCCACGAGGCGCTCCCGCGCGGTTGCGGCCCAGTCGTGTTGGCGGCAGTTGGCTTGCGCCCGGGCGACGACCTCGGGTGGGAAGAAGGCGCTGGCCTGCTTACGCGCAGGGGCGGAGGTGGCGCTGTGGGGGTCTTCGCGCGGGTCGCCCCAGCGTTCGACGAGCCAACCATAGGCGCTCTGGCGACCGGCGCGGGGGAACCGGTGCGGGCCGTCAAAACGCTGCCACGCCAGGGCGTTGGTCGCCCCGTACAGACCGTAGACCGAGCGAACGTCCTGCAACAGGCCCTCGAGACTGTCGCTGCCCGGGAAGATTGCGTCTTGGCTGGCGTACCAGACGAAGAGCGGGCGCGGCGCCACCAGGGCACAGATCTCCTGCCAATCGAAAGGGATGTCCTGGACCGCGGGCAGGTACAGGCCGAGCTGCGGTAGGAGCGCGGTTGCATGCGACCAGCGCTCAGGGGTCGGGTCAGTCCGGAACGGGGTAAAACCGCAACTGGCGATGGCGAGGGCTAGGCGCGGCTCGAAGGCAGCGGCGAAGAGCGTGCCGTAGGCTCCGTGGGAGTGGCCGATGCTGCCGATGCGTTGCGCATCGATGAAGGGCAACGTCTGGAGGTAATCGATCACGCGGCTCACGTCCCAGATCATCTTGCCAAAGAAAGACCAACCCGAGTGCCGCCGGTAAAAGCGCAGACTGTCATGATAGGGCTGCTGCCCAGGCGGGATCCGGTCGCCAAACCCGATGGCGTCCGGGGCAATGCAGACATAGCCGCGCCGCACCAATTCGAGCGCAAACGCAAGCTCGGGATCGCCCTCGATGCCGCAGGGTTCGGCTTTGCCCTGGCTCACCGTCTGGTGAAGGCAGATCATGGCGGGCGTTGGCCCAGTCGGCAGCGGCTTGGGCAACAACAGAAAAGCCGGGATCCAATCGTCCGCTTCGGCGCGCACCTCGATTCGGCGGCGGACATGGTCTGCGAGCTCTTCTTCGCCCAAGACGCGGGCTTCGGGGGGCGGGGCGGTCAGGCCGTTGGGTTGGCCCAGGACCTGCCCGATGGCGGCGCGGAGTTCGGCGCGGCGCTTTTCCCAGTTGCGCACAGAGCGGATGGCGGCCGAGCCGCCCTCTTCGTTGGCGAGCAGGGGAAGGAGTTCGTGTTGGCCGCTCTGACGGGTGGTGAGCTCGGGCTTCGTCCAAGTGGTCACTTGCCACCAGCGGTGCCAGTCATGACCCTCCCACGCCGCAAGGTGGAGGGTCCCAATGAAGGCGAGGCCGGCCAGGGTAAGCCTGAGCGCGCGTCGGGCGATCCGAGGGGTTCGATCGGGTGTGCGCATGGATGGCTGGAGGATGCACACAAGGACCCCGGTCGTCCAGCAACTGCGAACTCATGAGGTCCCGAGCGGGACGAAGCACCAGCGGGCGGGCGCACGGTCTGCCGCGCGTCGCCAACCGTCTCGGACCCGGGAGGCTGCGCGCCGTTCGCCGCACGCGGGCGGGCGACTTACCCCAACGCAACGGCGTAGGGCGCCGCCGGTTACTCCTTCGGTTTCTCGGCCGCGCCACCGGTTTTGGCTGCGGGCTTACGGCCGTAGGGGGTGAAGAGGTTGAAGTAGATGGCGCAGAGCGGCCGCTCGCTGTCGGACTGGCTCAGGATGACCGTGAGGTGACGGTCCAGGGCGATGCCGTGACGCAGGTTGGGCCCGCGGTTTTCGTAGGCCTTGATCGCCTTATCGACCAGCGAGTTCAGGGAGCCCAGGCAATCGCCCGGGGCTTTCTCGAGACACACCACGTACTTCTCGAACGCTCGGACGGCCTCACCGACTTCCTGTTTGAATGTCTCGCCTGTCACGACGAGGACGCTAGGTCGGGGAGGGCAACCTTTAAAGCGAAAAGTAGTTGCGCGGGTCAGGCGGCCGGTGCGGTGGCGCAGGGGGGGGCTCATGCCGAGCGCAAGGCTGACCGGTGGCAACGGCTGCAAGAACCGAAATGTGCGTGAGCGACGGAATGGGCGAAAGACTACCGCCATCGGATTGAATGCGCGCCAACCGCCAAAGCGGTAAAACGCCAGGCGCGCCAGCGAGAGACGCCACCGAGTGCGTTGCGACCAATTGAGAACGACGGCGCGCTCGCCGAGGTCGGGCAGAATGTGCCGCTCGATGTAGTTGTGCCAAATGGGACTCTCGGAGTACACAAAGAGGACGTCGCGACCACGGCTGTACCACCACGACCAGATCACGATGTGTAGGCAAACCGTGGAGACCATGAAGAACACGAACCAGAGCGCGACAACGGCAACAAGCAACGGCACGAACGGTATCACTACGGCGACCTGCCACCATTTGGCTCTTGGTTTGGAGGTCGGAGTACTCATGGCGTGCAAGTCGGCCTAACGCCCCGGCTCAGGCAGGCCGGGCCAGCGATGCTCAACTGCCAACGGAGACGTCATCCCGACCTTGCCTGAAAAGACGGCGTGGCTCACCGGGACGTGCTTGTCTGCATGATGTTCTCAACCTCCCAAGCAAGCTGAGGACGATGTAAGCGATGGTCAGTCGATTCTTCATAGGTACTTAAAGCATTTTGAGTGTAGAGCAGTAACAACATCTGTGAAATTGTCAACGTGGGTGCTTGTGTTGGCCGCCGAACGACCTCAGCGCCCTGGCCGAACGATGCCGCTTCGCGTCGGGCGGTCCAGGCCACGGGCCGCAGACCCCACTCGGCTCGGAAGTCCCGGCATGACATGGCCCGGCGGTGGCCCGAAGAGCAGCCAACGCCAGCTCGCCGCTAGGCCCAAAGGCGAGCCATCATGCGGCCGGCTTCGGTGGTCCCTAAGCCGCAGCAAGTGCTTGCCCTCATGACAGCACCCGCGCTATCTTGGTGCCGATGGGTCCGGTCGTGGTGATCGATACCAGCGTGTTCGTGTCGGCCCTCATTGGCGCCGCTGGGGTCAACCGCCAGGTGCTTCGTGCCTGCCTGGAGCAGAGGTGCGAGCCGCTGATGGGCGAGAAACTCCTTCGCGAGTTAGAAGCGGTTTTGGGCCGCCCAGCGGGCTTCCGGGCCTGCCCGCTGACGGCTGGCGAGCGGGAGCGCCTGTTGGACGCGTTCCTGAGCGTCTGCACTTGGGTGCCGATCTACTACCTGTGGCGGCCGAACCTGCCCGACGAGGGTGACAACCATGTGGTTGAGCTGGCGGTAGCCGGGGGAGCGGTGGCGATCGTGACGCAGAACGTCCCGGATTTTCGCCGAGGCGAACTGCGGTTCCCCCAGCTTTCGGTACTGACTGCGGCCGAGTTCTTAGCGCAATTGAGGTGAACCATGGCGGCGATGACGATTCGAGTTCCGGATGCGAAGCATGCGCGGTTGAAGCGAATGGCAGCACGGCAGGGCGTCAGCCTAAACAAGTTGATCGAGGAATGGTCCAACGTCGCCCTGGCGCAATTCGATGCGGAGACGCGATTCCTGGTGCGCGCTGGGCGCGGGGATCCCCACGCAGGGTTAGCGTTACTGGACCAACTCGACGCCGTCTTCGGGCGCCCCGGCCGGAAGGCCACAACCCAAGGGTAGACTCCCGCAGCGCACTCTACAGGCGCCGTCGGCGCCTGCTGTGGTCGTAGCGGCCGCCGTCCTCAGCGGATCCGACCTCGAGGATGGTCTCCGTTGCGCCGTGGACAGCGCGCGCCAGACGCGCCCAGGATGGCATGCGGTTCGGTTGCGGAGGCGAGATTGTCGTTTAACGCGCGGGTTCTTTGCGGTTCAATGGCCCGCCATGAAACTGCTGGTGATCGGTTCAGGCGGCCGCGAGCACGCCCTGGTATGGAAACTGGCGCAATCGCCGCACGCGACGCGGATCTGGTGTGCGCCGGGCAATGCAGGTATCGCAGGCGAACGCGTTGGGTCGAACGGCGCGCCGGTCGAGTGCGTGCCGATCGGGGCGGAAGACCTCGAGCGCCTGTTGGCCTGGGCGCAGGACCAGCAGCCCGACCTCACGGTGGTGGGCCCGGACAACCCGCTGGCCCTGGGGATCGTGGACCGCTTTCAACAGCACCGCCTGCGGATCTGGGGACCGAACCGGCGCGCCGCGCAATTCGAGTCCTCGAAAGTCTTCGCCCAGCAGTTCATGGAGCGGCACGGCATCCCGACGGCCCAAGCCGGCGCGTTCACCGACTTCGGCGCGGCGTCGCGTTTTGCGGCGCAGTTAGGGGGGCGCTGTGCGGTCAAGGCGGACGGCCTGGCGTTGGGCAAGGGCGTGTCGATTTGCCGGGACATGGCGCAGGCGGACGCGGCCCTCGAGGAGATGCTGGTGACGAAGGCTTTCGGCCTCGCTGGTGAGCGCGTCTTGATTCAAGAACTGCTCGAGGGCGTCGAGGTCTCGCTGCACGCCCTGTGCGACGGTCAGACCGCGCGGCTCTTTCCCACGTCGCAAGACCACAAGCGCGCCCTGGACGGCGACCGGGGGCCAAACACCGGCGGCATGGGCACCTTCTCGCCGGCGCCGTTCTTGAGCGAAGCCGAGTTGCTGGCGACGCGGGAGCGGCTGATGGCTCCCTGGCTGGCGGGCTGCGCGGCCGAAGGCATCGACTACCGCGGCATCCTCTACCCGGGCATCATGCTCACGTCCGGCGGGCCGAAGGTTCTCGAATACAACGCGCGCTTTGGCGATCCGGAGACGCAGGTCTACCTGCCCCGACTGGAGAGCGACCTGCTCGAGCTCTTGGAAGCCAGTGTCGAGGGCACGCTGGATCGATGCGAACTGAAGTGGAGCTCGCGCGCGGCGGTATGCGTGGTGATGGCCTCGGCTGGCTATCCCGGCCACTACCCCAAGGGCAACCCCATAGACGGACTCGAGGCGGTTGGCCAACTCCCCAACACCAAGGTTTTTCATGCCGGCACCGCGCTGGCCGGCGACCGGATCGTGACCAACGGCGGTCGCGTGCTGGGTGTGACCGCGTGGGCGAGCGATCTGCGGCAGGCCCGAGACGCCGCCTACGCGGCCGTCGAGCGTATTCAATTCGAGGGGGCCCACTACCGCCGCGACATTGGCGCCCAAGCACTCGGGTAGCATCGAGGTCAACTTCAACCAAACGCTGGACTTGCGCCGGTTGACGCCCGAGACGGCGGCGCTGCTGCGCCGGATTCGGTGTGCGAACCTGACGTTCACACGCCGCAACTACTATTTCAGTCTGAACGACGCGCGCGGGCTCGAAGCCTTGCGCGAGCGCTCTGGGTGGTTGAACGTCAACGGGTGTGACAACGTCGAGTTCGTGTGCATGTATGGGTACGACACCGCCTTGGCCGGAAGCCGCGTGAGACAGGAGCCAGCGGTCCAGGTTGGAGACTTTTCGGCCTTTGCCCGGTGGCGCCTCGCTAGTGCATCTCGACGTCGCAGGTGCCCAACCCGCGGCGGTAGTAGTTGAACTGGACGTTGGGATGGTCGGCGAGCAGGGACATGGGCACCGCCGTGTCGACGACGCGCTGAGCGATCATGAACGCGGTGAGGCGCTGGCCGAAGGGATTATCGTGGGTGCCCGCGTGCCAGATCGACACCTTCTCCGCTTGCCAGGTCTCGACCGGTCCCACACTGATGGCTTGGGTGGGGACCAACGCGATGTTGCCGCCGCCCGACGTCCGCGCATTTTGCGCGATGGTCAACGGGTGCAGATCCACCACGCGCGTGGCGAGGCGCCGATACTCGGCGGGCGCCGGGGGTGCGTCTTTGTATTTGCCCTTGCGCCGCACCGGGTCATTGAACGCCCAGTGTTTCACATCGCCTTGGCCGCCTTGCATGACCGCGCACCGGACCCCAGACCAGCTCTGCCGATAGGCCGTCGTATCCGCCTTGGGGAAATGGAGGTGGCGGTCGGGCATGCGCAACTCCTTGCGGATGCGGTTAAAACACAACTCTCGATCGGCTCGTTCGAAGGACAGTGGGTGATTGGCGGGGGCTTCCCGGCCGTCGAGGAACCATTCGTCCATGCCCCAAAAATGGGCCGAGCGCACGTTCAACTCGAGGGCGTTCACCAGGCGCGCCACCAGCGGCAGTTGCTCGGTGGGGCCGATGGGGCCGCAGATACCGACGGGGTTGTCCTCGGTGGACTGTCGCCACGCACTGACATATTCGAGGGCCTCGGCCAGGTAGAAGTCCTCGAGGGTGTCGTAGAAGACCACCCGGAAACCCGGCCGAGACAACCGGAACAGTCGTTCCGGGGTGAGTTGGGCAACGGCACGAACCAGATCGTCGTCCAAGGTGGTGTAATCCCACCACTCGGGGGCGACAGCGCTCAGTTTGCGTGGCATAGGTGGCCGGCACCCTAGACCCTGGCGAATCGAGCGGCAACGCCTAAGTGTCTCCTACGTGTTCCCGTGCGGCGAGTCTTTGAAAAGGGAGGTCGTGCCAACCTCCGCCTTTGGGTGTTCACCCAACACGCCCAGGGCCTCTGGGTGGGTTGGTGTCCAGTCGTGAGGCTGTCGGCTGACGATCGCAGCCCAAGACCGGTCGGCTCAGTCAGGGCAGATTTAGGCTCGTCGGGGACTTGGGGTAAGGCTTAGAGTGGTGGCGCAAGCGAAAGAAAGGACCCCTCTATGTATTGCCGGAATTGCGGAGTGCAACTGGACCACGGGTGTGATCGGACTCATTGAAGGCATCCTCTACCTCACCAAGTCGGACGAGGAGTTTGTGCGGTTGTACGTCGAGAACCAACGCCAGTGGTTCTGACCCGATGGACCCTATGGGGTCGGTTGAACCGGGTGGGGCGGTAGCCGGTCCGTCCGAACCGGTTCCTCGCGGCGGATGGGACCGGCCCGGGGGGGGGGCGGGGTGAGCGAGAGCAGCCTCGCGCACACGCGCGAGGAGTGACCCGGCTTCAACTAGCCCCTTCGAGGCGATGGCAAAACATGCCGTCGCGCAGCTTCGGCTCGAACCAAGTGCTCTTGGGCGGCATGATCTCGCCCGCATCCGCGATGGACATCAGGTCCTCGACGCTCGTCGGAAAGAGCGAGAAGGCACACGCATAGTCCCCCCGGTCGATGAGCCGCTCGAGCTCGCCCGTCCCGCGAATGCCGCCCACGAAACCCAAGCGCGGACTGGTCCGCGGATCGGCGATGCCGAAGATGGGCGCGATGATTTCGTGTTGGAGTCGCGATACATCCAGGTTTTGGACGGGGCGGGCGGCGGTCGTTGGCGCGGGTTGGGACTCGAGGCCGTACCAGCGACCGGCCAGGTACAGGCCCAGCGTGGACTGGCGCAGGGGCTGGGGTGGGGCATCGGGCACGACGCGCCACACTCCCGCCAAGCGCACCAGCAACTCGTTGGGGGTGAGCCCATTGAGATCCGCCAAGACGCGGTGATAGGGCAGGATTTGGAGTTGTGTGTGCGCGAAGATGACTGCCAGGAAATGGGCGCTACCACCGGCACCCCGCCGCTGTCGAGACACGCGCGCGGCCGCCGCGGTCCGATGATGTCCGTCGGCGATGTACAAGGTCGGCAGCCGCTCGAACGCGGCCCGGACGGCCTCGTTCAAGGCGGCGTCCCGCAGTGTCCAGGACGAGTGCCGCACGCCGTCGGCAGCCACAAAATCGATCTCGGGCGGGCGGGCTGTAGCTTGGGCGACTAGATCTTCGAGCGCGGGCTCGGCGCGGTAGAGGAGGAAGGCGGGCCCCGTCTGCGCATCGAGAGCCTCGAGGTGCCGCACGCGGTCGTCTTCTTTGTCGACGCGGGTCAGTTCGTGTTTCTTGATTGCACCGGCCAAGTACGCTTCGCAGCTCGCCACGGCCACGATGCCGGTCTGAGCGTGGTGGCCCATGACTTGTCGGTAAAGGTGGTAGGCGGGGGCCGGATCGGGCACGAGTGCGGTCTGCTGAATCAACCGCTGGAAATTCTCGCGCCCTCGAGCGTACACCATCGATGCGTAGGGGTCGGTGCCGGGCGGCAGGTCGATCTCGGGCTTGCTGACGTGCAGGAAACTGAGCGGGTTATGGGCTGCCAACGCCCGGGCCTCCTCGGAGGACATGACGTCGTAGGGCAACTCACAAATCTGCGCGGCCAGTTCCGGTCGCGGGCGCAGGGCGGCGAATGGTTGAATGTCGGCCATCGAAGCGCCGCCACAGTAGTCTCGGTCGGGGCGGATGGCACGCTGATTCTTGGCGTGGACCGCCGCGGTCGGTCGTCGCTGGTTGGGGCCGCGCGCTGGCGCGCAGTTGCAAGCGCCGGCAGTTGGCTTTCGAGGCCAGACTTGCGTTCGGCAGGTGGATGTCCCTAATTGGTGCGCATGCAGTCTGGGTTTGAATCGGTTGAAGGATCGGTGGTGGCGCCGCTAGGCTTTCTGGCGGGAGGCGTCTTCTGCGACATCAAGCGCCTGGGGACCGGCAAAGGGTCGGCCAAAGGCCAGAAGCGCGACCTGGCTTTGATTGTCTCGGAGGCGCCGGCCGCCGCGGCGGGGATGTTCACGACCAACCAGGTTTGCGCGGCGCCGGTCAAGCTCTGCCTTGATCGGGTGAGCCGGGGTATGGCGCGGGCGATCGTGGTCAACTCGGGCAACGCCAATGCGTGTACGGGCCGGCGTGGTCTCGAGGACGCCGAGCAGATGGCCGCCGCCGCCGCCCGCGCCCTGGGGTTGACGGCGCGGCAGGTCCTGGTGGCTAGTACGGGCCGGATTGGCGTGAACCTGCCGATGAACCGGGTGAGGGCCGGGATTAAGGCGGCTGCGCAATGCTTGGGGAAGACCGCCACTCACGCCGCCGCCGCCGCGGAGGCGATCCTGACGAGCGACACCCGCGCCAAGCAGGTCGCGCTCGAGTTTAGGCTCGGCGGCCGGATCGTGCGCGTGGGCGGCATCTGCAAGGGGGCGGGTATGATCCAACCGGGCATGAGCCGGACCGGCCGGCGTCCCGCGGCCGCGCCGCGCCCGAAGCGGCACGCCACCATGCTGGCGTTTTTGACAACGGACGCAGCAGTGGAAGTGCCCGCTCTCCAGCGCGCGATCGAGGAAGCGGTGGCGCAGAGCTTCAACCGCATTACGGTGGACGGCGACATGAGCACGAACGACACGGTCCTGTTGCTGGCCAATGGCCAGGCCGGGAACGCGCCGCTCACCGTCCGCGCTTGGGACCAGCCACGCTCGCCTCGTGCGCAAGCCGCCTTCGCCCGGCGCTTTCAGGCGGCGCTCAACCAGGTTTGTCTGGACTTGGCCCAGCAGATCGTGCGCGACGGGGAGGGCGTGAGCCGGTTTGTGACCGTGCGGGTAACGGGAGCCAAGAACGACCGGGACGCCGAGGCCGCCGCTCGCGCAGTGGCCAACAGCGCTTTGGTGAAGACCAGTTGGTGCGGTGGCGATCCGAACTGGGGTCGGATTATGGACGCCTTGGGCTATAGTCCGGCCAAAGTGGTGGAGGGCAAAGTGGACATTGGCTACAGCGCCGCCGGGAGCGGTTCGGCGCTCTGGAGCCTGAAAGGCGGCCAACCGACGCGGGCGACCTTTGGTCGGCTCTGTAAGATTGTGGCTGCCAAAGAGTTCGATTTGCACATCCGACTTCATCTGGGCCGCGGCTCGGCCGTTCTCTACGCTGCCGATCTCACCGAGCAATACGTCGAGTTCAACCAAGGCGACGTGAACGATCCGGCGGCGTTGGGTGGGTAGGCGGGCGGGGTCGGATCGGGAAGTCGAGGTGGCTTTCAGATCTTGGTTGCCAAGGGGCGGCCGACGGGTTTTTGTTGCGGCCGATGCAGGACCTTATCGCCAAGGCTACGACGTTACTGGAGGCGTTGCCCTACATTCAGAAGTTCAGCGGGGCAACCTTCGTGATCAAGTACGGCGGTAGCTTCATGGACTCGCCGGACCCGGCCGTCCGCACCAGTGTGGCGCGGGACTTGGTGTTTCTCGAGGCGGTGGAGATCAATCCGGTGGTGGTGCATGGGGGCGGCAAGGCGATCACGCGGGCGATGGAGCAGGCCGGCCTCAAGCCACAGTTCGTGCAGGGGATGCGGACCACGGACGAGGCGACGGTGCAGGTGGTGGACCGGGTGCTCTCGCGCGAGATCAATCCGGAGATTGTGACGGCCATCAATTCACTCGGGGGCGTCGCCAAGGGCTTCGCGGGCACCGAGGTTTTTACATGCCGTAAACTGCGCTTGACGGGAAAGGCGGGTGAACCGATCGACCCGGGTTTCGTGGGCGAGGTCACGGGGGTCAACACAGCCCCGCTGCTCGAGTGCATTGAACGGGGCGTGACACCGGTCATCAGTCCGGTGGCGCGGGGTGACGATGGCCGGGTGTACAACTGCAACGCGGACGTGGCGGCTGCGCGGGCGGCGATTGCGCTGCGGGCGCGTCGGTTGGTCTTCATGAGTGACGTGCCGGGTTTGCTGCGCGATCCCAAGGATCCGGCCAGCGTGATAGCGCACCTGCGGACCGGCGAGGTCAGTGCGTTGCGGCTGTCGGGCGTGATCGACCAGGGGATGATCCCGAAGGTGGATAGCGCCGTGGCAGCCATCCAGAGTGGGGTGGACAAGGTCTCGCTGGTGGATGGGCGTGTGCCTCACGCCGTCCTCCTCGAGATCTTCACCGACGCCGGTGTGGGAACTGAGGTGGTGTTGTGAGCGGTCGCCGGTGTGTGGGGCTGGCGCCACACGCGCCGAGAGCGCGTGACGGCGAGGCCGTGGTGCGCCAGGAAAGGGACCATCGTGTTGCCCGAACATATCCATAACGAAGCCGAGTTGGAGGACGTGTTGACGCGCCCTTCGCAGGCCTTGGTCGAGTTGGCTAAGACGCTGACGAGCCCGCTGGTCGTGCTCGGCGCAGGGGGCAAGATGGGACCTTCCCTTGCGGTGCTGGCTCGCCGGGCGGCGGAAGCCGCCGGGCAATCGCTCGACGTCGTCGCCGTCAGCCGCTTTCGCGACGAACCGGTCCGGCAGCGCCTCGAGGCCAACGGCGTCCAGACCGTGAGCCTGGATCTCCTCGAGGCACGCTCGCTGGAGTCGTTGCCCGACGCCGAGAACCTCATCTATCTCGTCGGGCTCAAGTTCGGCACCTCGACCAATCCCGCCGGCACTTGGGCGGTCAACACGCTGGTCCCTAGCCGCCTCCTGGAACGTTATCCGCAGGCGCGCGTCGTGGCGCTCTCCACCGGCAACGTCTATCCCCTGGTCGAAGTGCGTCGTGGCGGCTCCGTCGAGACCGACCCGCTCACCCCGCACGGCGAGTACGCGAACGCTGCGGTCGGCCGGGAGCGTATCTTCGAGTACGCGGCCGCGCGGCAGGGCACACGCGTGGCGTTGTTGCGCCTCTTCTACGCCACCGAACTGCGCTACGGTGTCCTGGTCGACCTCGCCAGGAAAGTGCAGGCAGGCGAAGCCATTCCACTGGCGACCGGCTACCTGAATTGTATCTGGCTCGGTGACGCTAACGACATGACCTTGCGCGCCCTGCGCCTGGCCGCGGCTCCACCCTCGGTCTGGAACTTGTGCCGACCCGAGATGGTGTCCGTGCGCGATGCGGCGTGTCGTCTGGGCGATCTGCTCGGCCGACGCCCGCTCTTCACTGGGGCCGAGAGCCCGACGGCGTTGTTAGGTGACCCGCGCCGCATCTGTGGGGCGTTGGGACCGCCGGCGACCGACCTGGCCACGCTCCTCGAATGGACGGCGCGTTGGGTTAGCCACGGCGGGCGGGATCTGGGGCGGCCGACCCACTTCGAGGTGCGCGATGGCAAGTACTGAGCCCTGGCGCCGACGGTTGGCCGAGGGCTTGGTGATCCCCGCCTGTCCGCTCGCCCTCACGCCCCAACGCCAATTCGACGAGCGCCGGCAGCGTGCCCTGTTCCGCTATTACCTGGCCGCGGGCGCGGGCGGTGTCGCCGTGGGTGTCCACACGACCCAATTCGCCATCCGAGAGCCGAAGGTGGGTCTGTTCCGACCGCTCCTGGCGCTGGCGGCGGAGGAGTTCGATCGCGCGGGGAGGCCCCCAGCCGATGCTGGACCGGTGCGGATCGGCGGGATTTGCGGCCCGACGCGCCAGGCCGTGGCCGAAGCCGCCTTGCTGCGGGAGTCGGGTTTTCACGCTGGCCTGTTGAGCTTGGGCGTGCTGCGGGACGCGACCGAGGCCAGCCTGATCGAGCATGCGCGGGCCGTGGGTGCCGTGCTGCCGCTGGTCGGCTTCTACCTGCAACCAGCGGTGGGCGGACGCGTATTGCCCTTTTCGTTCTGGCGCAAGTTCGCCGAACTCGATCCCGTGGTGGCCATCAAGATCGCCCCGTTCAACCGTTACCAGACGCTCGACGTCCTCCGGGCCGTGGCGGAGTCCGGGCGGGCTGACCTAGCCCTGTACACGGGTAACGACGACAGCATCGTCCTGGACCTGCTGACGCCGTTCCGGTTCCGCTGCGGGAACGACTGGATCGAGCGGCGCATCGTGGGTGGTTTGCTGGGCCATTGGGCGGTCTGGACGCAGCGGGCGGTCGAGATCCACCGTCGATGCCGGCAAGTGGCGCGTGCCGGGGGACCGATCCCAGCCGAGCTCATGCGGTTGAGCGTCGAGGTCACCGACGCCAACGCGGCGTTCTTCGATGCGGCCAACGGTTTTGCTGGGTGCATTGCGGGTCTACACGAGGTCCTGCGCCGGCAGGGGCTCTTTACAGGCATCGAATGCTTAGATCCGCGGGAGGGGCTCAGCCTGGGGCAACGCGAGGAGATCGACCGCGTCTGTGCCGCGTACCCGCACCTGACCGACGACGACTTCGTCGCGCGGCATCGCACGGCGTGGCTCGCTGAGTAACGGGTATGGTGTCGGTATTCGTAACGGAGACGGGCGGAAAGGCGAAGGAGGGCCAAGCGAAAGCGAAGAACTTGGAGGATCGGGCGCCCTTGCTGAGGCGCTGATGAGGTGAAGGCGGAGGCCTTAACGACTTGGGTGTCGTGTCAACTACAAGAAACCCGGCGAAATAGGGCTACCGGCTGTTCTGCGGTGCAGCAGTGTCAACTACTAGAAACCCGACACAATAAGTGATGCGCCCTGAGATCCTAACGGGAACTCGCGCCCGGGCTGCCAGCTTTGGGAGGGAGCCGTTGGGACCTGGGACAATCGACGTCACCGTCGCTGTCAACAATACACAACCCGGCATAATTGCTGGTTCCCGCGTGGTTCGACGCCACGTCGGAACGCATTGCACCGAAAGATGTTGCGTAATGGCTTCATCGGCCACGCAGAGACCCAGGACCCAGGGGGTAAGGTGGTGGACAGGAAGTTCGGCGCTCCAGAAGCGCAACAAAGTCGGATGCGCCCGGGCCAGGTTCGGACAGAGTTCAGGGTTGCACTGGGGTGGTGAGCGTGATTGACTCAGTAGGAAATCACAGTCTTGGTGAGTCACATCAACTCTTTTCTTATGACAAAGACCCCTCTCTATACTGGGACGCGTGCTTGTTTCGGTTGTCCTTTGAACCGACGCAGTTTCTTGAGTCGTAGCGGAGCGGCCGTGGCTGGGGCGGCGAGTTTGCTGGCTGCGCCATCCTGGGCGCGAGGAGCGGAGGGTACGAGCCAGCCGCGGATTCGGATCGTCTACTCGCTGCACGGCGCGCAGCAGACGGGGCCAGATTGGCCGAACAAGGGTTTCGATTTTCAGCCGGTGATGGACCGGGTGGAGCGGGAGTTGCGCCAGCGTTGTCCACGGTTCGAGTTTGTGTCGGCGCTGGCCACGGGAGAGGAGCAGGCCCGCAAGTTGTTGGCCGAGGACCAGGCTGCGGGCGGCATCGATGGGTACTTGGTGTACCAGATGAACTGCTGGAATCGAGTGGTGCAGACGCTGGCAACGTCGGGGAAGCCGGTGCTTTATGCGGATTTCCAGTATGGTGGCAGTGGCGGTTTCTTGGTGTACAACGCGGCGTTTTTGCGGGCGAAGTCGGCAAATGTCGGTTTTGTGGCCTCGTCGCGTCTCGAGGATTTGGCCGAGGCGGTGAAGTGTTTCGCGCTGGTGAAGCGCGGCGGGTCGACCCAGGAGTTTGTGGCGGCGACGGCCCAGGTGCGCCAGCGGCGGACGCCGCCGCCGGGCGAGATGCTTTGTCATGCGGACAACCTCAAGCCGTTGTCCACGGGCGAGTGCCTGCGCCGCCTCAAGGAGTCGAAGATCCTGGCGGTGCGCAGTCAGGAGTCGGGTCCGGCGGCGCCGGCGATGGGGATGGCGGTACAGAACGTGGCGTTTGCTGAGGTGAACGAGGCCTGGAAGGCGGCGGATCGGGACGAGGCGCAGGCGGTAGCGGACCGTTGGGAGAAGTCGGCGACGAAGGTCGAGGGGGTGAGCCGGGAGACGCTCGACAGTTCGGCGGCGATGTATTTGGGGATGAAGGCGGTCTTGAAGAAGCACGGCGCCAACGCCATCACGGTTAATTGTCTGGGTGGATTTTATGGCGGGCACATTCACGCGTATCCGTGTTTGGGCTTCTTCGAGTTGAACAACGAGGCGTTGGTGGGGGGGTGCGAATGCGACGTGCGTTCGACCGCCACCATGGTGGCGCTCACGGCGCTGACGCAGGGTAGGCCTGGTTACATTTCGGATCCGGTGATTGACACGGCCAAGCGGCAGATCATTTACGCGCACTGTGTAGCTTCGAATCGGGTGTTTGGACCGCAAGGGCCGGTGAATCCGATCGAGATCTTGACTCACTCGGAGGATCGGCAGGGTGCGTCGGTGCGGTCGATCTTGCCGGTCGGGTACATGACGACCACGGTCGAGTTCGAGCAGAGCCGCAAGGAGGTGTTGCTGCATTTGGCCAAGGCGGTGGCCAACGACCCGGACGACCGGGCGTGCCGGACGAAGCTGTGCGCCGAGCCGGTGGGGGATCTTGAGAAGCTGTTTCGGGAATGGGACCAGTGGGGTTGGCATCGGGTGACCTGCTATGGCGACTTGAAGGAACCGATCTACGCGTTGGCGGAGGCTTTGGGCTGGAAGGTGGTCGAGGAGGCGTAGGCCGGAGCTCCTGAGGGGTGCGGGTGGGCAAGCTAGGTGGGGGCGCATTGGAAAACCTGCTTTCGCAGCGAGCCGCTTCCGCATAGGCTGCCGGGGCGTGAAACCTAGTACACACAACCGGCCGGCGCGGCCTGGCCGCCGTGGTCGGGGGCGACGATCGCCGCCGCCGGTTCCGTGGCGGTTGGTGGTGAGCTTGGCGGTGGCGATGGTGGCGCTCGGGACGGTGGTCATGCTGCCGCCGGGTTGGTGGGAAGACCGGCTGCGACCGCGGGCAAGGCCTCGGTCGGCGACGCCCACGAACCTCGCGGTTGGCCCGGTCACGTCCGCCGCGCCCGCGACGGTACCTGCGGTTGCGACCCCGACGAACGTTGCCGCGGTCTCGTTAACGAACCGCCCGGCGACGCGGTCGCTGCCGGAAGCGGTTCTGGCCCTACCGCCTGAGGAGCGGGCGATCGCACTGTTGAGCCAGGGGAACCGGTTGTTGAGGGTTGGGCAGGCGGCTGAGGCGGAGTGGTTGTATCGGCAGGCTGCGGACCTGACGCCGGAAGACGAGGATGTGTTTTACAACTTGGGCATTTCGTTGGCGCGCCAAGGGCGGACCAACGAGGCGATCCAGGCGTATGAGCGGGCCTTGACGCTTTTCCCTGAGTATGCCGAGGTGCATAACAACTATGGGAATCTGCTCGTGGACCTTGGGCGGTTAGACGAAGGGGTGGAACATTTCGAACAGGCGCTCGAGACGTTGCCGGACTACGCAGTGGCTCACAACAACCTGGGCAACGCGTTGCTGAGACAAGGCAAGGCGGACGCGGCGCTCGATCGGTTCACGCGGGCGGTGCAACTGGACACGAACTATTGGCAAGCGCACTTCAACCTGGGGAATCTTCTTGCCAATCGGCAGCGGTCGGCGGAGGCGGCGGCGCATTTCCGGGAGGTACTGCGGCTGCAGCCGGAGTTTACGCCCGCGCGCACGGCGCTCGAGGGGGCGGCTCCCGCGACCGTGCCCGAGCCATGACTGCGAGACTGGTAGGGGGCCGGTGGCGGTGTGTGTGGAGTCTAGCCTAGCGGGTTTTAGGCTGTGCATCTGACGCGTTTACGGCTTCGCAGCTTCCGCAACTACGGGCGGTTGGAGGCGGAGTTTGGGCCTGGGTTTCACGTGTTGCTCGGGGGCAATGCGCAGGGGAAGACGAACCTGCTCGAGGCGATCTATCTGTTGGCGACGCTGCGGTCGTTTCGGGGGGTGGGTGGGGCGCAGATGGTGCGGCACGGGGACAAGGGCTATTTTGTGGGCGGGCAGGTGCTCGGTCAGGGCGCGCATGCGATGCGGATGTACTGGTCGCCGAGCGAGCGGCGGTTGAGCTTGGACGGTCAGCCGGTGCGCAAGCTGACAGACTACCTCGGGACGCTGCGCGCGGTGGTGTTCTGCACCGAAGATCTCCAGCTTGTGAAGGGGCCCGGGACGCGGCGGCGGCGGTTCCTGGACTTGCTGTTGGCGCAGACCGACGCGGGTTACTTGCCGTTGCTGCAGCGGTACACGCGAGCGTTGCGGTCGCGCAATCTCGTGCTCAAGGCGCGGTTGGTGGATGAGGCGTTGCTCGAGAGTTTCACGCGGGATGTGGTGGGTGTGGGCACCCAACTGACCCAACTCCGGCGCGAGTTGGTGCCGCGGTTTTCGCCGCTGGTGCGGTTGGCCTATCGGCGGATCGCGCACGGCGCCGAGGAGTTGCGAGTCGAGTATCGACCGAGCGTGAAGCAGGACTTCGCCGTCGAGTTGGCGCAAGCGCGAGGGCGTGAGCGGACCTACCGCACGACGCTGGTGGGGCCGCACCGGGATGAGCTGCAATTGTTGCTGGACGACCGGCCAGCAGTTCAATACGGGAGCGAAGGCCAGAAGCGGACGTTGGCGATCGCGCTCAAGACGGCCCAAGCCGAGTATGTGGGCGGGCGGCACGGGACACCGCCGGTGCTGTTGATCGACGATGTGATGGGCGAGTTGGATGCGCGACGGCGCCAGGGCTTGTTGCCGTTGCTCGAGCGGGCGCATCAGGCCAGCGGCCAGGTCTTCATGACGTGCACGGAAGTGAATTGGCCAGAGGAACTCGGGTCGCGGCTGCAACGCTGGGAGGTGAAAGCGGGCACGATCGAGGCCGATCGGTTGGTGCGCTGAGCGCTGAGGGGTGGGTCGTCGGAGCCGGAAGCAGCTCTTGGTCGAGGCCGCCTTCGCCTGGCGCGAACGGCAGCGGGCCCAGGCCAAGGCCCATGGGACGGATCAACGCCACGCTCGAGTCGCAGCGCCGGCCTGGGTGGACTCGAGGAGCCGGCGCGCGTTCTCTCGACGCAGCGCCTGGGCTGGCGCTGGGTCCAGGGCGGATTCTCTGAGTTTAAGCAGCGCCGATTCGAAATAGAACAGGGGCGCGTGCGACCCGAACAGGACGCGGGAAACCGGTACCTGCGCCAGGAGGTTCTCGAGGCCGCCGACGCCCTCGAGCATCGCGATCTCGACGTAGACCTCGCCCGCCGCTAGCAGGGCTTGCAGTGCTCGACCGCGCACAGTCCGGAGCGCGTTGAGCAGCACAAGCTTGAGCCCGGAAGTTTGGCTGACGAGCTGGGCGAGCGGGGCGGGGTCGACCGGCTCGACCTGCAGCCGGGGGTGCATCATGCGTTCGTCTTCCATCACCAACGCCAGTTGCACGATCAGACCGCGTTGGGTCGCCGCCTCGAGCAGGCGCGCGAAAACGGGTTCATCCAGCCGGTAACCGTGATAATTCGGATGCAACCGGATGCCCGGCATGCCGTGGTCCTCAGCGCAGCGACGCAACTCTTCCTCCCAGTCCGGCAGGGTCGGGTTGATCGACCCGAAAGGCACCAGCACGCCGCGCCTATGTCGTCGACATGCTCGGGTCAGGCGCGCGTTGACCGCGGCGATGTCCTTGTGCAGGAGCCCCTCGAAGCTACCTGCCCAGGCTTGGCTCACGTTATGGCGGCGGAGTTTCGTCATCAGCGCGTTCGGTTCGTCTCCGGGGAGCCGTCGCGTCGGCCATTGGCCCAGGTTCACGTTCGCGTCGATCAAGCCTGAGTCCGGGCGAGGCTGCGAGCCGGCGGCCTGCACCTTGGGCCTCAGGCTGCTGAGGGCCGCAGCGGCCATTAGAATCCGAAGGAAACCGCGCCGGTGGAGTGAGGTCAAACTAGAGGGGCGACTGACGGATGAGAGTGCGAGATAGCCATGAGCCTGCGGGTAGGGGTAGGGCGCGCAGTCCTCTGCGCGCCGCCAAGCGCTGTGGGCACAGGAGGCCGCCGCGGCGCGCAGCGGAGTGCGCGCCCTAGCGTCAATCAGTCCATAGCCGTAGTTTCCGAGTAGTTTCTGGTAGCCCGGGGTTTCGCTGGTCTGGCGGTGCCGGTGTCCTTGCGGGGTCGGGCGCAGCATCTTCTTCATACTCGGATCCCTTTTGTCGCGAGGATGGGCCGTAGCAGTCGCCTGAGGTTCTCGCCAAGGATGAGGCGCTTGGCCGCGGGGGGAATGTCGGCGCCGTGGACCTTCGCCAGTTGCGAGGCAAAACTGCGTCCACCGGCGTCGCTACCGTAGAGCACGCGTTCGGCGCCGAGCTCGCGCACGGCCATCTCGGTGAAGCCCGCCGTAGGATCGCCGCCAGCCAGATCGGCATACACATTCCGATGCGGTCGGATGGCGCGCAAACCAAGTTCCCAATCGCCACCGGCATGCCCGCAGATGAGGGTGGCCTGGGGATGGCGAGCCGCCAGTTCGGCCAGGTCCATGGGCGTGGATTCACCAGGCAGGTTGCCGGTGATCTTGAGCCAGGTGTGCTGGAAAACGATCGCCTTCAGCTCGGTTGCGCGGGCGACGAGCGGGTCGAGCTCGGGCGCATTGCAGCGCTGGGCGACCCAGAGTTTCACGCCGACCATGGGCCCGTCCCGCACGCACCGGTTCAGTTCGTCCAGGCTGGCTTGGGTGTGCTTCGGGTTTAGATAAACGAAGCCGAAGGCGCGATCGGGGAAATGCTGCAGCGCTCGGAGCACCTCGTCGTTCTCCCGCCGCATCTTCTCGGGGGACGGATCGTAACTCCACTCGAGGCCCATGAAGACGCACAGGCGCGCAATGCCCAAGCGGTCGGCATACTCGAGCAAACGCTCCAGGCGCGCCTCTGGGGTGGCGCCCGGCACTCCGCTCAGATGGCAGTGGAGGTCCCAGATGTCCATGCGTACCGTGTTGAAGGCGGCCGGGAAGGGAGCGGCGGAAGCCACTTCGGCATCAACCGGCCGGCTCACTCTCGATCCGGGTCGACTCCGAGTCGGCGGAGCTTCTCGGCCAGTCGAGCGGCTCGGGTGTCGGCAGCCTCTGCCCGTTGGCGTTCCTGCTCCGCCCGTTGGCCTGCCTGGGCGGCACGCTGGCGTTCCTGTTCAGCCCGCTGGCGTTCCTGTTCAGCCCGCTTGAGCAGTTCCGTGTGCGTCTCGAAGGCCGTCCCGTCGGGGCGCTCGACTTTCAGGCCCTCGGTGCTTGGCCAAAACCGAACCTTCAATCGTGGGCTTTGGTAACCCTCGAGGTGGGTTACCGGTTCGAGGGCTTCCCCGCGCCGCAGCCACGCCCGGAGTTCGTGCTTCTCCGGATCGTAAACGTAGTATTCCTCGATGCCGTAGCGGGTGTAGGCGTTGAACTTGTCGAGCAGTTCGAGGGCGGTGTTATTGGGCGAGAGCACCTCGAAGACCACTTGAGGGGCGATCCCGCCTTCCTCCCACTGTTTGTAACAGCCGCGATAACCCATCGGCCGACCAAAGGCGACCATCGCGTCCGGCGCAAATGCGATGTCCACCCGGCCCTCGACCGGGTACCAGAGCAGATCGCCGGCGACAAAGACATTGGGATCTTCGGCAAAAAGGGCCTTGAGATTCTCGACCAGGAGCACGATCCACTTGAACTGCTCGGTGTTCTCAGCCATGGGTTTCCCGTCGCTCTCCGGGTAGTAGACCTCCCCCGGTTTGGGCCAGGTGCGAAAGGTGGGCGCGTTGACCGGCATGGGATATAAAGCTAGGTCCCTGGCTGCTGGGGGGCAAGCGCAATTGAGAAGCGGATCAGACGAACAGACGAAGCACCCCCCTCGCTCGGTGATCGAACTGTCGACGCGATACCCAGCAGCCCGGGGTGCACCGAGTTGGGCTTCGCAGCGGACCCTTGCCCGCGGATACCACTACCGCGTGCCCACGCCCGCCGTCAGCACGGGCCCCTGCAGCTTGAGTGGCGGCTCCATCCGGCTTCGGCAAAAGGCCGAGTCGCTTAACTCAGCACCGAGCAGCAAAGAAACCGATTGGCGAGTTGGGGGAAGCCGGGGTGTGTGCGCTGCCCGAGGTACTCTGGTCATGTCGTCCCGCCGGCGTGCCCAATGCTGAACGAGTACGAAGCACCGCGTCGGCTTGCGGGATCGAGCTGTCGTTGGATGTCGTCGCGGGTCTTGCGATCCAGCCTTGACCAGGTATCGCAAGCCTCATGGTCCTCGTCGAACCCATTGCCGCACAGAATCCCGATCAAGTTTGAGATGACGTAGCGGGTGTGGCCCTTGTCCGGACGCTGGAGCTTGTCCCACAGGAAGACGCGCGCCGAAAGGCCCACTCGGGCGAGCGGCTTCTCCAAATCCCGGAACCGCCCTCTCCAGTAATCGCACCCTCTGTCCCGCTGATCGTGGCTATCCTCGTACCACACCCGATGGAGTTGAATGAGAGGCGGACATTCAGCGCGTCGGCAGGCCAGGAGCAACTCGACGAATCTGGCATAGCGCCTCTTGCTCGGATCGAGATGCGGATCGATGAACATCAGGTGTGTCGCGTGTCGGAGCACGAGGTCAAGGTGACGCAGGTAATCACCGGTGGTTCGGTTCAAAATGACCGACTCACGACGATCCTGCCACCACGGACTGTTGCTGAGATGGCCAATCCGCGCCACCAACGCTTCTTGAGTGAATTGATCACCAAGCGCATCGCTGACCACGATCCCGGTCAGCGGTTGTTGCCGGTCTGACGCCAACGACTCACGGCACCAGTCGGCCTCCTGCTGCGGGGGGGTGGACAACGCTGCCGGTGCCAAGACCAGACGCCCCTGCTTCTGGAGCTTGTGGACCAATTCGAGGCCGCGTCGGTGCCACCGCCCCGAATTGTCCAGGAGATGGGCGAGCCAGTCTCCGTCTCGTAGATCCCGGACCAGACCCTGGCTCAGCAGCGCTTCCTTCACATGCGTCAAGCGGATGTCGCAAACCTCCTCCGACGAGTAGCTCGCAGCCGCAAAGATCTCGGGAGTCAGGCAGTATTCCCCAAGGAGCATAGCCCTATGGAAGCATTTCCCGAAGCCCCTCCTCGAAGAACCCGCCAGGCCAGGCCTTGACGAGATCACCCCGCTCGTTGAGTGGGAACTCGCGGACAAGGCCGTGATCGCCATCTCTCTCCACGTAGAGGACCGCCACGTCGGTCGGCTTTACAGGAGCCAAGTTCTTCTCCTTTGGCAGCTTCCCCAAGTGCGTCTCGCGGATCCGTCGCATGATCCGCAGGATCAAATGCTCGCTGTGGGTCTCGATGAGGAACGTGTTCCTCCGCTCGCCTAGGGCGGACTCGATGAACACGTCCCCCAGTTCGGCCTGCATGCCGGGGTGAAGGTGGATCTCCGGCTGTTCGATCGCGACGAGCTTCTGCTGGTTGCCGTAGGCCTGAACGAGCACGGGCAAGACCTGGCTGATGCCGATGCCGACGTCGCGGTGCGAGACCATGGCTCCGTTACGTTGGTCCAGAAGAGCCAGGGACCGCCGCCACTCGAGGCTTTTATCGCTGCACAAATTGCAGATGAAGTCCTTTGCGGGCCCGCCGCCTGCGGGCTTGTCGGTATCGAGCATGTCCTTGTTGGGGAAATCCCTGCGAATCGCGCGGAGTTCGCGAGCGATCGCCGATTTCGCACCTTCCAGGTCGAGCCAGGACCTGGTCGTCAGAGCATAGGGGACCTGCAGGCTGCCCTTGGGACCAAGCCATTTGTTCACTTCGCCCCGAACGGCCTCGTCCCGACGCACGACCTCCCACGCGAAGGCGCCTCCGGCGACCCAGTTGGCGTCGCTCGGATCGCGCGCTTCGAAGTACCTGGGAGGCAAGGAGCGCAATGGGCCAAGGTACTGCAGGCTGCGCAGATCCCGAGTGAGCAGCCCGTTAACCGCCTCCAGGAGACGTTCCAACGAGCGCAGGAGTCGGCAGGACGCACCGACCCTGGTTTCGGGCAGGCTCGGCCGAGCCCACTGAGCCTTTAAGTCAGCGTCGCCTCCCAAGTATTCGATTCGCCGCGGGATCAAGTCGCCAGCGTCCGCGACCAAACCAATGTCGCCTTGGAGACTCTCCCAGGCGAGATCGGATCGCCTTGGCAGCGACTCCCGCAGCATCCAATCCTCGTCCGGCCGAGATTCCTGCGACTCGGCGACCGCCTGGAAGACCGGATGGTCCAGGGACAGTCGTTCGATCCGATAGCCTCTCCGGGCCCATTGGTCCAGTGCGCCCAGGTTGTTAGGACCCAGGGCTTGAACCAGTGGCTCGGCCTGCCGATGGACGAAACTGACCAACTCGCTATCTCCTGCTCTTACACGACCGCGAAGGACCCTGGGCGCGCCCTCGCGGAGCCGGTTGCCGCAGTAGTCAGACTCAGCCCCTACCTCGATCTCTAACGAAACCTCTCTTCCCAGGCGCAACGCTTCGGGTAGGTTCGTGCTATCCGCTGGTATCGCCAGATCGAAGTGCAGGGTGACGGGTGTCTCCAACCGCTGGCGATGGACATACGCGCCAAAACCGCCTAGATCTACGGAGTCGCCGCCGAGGGCGGTGCGGCGGGCGTTCCAGTCGCCTGTTTCCAACGCGTGACGGGTCAACAGCAACGCGTGGATCAGGCTCGACTTGCCCGAGCTGTTGGCGCCGAAGATCAGCGTGATCGGGCGGATGGGGACCTTTTGGATTCCGCCGAAGGCTTTGAAATTCCCGATCGAAAGCGACGTCAGCATGGCGGCCCTTTCTTCTTTTGTTGCGGTTGTGATCGAGTGGGTCTGGCGCCCGCTGCTCGACGATTCGATGAAACGGATGGACGGTCTGCACCCGCCACCAGCCAATCGGGCATGTCGCTGAATTCGCCAGCCACAGGGACCCGGCCCTTCCAACAACGGGGTCAATATGGGGGTTGGGACTGCCTCGGTCCATGCCGAAAAACCCAAGTGACTTGACTCTCCGGTCATGCGATAAGCCGCCGATGAGCAGCTCGTTGCTTTCGCGGAGGGGTTTGTCGTTGGAGCGGCTGGCCAGTTTCGTCGCTGTCGGGGATGCCGGTGGTCTCAGTGCTGCGGCGGAGGGCGACGCTGTTCGCCAAAGCCAGTTGAGCCGACAACTCAAGGAGCTCGAAGAGTTCTTTGGCGTCACGTTGATCGAACGGCGGCGGGGCGTCTTCCGGCTCACCGCGGCAGGTCGCGGATTGATCGAGGTTGCCCGGCCGGCGCTGGTTCGGTTGGAGGACTTCGACCGACGCTGCACTGCGCAGTTGACCGAGGTTCACTTGGGCGCCGGTGAAAGCGTGCTGGTCTGGCTAGTGTCGCCGCGCCTCAGGACTCTCCTCGACAAAGATCCCAACCTCGGCTTCACGTTTCACAATCTCCGGTCCGAGGAGATTCTGACGCGTCTCCGCCAGGGGCGGCTCGACTTCGGCATCGTGCGCTGTTCCACGGTGGGGGCGGGGTTGACGAGCGCGCCCCTGGGCAAAGTGGAGTACGCGCTCTTTATGTCGGCTGGCGCGACCCGGAAGCGCAGGGGGACAACCGCTGCCCAGAAGCTCGGTCAGGTTCCGCTGGTGCTGCTGGAGGGGGGCGGTTCAGTCGGCGACGCGCTGACCGATTGGGCGGCATCCAACCGCATCAGCCTGCGAGTCCGGTTGCGTTGCACGTCGCTGGTCCAAGCAGCCGCCGCGGTTCAGGACCTCGGCCTGGCAGCGGTGCTGCCCGTCTGGGCTGAGGTGGCGTTCGCCCCAGGGACAACGGAGCACATGAGCCTGCCTGCGCTACGGTCCGTCGACGCTCCGCTTCACCTGATTTGGAGCAAGCGGCAACTGGGAGTGCGGCCTGTTCTCGTGGGCTTGGCCAAGATGCTGGCGAACACCCTGAAGCTCTGACACGGATGCGCCGTGCGGGCGCGCTCAACGGTTTCTTGCTCCGACGCTCTTCACGACAGCCCCTACGGGCTTCCACCCTCCACAGGCGCAGGCTTGATCTGATTCTACGGGCTCTCCACCGGCCACACCGGCCGGTGGCGCGGGATCTCGGACCTAAAATCGCCCAGGCTCGACCAGTAGAGCCGTTGGCCGAGATCCACCTCCGCCACCGCGACTGTGCCCCATTCCTTCGCTTGGGCCAGGACGCGGCCCTCGCGATCGTAGACGGCCGAGATCATCCAGTGGCTGGACACGTCCGTGTAGGTGCTGCTGACCAGGAAGACGTGGTTCTCGCACGCTCGCGCCGCAGCCAGCAACGGATTGCAGCCCGCGACCGGGAACGCAATAACTTCGGCCCCACGCGCGCTCAACTGCCGGGCGACCTCGGGAAAGAAACCGTCGTAGCAGACCATCATACCGACTTTGCCCAAGCGCGTGTCGAACACGGGATAGTCGGTGCCGGGCGTGATCCCGGCTTCGATTTCGGTGCGTGGCAACGCCACCTTGCGATACGTGCCGATCAGTGCCCCGTCGGGGCCGAGGAGCACCGCGACGTTGTAGATCAAGTGCTGGTCGCGCTCGACCAACCCCACCACGAGGTGCAACTGGTGCTGGGCCGCCAAGCCACTGAAGTAGGCGGTCGACGGTCCCGGGATCGGCTCTGCCGCCTGTAAGTAGGACAGGCCGTTGCCCGTTGCCGTAATGGTCTCGGGCAGCACGACGAGGTCGGCCTTCTGCCGCGCTGCTTCGGCGATCAACGGCTCGAATTGGCGGCAACTGTCCAGCGCGGTCTTTCCACCTTTAGGCACATAGTGGACCGTGGCCAAGCGCACCCTGCGGGGTGGCGGAGGCGTGACCGCGGCGAGCGATACCTCGCTCCACTCGACGCTTCCCCGCGATACCCAGCGCAGGTGAAGCTCGAGGATCGCCTGCGTCGCCTTGGCGGGCGCCTGATAAATGTCGCTGATTTCCGTCCAGCCGTCCGGTCTGGTGGCTCGGTCGGCGGGATACTCCGGCTCGGCCAACGGGGGTCGGCCTGGCGCGTAGCTATGGGCGCCGGGGGCATCGTGGGGTACGGGCCGACCCCGGTCATCGCGCCAAAGTAACCGTGCTGGAGCGCTGCGGCGCGGCGACGCCACGTTGGTCAAGCGCCGCAAGGCGCAGAACCGGTAGTGTTGGCCGCCGGTGACCGGGAAGGTCTTGGCCCAATGACCGTCGAGCCCGGCGCGGTCATCGCTGCGAATCACCCAGCTCCCACGGCCCGTCGGGCCGCCAGTAGGATCGAACTGGAACTCGGGCCGCAGCTCAGCGCGGGCGGCCGCCGCCGCCCAACCCGCATGAACCTCCGGGTCACCGGCCGAGGCCAACTCGCCTCCGAACGTCAACAAGACCCAACTCGCCAGGTAGGGCGCGCAGTCCGCTGCGCGCTGCAAAACGCGGTGAACATGGGCGACCGCGGCGCGCAGCGGAGTGCGCGCCCTACCGTCGATGGGTAGCCGATCTCGGCGGCTCATAAGTGGCTTGGCCATCCCGTTTGAGGCATTCACTCACGCGCCACTCCTTGCGGCAAGCGGTACCGCCACAGCTCAGCTTTCGAACCGAAGTACACATCGTCGCCCACCAACGCGAAACCGCAGACGACCCGCACGGGCGCGGGGGCTGCAATCTCGAGTTCGCCTCGGGCCGGATCGTACACATAGACACCCTTCGCGGTCAGACCGACCAACTTGCCGTCCTGGTGCTGGCCGAGCGAAATGTCCACTTGCGCCCCGGGCAAGCGAACCGTTTTCTCGACGCGCAGCGCCTCGGGATCGAAAACGACCAGACGATCGCCGGCGGTGGTGTAGACTTTGCCGCGCGCCGCGAGCGTGGCCGGGTACTTGTTGGCGTCCGGCACCAAGGCAGCCTCGAACACCTTCTGTTTCCGCGCCGGATCGAACGCGAAGAACTTCGCTTCTGTTTCCGTTGGGCGCGTGCCGCCACCGCCGAAGTTGCCGCTGCCACCGAAGAGTAATCCGCTGTCGGGTTCCCAGGCCAACGATACGATGCTCTGGTTGGTCACCACATGCCGGTAATTCTCGATCGTCTTGTTCAGGTCCGGATCCCAAACTCCGAGGGCGCCGCCCAACTCGCCGTAGGGCGGTTCGCTGCCGATGTAAATCAGGCCGCCCGGCCCGCGAATCATGGCGCGCGGACGCAGGTGCCCGTCGCCCACGCCGCCGAACGAGATGGGGTTGCAGTCCGTGCCCGATCCGAACTTCCAGAAGGGCTTGGCTGGGTCATACAGGTTCATGACCGCGCCTCCGTAGTAGCAGAGGTAAAGCTTGCCGGCATGCTCGAGCAGGGAGTAGACCTCGCCCCCCGGCATGGCTCCCAAATGCTCGCTGCGGCCGGTTTGTGGGTCGTGCCGAAACGCCTCCAGCGGCATCGCCGTGCTCCCGTACACGACATTGCTCGGCCCCACCCCGACCACGAAGATGTAATCGCCCGCACCGGCGTACTCGAAAGCGCGGTCGGTCACTGTCCCCGAGCGCGGGTCTTTCAACGAGTAGGTGCCACGGCCGAATGCGACCACCTCGCGTCCATCCCGCAACTTGAGCGAGGGGCGCGCGGGCGCCTGCGGGACGATGGTGGCTGTCTCGTCGTCCAGGCGCATCACGGTCGGCCCGAACTCGGCGTAGACCTGGCCATCCGAACGGCGCGACACGTTCACTGTGCTCCAGCCTTTAGCGCCGCTTAGACCCGGCGGCAGAATGCTCCGGTGCCGGCCAGTGGCGGGATCGAACACGACCAAATCGCCCTGGGCAGTGCCGATCCCGACGTACACCTTGCCGTTGGGCCCGACGGTCAGGCTGCGGGCGTACATCTCGGTCGGGTGCAGCCGGCCTAAGTCTTCCATGGCACCCGTTTGGGGGTGGTACCGGACCAGCTTGGCATTTGGGTACGTGCAGGCGTATAGCCAGCCATCCTGGCCGAGGTCGAATTGCCACAGATAAGTCTCGGTCGGCGACGGTCGGCCTATGACCTTCAGGCCCGCCTCCGGTTCGCTGGGATCGAAACGCAGGATGAGCGCTCCGTCCCAGGTGCCCAGGTAGATCCGGCCGTCCGGTCCGGTCAACAGGGCCCAGGCGCCGGGTCCTTCGGGGGCATCGAACTGACGCCCTTGGCCGGTGTCGGGGTCGACCTGCACGAGGAACAGCTTGCCGCTGACTTGGTTGAAGTTGAAGTAGAGTGCCTCGCCTCCACGGCCATCGGGTCCGACCACGCAGCCCATGAGACCGCCCTTGCGGACCGGGATTCCCAGAGTGTCGAAGCGGCCCGGTTGCGCGGTCGCTGTCGCGGTCCAGAGGTCCGACAGGATCCAGATCAGCAGCGTCAACCAGCCTAACGAGAACGAAGGCGTGCTCATGGGCGCGAGAATCGCTCGGTTTAGTCGCATGCTGTGGTCGACCGCCCCGCTGGGCAAGCGGGAAACTGGTGTGAACGGAACTGGCTGAGCCCGGTGGCAAGCGAGCGGCAGGGGGCAAGAGGCCCAGAAACAGGGCCAACCGCGGTGTGAGGGACGTGTCAACGATTACAAACATGGCTTATTGCATGTGCATGTGTACGAACGGGTGGCAGGGACAAGAGGCGGAGGCAGGGGGTAGAGACCGATCGACCGGTCAACGGAGTGTCAACGGAACGGAGGGAGGAGGATGGCTAGCGGGTGTGTCAACAATTAAAAGAATGTCTTAATGTATCAGCTTGGTGCCCTTGGGCTAGCGCTGTTATAGCCCCCTGAGCCGCCGCAGCACGGGAGGCGCAGCGCGAGGCTGGAGGACGAAGGGTACGGGGCGACGAGTGAAGCGAGAGGGGAACAGTGGCGTCCGGCGTCGGGATGCCCTACCATCCCTCGCGGCCCCCCCCCGCGGCCTCCTCTTGGCCCTTGGCCGCGTTTGGTCATCGGGGCCGGGGTTCGAGTCGGGGTGGGCAGAGCCTGGCGGGGACCGCATGCGGATCCTGAGACGGGACGGGAGAGCCTTTGGGGCAGCGCGTCTGGGGCAGGGGCCGGCCCTGTGGCCGACCGCAGCACGTGAGGGCAAGGGCCGATGGGCCTTCGGATGACCCAGAGCCGACGGTCGCTGACGGCGCGGGATGCCGCGGTGCGATCGTGAGATGCCGGTTGGAGAGCGAGCATGAGTGTGGTGTGCGAAGTATCGACCGAAGTCAGCGCTGCGGCGTTGGCCCAGGCCCTGGAGGGCGAGCCGGGACGGTTCTTGTTTGAAACGACGGCGATCGACGGTTCGCGGGGGCGTTGTTCGTTGGTCGGCGCGCGCCCGTTTTTGCGCTTTCGGTGCTGGGGGTCGCGCTGCGAGTTCAGCAGCCGGCGGGGAGTGCACCAGACTTTTGGCAATCCTTGGCATGTGCTCGAGCGTTTGCTCGAGCGGTACGAGTTGGTCGACCCGATCGAGCTGCCCTTTCCTCTGGGGGGCTGTTTCGGTTACTGGGGATTCGACCTGAAGCACTTTGTCGAACCGCGACTGCCGCGGCGCTTGGACGAGTTGGGGTTGCCCGACGCGGACCTAGGGTTCTACGACAGCCTGGTCGCGTTCGACCATGGAATCGGTAAGGTGTGGATCATCGCGACCGGACTCGAGTTGGAAGGCAACCCGTGTCTGGCGCGGGCGCAGTTGGCACAGGCGGATTGGAGGCGGGCGATCGAGCGGGCCGCTCGGGGGGGCGACGTGGAGAAGGGTGGCGGCATGGCCGGGTGCGGTGGCGCGATGGCGGAGGCAGGTTCTAGGGTGGTGACTGAGGCGGAAGCGGTCGAGTGGTCCGCACGCGGGGAGGGGCCTGTAGCGGGGATGTCGCGCGCGGGTTACGTGAGCCTGGTGCGGAGAGCGCAGGCGTACATTCGCGCGGGGGATATTTACCAGGTGAATCTGGCGCATCGTTTCATGGCGTCGAACCGTTGGGGTGGATGGGACTGGTACCGGGCACTGCGGGCGTGTTCGCCGGCGCCGTTTGCGGCATATCTGGATTGCGGGCAATTCCAACTGGTGTCGTCATCGCCGGAGCTGTTTCTGCGGCTGAGCGGGTCGCAAGTGGTGACGCGGCCGATCAAGGGGACCCGGCCGCGGGCGCGCGACGCAGGCGGCGATGTCCGGCTAGGCCACGAGTTGCTGGCGAGCGACAAGGAGCGGGCCGAGTTGGTGATGATAGTGGATTTGCTTCGGAACGATCTGGGTCGGGTCTGCGAGTACGGTTCGGTGCAGGTACCGGACCTCATGCGTTTGGAGCGGTTTGCGCAGGTGCAACACCTGGTGGCCACGGTGGCCGGGCGGCTGCGATCGAGCGCCACGCATCTCGATGCGCTGGCGGCTTGTTTTCCGGGCGGCAGTGTGACGGGCGCGCCCAAGATCCGGGCCTTGGAGATCATCGAGGAACTCGAGCCGGTTGCACGGGGGCCGTATACGGGTTGTCTGGGGTATCTAGGCTTCAACCGGGAGAGTCTGCTCAGCATCATCATCCGGACGGTGGTGTGTCGGCCGGCCGCGGTGTGTTTCCAGGTGGGCGCTGGGATTGTGAGCGATTCGGTGCCCGAGGCGGAGTACGAGGAGACTCTGGCGAAGGCGGCGGGATTCGAGGCGGCCTTTGCTTGGCTCGAGCAGAGGCGTTTGCCGTTGGCTCGGGCGCGTGGGTGAGGTCGGACGATGATTGCGTACGTCAATGGCCAGTTTGTCTCCGACGAGGCCGCGGTGGTGTCGGTGTACGACCGCGGTTTCTTGTACGGAGACGGTCTCTTCGAGACGATCCCCGTGTGTCACGGCCGACCGTTTCGTTGGGGGCAGCACCTCGATCGGATGCACCGCGGTGCGGCGGCGTTGGGGATGCGCGTGCCGCTTGAGCCCTCGGCTTTGTTGGCGGTGGCGGCGGAGTTGATCCGGCGGAACCGACGGCCGGAGTCGATCCTGCGGCTAGGGCTATCGAGGGGCGTCGGCGCGCGCGGCTATTCCCCTGCGGGTGCGACCCAGCCGACGCTGGTGCTGACGTTGCACGAGGCGCCTTGCGGGGAGTCGGAGCGAGCTCTGCAGTGGCGTTTGGTTACGGCGCTCTACCGTGTGCCGGTTGGAGATCGGCTGGGGCAGTTCAAGCACAGCAGCCGGTTGCTGCAGGTGTTGGCGCGCGCGGAGGCGGAGGCCGCTGGGGCTGACGAAGCGGTGGTGCTGAACACGCAGGGGGAGGTGGTCGAGACAGCGGCGGGCAACCTGTTCTGGGTTTGTGGTGGCGTGGTCGGCACCGCCCCGGTCGCCCTCGGAGCCCTGCCGGGAATCACTCGGGGGGTGGTGCTCGAGATCTGCGGGCGACTGGGGATCCCAGCCCGCGAAGCCGTGGTGACGCGCGAACAACTCGCTCAGGCAAAGGTCCAGGCGCTCTTCGTGACCCTGAGTTCTTTCGGGGTAGTCGAGGCGGTTTCGTGGGATGGCGAGTCGGTGGGTCGCGCGGCGGTAGTCGAGCAGATTCGCCACGCCTATCGCGGGGTAGTCGAGTTGGAGGCGGCGCGAAAGTAGTTTTCACGAAAGTAGATTTCACTTGCCAGGTCAAGCGGTGGTTCTTAGGCTTCGATTTCTCACAGCATGGGCGTAGCGCTGCGAACGCAGTCTCGCCGGATGCCGCGCGCAGAGTTGTGCCGGTGTTCAAGGGGTTACCTTGATCACCCTCAGCAAGAAGGAACTTATGAAAGCAACGAGTAGCTGGTTTACTCCGATCTGTCTTGGGACCGCTTTGCTCCTGGGCTCGAGCACGGTTCTGGGGCTGCCGTTGATCACCGACGTGGTCGAGACGGGCGGTGACAACGAACCGACGGACACGATTCTGGCCAAGTGGACCGGGATTACTTGGAACACGACGGTGGCCAACGAGCCGACTCCGAACACGCCAGTCGGCACGCCGTTCACGGTGCCAACGTTTGGGGAAGACGTGCCTGCTTATGTGGACCGCAATCATCAATGGAACGGCGCGACGGCCACGCTGCCGCTGCCGGCGTACTTGGTGGGCGGGGAGTACATCATGAGCGGCAATGACAACCGCGACAATGCCAGCTATCGCCTCGACATCACGGTTTCTGAGGCGGCGCTGGTTTACGTCCTGGTGGATAACCGGCTTTCGGACGGCGCCGGTGGGGATCCGCCGGAAGGGGGATTGCCGGTCGAGTGGTGGGTGGGGATGGCGTGGATGGCGCTCGAGGGGTATCAGCCGGTGTTGAACGGGCTGAATCGGGTGGGGGATCCGTTGATTCCAGACGAGATCGGTGTGGACGAGGGTGGCGACGGGGTGGGGCCGGGTGCTGGGATCAACCAGTACTCCTCGGTGTACTTCAAGGAGGTGCCCGCCGGCACGTTCAGCATCTACCAGGCAGACAACGCCGGGCGCAACATGTATGGCGTGGTGATCAAGCCGCTGCCGACCTCGGCCAGTAATCCGCCGGTGATCACGGGGGTGGTTCCGGCCAACAACACCCTGTTCTACGGCGCTGGGGGCGGTTTGCGATTCGAGGCGACCACGGTCGCGCCGAATCGGTTGGACGCGGCGAACATCCGCCTGACCCTCAACGGGACGGATGTGTCAGGTGCTTTGACCATTGGAGGCTCGAACACGAGTCGGACGGCGGCGTACTCCGGTTTGATGGCGAACCAGGTATACACCGCGCGGATCACGGTCAGTGACCAGGCCGGCCGCTCGGCGACCCAGGACTTAACGTTCGACACCTTCGATCCTGCGGTCGCGGTGACGGTGGACGCAGAGGACTACAACTACGAGAGCGGCAGGACCTTAGCTAACCCAGTGCCAGCCGGCTACGCCAACTTGGCGGGGACCGCTGAGATCGATTACCACGATTTGAACACCGCCACGACGGCGGCGGAGTATCGGTTCAGCGATTTTGTGGGGTTGGCCGTGAGCACGGATGGGGCACGACCGGGCTACGTGGCGGGTGTGGCGACAGACTATCAGGTGACAAGTTTCCTGGCTGGGGATTGGCTCAACTACACGCGCAGCTTTCCGGATAAGGTCTACCAAGTCTATTTGCGGGCGTCCGCCGGTTCACCGCAACGAGTGCGCTTGGATCGGGTGGGTGGCAATCCCACGACGGCGAACCAGACGCTGTTTGGGCTAGGCACCTTCGTCGTGCCGCGCACGACCAATCCCTTCGAGTACATCCCGTTGACGGATGCAGCCGGCCAACCGGTGGTCGTGCCGATGGCGGGCGCCACGACGGTGCGGTTGACGGGGTTGCGGTCGCCGACGCCCGGGCCCACGCTCAACTTCCTGCTCTTTGTGCCGGTCAGCGCGCCGGAGGGGCCGCCCTACGTAGGCACGGTGTCGCCGGGCGTGGACGCCGCGGATGTGGCGCTCGATGCAGTCGTGCGGGCGACGATCGTCAACGGCGTGAAAACGGTGGCGACTGGGAGTGTCCGACTCACGTTCAACGGCAGCGACGTGACGGGGGCGACGACGGTCACGCCTGGCGCGGCGGGTGTCGAGGTGACGTACGATCCACCGGGCTTGCTGTCGATCGACACGTCGTACGCGGCGCAGCTTAGCTTCCAGGACACGGCGGGCGGGGGGCATACGAGCGCGTGGACGTTTAGGACACTGGCCTACAAACCGATCATCACGAGCGTAACCGAGCTCTGGGGGGACGACTCGGTGAATACACCGGCCCAGTACACGGGGCAGACGTTCAGCCATCCGAACCTGGGCGCGATCACGCTGGGGACGTTCCAGGAAGACGTTCCGGCGTACCGCGACCGGACGCATCAGTGGAACGGGGTGACGGCGGCGTTGCCGTTGCCGTCGTACTTGGTGGGTGGGGAGTACATCATGAGTCGCAACGACAATCGTGACAACAACCCCTATGAACTGGCGGTGAGGGTCACGGAACCCGCGCTGGTTTATCTGTTGGTCGACAACCGCCTGACCGATGGCGACGGCGCTAACCCGCCGGAATCGGGTAACCCGCTCGATCAATGGCTAGCGATGTACTGGCTGGGGCTGGATGGTTTTACCCCGGTCCGAAACGGTCTCAACCGCACGGCGAACTTCGCTATCCCGGACGAAGTCGGTGTGGACGAGGGGGGCGACGGCGTGGGGCCGGGCGTGGCGATGAACAACTATGCGTCGGTCTACGTGCGCGAGGTGCCGGCGGGCATCTTCACCCTCTACGCGGCTGAGAACGCGGGACGCAACATGTACGGGGTGGTGGTGCGGTCGGTGGCGTCGCATGCGTTCACGCCGGCCATCAGCATCACGAGCCCGGCGGACCAGGCGACCTTCGCGACGGCGCCGGCCGACATTCCCCTTACGGTTAACGCTTCGGTCCGTAACAGCACGATCGCCAAGGTCGAGTACTACCAGGGGGTACTCAACCAGCAGAAGATTGGCGAAGCCACCACGGCGCCGTACACGCTGGCCTGGCCAGGTGTGGGGGCGGGGAGGTACACGTTGCGGGCCAAGGCATTCAGCGCGGCGGGCGCGTCGGCGGTGTCGGCGCCCGTGACGATCGTGGTGGGGAAGGTGATCAGCGTCAACTTCCAGGCCTCGACGGCGGAGGTGCCGCCGGGCTACTTACCGGACTATGGCTACATCTTTGCCGATCAGGGCAACGGGTACAGTTACGGTTGGGACGACGACAACACGGCGCACGCGCGGGATCGGAACGACACGCGTTCGCCGGACGAGCGTTACGACACGTTCAACCACATGCAGAAGACCGACCCGCTGCCGGCGGGTCGGGTTTGGGAGATTGCGGTTCCCAATGGCCGCTATGGCGTGCAGGTGGTCGTGGGCGAGGCGAGCAACTTCGACAGTGTCTACGATCTGCAAGCCGAGGGCACGACGATCGTCCAGGGCACGCCCACTACGGACGTGCGCTGGTTCGAGGCGACGGCCGTCGTGACGGTCAGCGACGGTCGCTTGAGCCTGGGCAATGGCCCGCTCGCAGCCAATAACAAGGTCGGGTTCGTGGACATCGCCACCCTGCCGGCGGAAGTTCCCAGGCCGGTCCTGACCGCGCGGTTGGTAGGCGGGACGCTGACGGTCACCTGGACTCACGCCGGTAAACTCCAAGAGGCTGGCAGCGTCACGGGCCTGTGGGCCGATGTGGCCGGGAACCCGCAGGGGACGTATTCGGTGTCGGCTACCGAACCGCGCAAGTTCTACCGGGTCATTGTCCCGTAGTGGGGGTTCGCTTGTGCTGCCTGAAGGCGGCTTTCCCAGAGGCCGGGGCTTTTGCCCCGGCCTTTTTTCGTGGGACCTCATGCCGTTGGGAACCTGCTCGGCGGGTCGCATCTCGAGGGGGTCTTTCCAAGCCGGCTTACCCAGGGTAGGCTGGCGGCAACATGTCGCTGCCCATTGCTTTTTCCCTCCGGGTCCGGCGCGCGCTCGGCGGGTCAAGCGTCTGCGCCGGCTGGATTGGCTGCCTCGGGTTAGGGTTGTGCCTCGCATCCGCGCGGGCGGACGCCAAGGCTTATTACGAGATCCAGGTGGTGGATCAGGGGACGGGGCGCGGTGTGCCCCTGGTCGAGCTGGAGACGGTGCATCGGGTCCGTTTTGTTGCCGACAACGCCGGGCGGGTGGCGCTCGCCGAACCTGGCTGGATGGGCCAGCGTGTGTTCTTCCATGTGCGCAGTCACGGCTACGAGTTTCCCAAGGACGGCTTTGGCTATGCCGGGGCGGTGGTGACACCGGTTCCGGGGGGTAAAGCGGTGATCGAGTTGAAGCGACTGAATGTGGCGGAGCGGCTTTACCGGGTGACGGGCGAAGGGCTCTACCGTGACAGCGTCCTGCTGGGTGCGCCGGTGCCGCTCGCCAAGCCGTTGGGCAGCGCGCAGGTGGTGGGGCAGGATTCGGCCTTTGCGGAGCTGTATCGGGGCAAGGTCCATTGGTTCTGGGGCGATACCTCCCGCTTGCGGTATCCGCTGGGCCATTTCTGGATGGCGGCGGCCGTCTCCGACTTGCCCGATCAGGGCGGTCTGGACCCGGCGCTGGGCGTGGATCTCCGCTACCTCACCGACGCGGAAGGGTTCAGCCGGCCGGTCTGTCGGTTGGGCTTCGAGCGCGGTTTGATCTGGGCTGACGCCTTCGTGGTGTTGCCCGATGAATCCGGCCGCGAACGGCTCTTTTGTCACTATGCGCACATGGAATCGCTGGCGAAGATGCTCGGCCATGGTCTGGCTCGTTACCATGATGAGCGAGCCGAGTTCGAGCGCGTGAAGGAACTCGATCTGGCCGATCGCCACCTCTTCCCCGGGCAAGCCCACCCGCTGCGACACCGGATCGAGGGTGCGGAGTATCTCTACCTAGGCGAAGTCTTCCCCAACGTGCGTGTGCGCGCCGAGCTCAGTCACTTCCTCGATCCGGCCCGGTACGAAGCTTGGACATGCCTGGCGCCGGGACCGGTCGAGACCGCGGCCGTGTTGCGGGATGCGGCGGGCGGGGTCCGATATGTTTGGCGACCGCGCGGGGTCCCGGTCGATGGGGCGCGCGAGCACCAGCTCGTCCGGGCCGGTCGGTTGAAGCTCGCTGAGGCGCGCCACCTACCGGTGGATGTGGACTCGGGCCAGCCGGTGGTCTTGCACCGGGGCACGGTGCGTTGGAACGAGTATCGGCGGGCTTGGGTGTTGATCGGGACCCAAGGGGGCGGCAGTTCGTATCTCGGCGAGGTTTGGTATGCGGAGGCGCCCGACCCCACGGGGCCGTGGCGGCGGGCGAAGAAGATCGTGACCCACGACCGTTACAGCTTTTACAACCCGGTGCATCATTCCTTCTTCGATCAAGACCAGGGCCGCTTGATCTACTTCGAAGGGACGTACGCCAACACCTTTTCTGGAAACCCCGACGCCACGCCGCGCTACGACTATAACCAGATCATGTACCGCTTGGACCTGAGCGACGCGAGGCTGCGGCCGGCGCAGGCCAAATCCGACGGCCCGGGTGACTAACGGTACGGGCATGGTTGTCGCTGGCCTCTAGCGATGCGGGCATCGTTTTGGCCGGGGTCGGCCCGGTTCAGGGCGCCACCTCCTCGTTCGCCCCGGCGGGCCATTGATCCAGCGGCTCCCATCCCAGGAGTTGGCGGGCCGGCTCGAGATCGAAGATGGCGCGATGCACGGGTCGGCTCGCCACAAACAGGACCGAGTAGCCGGGGGCCAGTGAGGCCTCGATGGCGCGGACAAAGAACCGACCCGCATCGGCTGGGCTCAGGTAGACATCCGGTCCATGGGCCGTCGCCGCCAATTCGGCGGCGTGTTCAGCCGTGCGCGGGCACCAGCCAAGCCGCAGCGCCAGCACGCACATTGCGGAGTTGCGCGCGTAGGCTTTGCCTCCCGCCTCCAGGAAGATCTTGCCGGCCGCGTACCAGTGCTTCGGGGTGTAGAGGTCCTGGGCGCGGATGGGCCAGGGGCCTTCGAGGAGTTGCCACCAGTTCACTTGGCCGGTGCTAGCCAGGAGCAGGCGCCGAACGCCCTGGAGCCGGGCAGCCTCGAAGACATTGTAGCCGCCGAGCAGGTTGCTGGGCATGAGTTGCTCGCGGAAGTCAGCTTCATCGGGCTCGCCACCCAAGTGAATAATCGCCGCGACGCCCGCGGCCGCTTGCTGCACCGCTTCGCCTTGGGCCAGATCGCCGACGACGAAACCGCTCGTGCCCGGTGTGGGCCGCCGATCGAAACCGCGCACGCGCCAGCCGGCAGCCACCAAGGCCGACACGGCGGCGCGCCCAAGGCGGCCCGCCGATCCGGTCACCAAAATCGGAGCCTGACGGTCCAGATTCACCCGGGACCATTAGGGCATCGGCCGCGGCCCGACAAGGGCGGAATCCGGCTCGTGTCGCAGCGGCTGGCTTTCTGGCAGTCCTCCGGTGTCCCGGGCGGCAAACTGTCCGCCGTCGACGGCGCGCCTCGCCGGCCCTGGGGACGAGCACCGTGCCTGAGCTGGCCTCGATCACCGACTGGTGCGCGCGCCGGTTTACTGGGCAGGCTCGCGGGCCAACTGTCGCAGCATCTCGATTAACTCGTCCACCAGGCGCTCGCCGGTGCCCGGTTCGGCATAGCTATGGAGCCCTGTCCAGACCTGATAGCCGCCGAGCTTGTGCCCAGCGAGGTCGGGCAGGTAACCGATCCAGTCGTTCGCCAACTCGGCGATGTAAGTGTGGCGGAAGGGCGAGCGATTCTTGAGGTCCAGGCCAAGTTGGGTAAACAATTCGGCCGGCACACCCACCAGCGCAATATCCCCCAGGAGCAGCGCCTGGAGCCAGGTCTCGCGCTCCTGACCGCGCTGGGGCCCCAACTTCCGCCGCATATCGCGAAACACCTCGACGACCGTATCGCCATGGGCTCCGACATACTTGCGGCAATAGCGGCGGACCGCCTTGTCCTCGCGCGCCTCGTCGAACTGGCGCACCCGGAACTGGAAGGGGCGTTTGAGCGCGGCGAGGCGCGGGACTGGCCGGGGCTGGGCGTGGCGCAGGGCTGCGAGCACGGCCTCTTGGATGCGCTCCGTCGCTTCCTCTCCGGAGAGCGTCAGGTTGTGGGTCGACCCGGAGGCGCCCTGGAGGAAACAAACCCTGCCCCCCTGGTCGAGTTCGAGGGCTTGTGCGGCCAGGCCATAGAAGCTGGGCGAGCGGCGGCCCGGCTGCCGGGTGCCGATCGAGTGGGTCGAATGGTTGAAGAGCAGAGCGCGCAGTCGATCGTCGGCGCCGCGGAAGGCGAGCACGGGCAACTCGGGATCGAAGGGGCCGGTCGGGCGCACAAAAGCGTCTCGCGGGCCCACCCAGTAGATCTGGCCGTCTTCGAGCAGGACGCGGCTATTCTGCCCCACCGTTTCCTCCCGACCGAGGTGGAAGAAGAGGCGACAACCCTCGGGCGAAAGAGCTGCATGGGCCTCCTGCACGGCCTGCACGATGCCCCGCTGCACCGCCCGGCAAAAAGTCTCGTCGCGGCCGTACCCGTGCACGGCCATGGTGCTGGGGGCGTGGTGTGTGTGGGTGCAATGGATGAGGATGTGGGCTGCGGGGATGCCCGTCGTACGTTCGAGTTCCGCCACCACCGGATCGAGCAAGTCCCGAGTGATCATCAGAATATCACAGGCCACCACCGCGAACGTGCCGAAGGGCGCCTGTTCGAGCACCACCGCCACGGCGCGCAGCTTGCCTTCTTGGCCCTTGGCTTGCCCGGCGGTGATGCCGCCCGCGATGGTCATCTCGTCGTGAGCTTCGAACTCAGCGACGCCGGTGCCCACGCGGAGGATGGGGCTGCTGGTTGGGCGTTGGAGGGGCCGTGCTGCCTCGACCGCGGGTGCGGCGGGGCCGGCCCAGGCGTGACTGATGCAGAGCGCGGTCCACAGGGCGGCTCGAGCTAGCCGCGGCCCTCCGATGGGCTCGCCCGCCAGACCCGGGCGGGGGGCCGGCGTGGGTCTAGGTCGGGGCCGGACCAGGTGGTCGAGGCAAGCGACGGACCGGCGCGGTGGCAGGGACCTCGAGTTGGGAGCGTGCATGGGCGACAGCATGAGGCACATCCGGTTCTTTGCCAAGCCGCCTGTCCCGCTGCCTTCCACTTGGCATGCAAACAGAGTTGCCTCAGAGCCAGCGCCCGTGGATGATCTGGGTTTCTGGCTTGGGCGTGGCCTCGGCGGGCCGGGGCAACTGGCCTGCGTGGTGTGCGCGGGTTCGAGGGCGCCGGCTGGAGCACGGCGCGCCTGTCGGTTGAATAAGGCGGGGTGCCGGTGGGCGGCAGGGCAAATGGAATGACGTAATGCAAACTCGACGAACCGGCAAGGCCGTGGGCGGCCTCCAAGTGATTCGCCTGCCGAACGGCGATTTCCAGGAGGTGTTTCTTAACATCCCGGCCATTGGGTTCGAGGATCCGACCAGCCTCTTCCAACGCTTGTACGATTACCTGGCCGATCACCCCCGGCTACGCATCGTGCGGCAGGACGTGTTTGGCGTCGTCAACGATCCGGTTCACGTCAAGCACACGAAGGCTTACCGGTTGAACGGCGTCGAGTGGCCGGTCACTTGGGTCGAGGAGGGCAACGGCGGCGGTTGCCCCGTGGCCGGGATCCAGGTGCATGCGGTCTCGGGGGTCACGGTGCAGCCCGTGCAGGTGGACGGCCGGACGATCGGCACCGCGTTCGAGAATGCGGCCGCGCGCTACTGTGTGTTGGGCGGCATTCGTTCCGAGAACGCCGAGGAACCTCGGGGCGAGCAGGCCTGGGAGACCCTCGAGATCATGGAGCAAGCGCTCGGGTTAGTGGGCTTGGATTTCTCGCATGTCTGCCGCACCTGGTTTTACCTGGACGACATCCTCGAGTGGTACGACGAATTCAACCGCGTGCGCAACGAGTTCTTCCGCGAGCGCGGCGTCTTCGATCGGTTGGTGCCGGCCAGCACGGGGGTGGGTGGGGGCAACTCCGCCGGGACAGCCGTCGTGGCGGACCTGTTGGCCATCCAACCGAAGCACCCTGCGGTGCGGCTGCGCATGGTGCCCTCGCCGCTCCAATGCCCCGCGCTCGAATACGGCAGTTCGTTCAGTCGGGCGGTCGAGTTCATCATGCCGCGGCAACGCCGGCTCTACGTGTCCGGGACCGCGAGCATCGCTCCCGACGGCCGCACCTTGCATGTGGGCGATGTGGCCAAGCAGGTCAAACTGACCATGGAGGTTGTGGCCGGCATCTTGAACTCGTGCCAGATGGGTTGGGAGCACATCACTCGCGCCATCGCGTATTTCAAACACGCCGAAGACGCCCCGGTCTTCAGCCAGTATTGCGCGCAGCAGCGGCTGCCGAACCTGCCGGTGATCGTGGCCAAGAACGATGTCTGCCGCGACGATCTTCTGTTCGAGATCGAAGTGGACGCTGCCTGCCTGGAGTGACGCGACGCCGGCGGCGGGGGCACCCCTCGGCGCGGCGGGGCCGACCCACCGGGCGCGGCGTTAGTCGGCGCCGTGTTGCTTGAGCACATCGGCGATTCGCACCGGCCGGCCGCCTTGGCGCTTGCTTTCGTCGGCCGCCTCCATGAACGCGAACAGCTCGATGGTCTCCTCCGGCGAGACGGGCGCCACGCCCGATTGAAAGAACTTCATCACCTCGCGGATTAACGGTGCGTAACCGCCGCCCGGCTTTTGATCGAGGACGGCCTTGGTGCCAAAGAGCGTCACCCGATAAGGCGCGCTCGCGTTCCGAATCCCAATCATCGTCCCCACTTTACCGTCCGCCCACCGCCCCGTGACCACGTCCGTGTTCGGCGTCGCCGTCCGCACGACGCTCTCACATCCGGTTCCCAACGCGGTGTAGAGGGCCTCCGCCGCATGCACACCGTACCAGAACAAGTCCGGATGATGGGGTTCGAGGGCGCACGGACCGGTCGAGACTGCACCGCGGACATCGCCCACGTTCGCTTGCTTGAGTTCGACCAAGCCTGGGTAATAACGCAACGAAGAGGAGCTGAAGCACGGCACGCCCAGTTCACTCGCCAGTCGGTAGATGGCGATGGCATCGCGCAGCGACCCCGCCACGGGCTTGTCGATGAACACCGGTTTGCGGGCGCGCAACACCGGCTTGACCTGTTCGAGGTGCGGCCGCCCGTCGACGCTCTCGAGCATCACGACGTCCACCTCGGCACAGAGCGCCTCGATCGAGTCCAGGATCTTGACCCCATACTGCTCCTGAAGCTGACGGGTGTAACCATCGACGCGCGACCAGCTCGACTCGAGGTCGGGGCTACCGCCTTTAAAGGCAGCCACCACCCGTCCGCCCGGCACATGATTGCGGTCGTTGGCATCGTTCAACAGCTTGGTGAACGCGATCGCGTGCGAGGTGTCCAGCCCGATCATCCCAATCCGCAGCTCCGCCCCCTGAGCCAAGAGTCCGCTGGCCAGGAGGCCCGTCATCCAGTTCATCGAGAATCGTTTCATGAAGTGTGTTCCAGTCCGGCGCTGGCGATCCAACGTCCCAGCGCCAGCACACTCTAGTCCGGCGCCCCAGCCGGAGCAATGCCGGAACCAAGACGGCGCGCAGTTGGGTGTTTTTCCGAGCCTGTGCCTGTTGGACCTCCGGAGGCTTGAACCCTTGCTACGCCCTTGCGCCGATCACAGCGAAGCGGACTGGAGTCCGCGCTCCGGAAGCCGCGGCGATGCGGCACGTAACGGTGCTCGACCGAGTTCGAGAGAACCGAGGTAGGGCCGCCGCGGAGCGACTCTGGCCTCGACACGCGGGTGCCAAGTTCCAAGACTGCGCTCCATACATGGCGCGTGTTGTCCTCGATCAAGTCAGTAAGGTGTTTCCGGGGCCGAAGGGTGAGCTGTTGGCGGCGGTGAACGCGGTGAGTTTGACGGTTGAGGACAAGGAACTCGTGGTGTTGGTGGGACCGTCCGGGGCCGGTAAGTCGACCTTGCTGCGCCTCATTGCCGGACTCGAGGTCGCCACGGCGGGCACGATCGCCATTGATGGGTGCGTGGTTAACCAGGTTCCGCCCCAAGACCGCGATGTCGCCATGGTCTTCCAGCACCACGCCCTTTATCCCCACCTGACCGTGTACGGGAACCTCGCCCTTGGTCTGCACTTGCGGAGGGTCCCCAAGGCGGAGGCGGACCGGCGCGTGCGCACGACGGCGGAATGGCTGGGTTTGACCCCTCTGTTGGAGCGGATGCCGTCGGCGCTATCGGGTGGGGAACGCCAACGGGTGGCCCTCGGCCGAGCCTTGGTGCGGCAGCCCAAGGTCTTTCTGCTGGACGAGCCTTTGTCCCACCTTGACGCCCCGCTGCGCGCCCAACTGCGGGCGGACCTCAAGCGGTTGCAGGCGCGTCTAGGCGCGACCGTGGTCTACGTGACCCATGACCAGGCCGAAGCCCTGGCCCTGGGCGAGCGCCTGGTCGTCCTGCGGGATGGCCAGATCCAACAGGCCGCCGACCCCCTGACCCTCTATCGCCGGCCCGCCAACCGGTTTGTTGCTGGGTTCATCGGATCGCCTCCGATGAACTTCCTCCGTGGGCGACTCGAACCTCGCGGCGAGACGCTCGAGGTTCGGCTTTGCGCTGCAGCCGGCTCGCCCTCGCCTTTCGCTTTGGCGATCGCGGCGACACGGGCGGCTGTCCTCGAGGGCGCGGCCGGCCGAGACGTCATCGTGGGCATTCGGCCGGAGGACGTGCGTTTGCAGCCCCACCCCGCTACCAACGCGGCTACCCCGTCGGTGCTGACCGGCACGGTGGACCTGGTCGAGGCCGCCGGCGCGGAGGCTCATGTGCACGTGCGAGTGTTGGGCCAGGCGATTGTGGCACGCGTGCCGAGCGATTCGCCAGCTCGACCGGGGCAAGTCGTGGCGGTCGAGTTCGCCGCTGCCCACGCCAGGTTGTTCGACCCGGCGTCGGCTTCTGGTGTCGCGCTCGGGTAAAGCGCACTTCGTCAGGCCGCGCGAGTCCTGATCGCGATGGAGCGCGGTCCATCACGTCCACCCAGCGGGTCTGAGGACGCGCGCCCCGGCCGGTGCCTGCCGGATTTCATCCAGCGCAGTGCGTGGCACGCGCCTCGTAAAGGAGTCCGGCAGGAGAGGAAGGACTTTCCTTTTTGTCGATTTGGTGTATGGGATGGTCCAGACACACCGATTACCCATGCACGGCTTGCTAGACTCACTGCGCCTTTCCACACCGGGATGCCCGGGCCTGTGGACCTACTGGAACCTGCGCTTGGCGAAAGGCTTCGCCGCACCCGGCATCGTCAGCAGGCTTTCGTCGGTGCTGGGCATGGCCGCAACGCTGGTGGCGGCCGAGCCGCTCGAATTGGGGACGCGACGCGAGTTGTTCGTCGACCGGTTTCTGATCGAGCGCTTGGAAGGGGCCGAGTTGCGGCTGCACCACCCGCAACCGGCGGGAATCGTGTTTCGGTTCGACCAGCCGTGGGAGGGGATTGTCAGCGGTTACGTCACGGTCCTCCACGAGCCTGGCAAGTTCCACCTCTACTACCGAGGCCGGCCAACGGCCTCCCAGCGGGATGCCTCAGCCGAGGCGCGGGAGGTTGCTTGCTACGCCCAGAGCGCAGATGGGATCTACTGGACGCGGCCCGACCTCGGGCTATTTGAAGTGCACGGAACGCGTCGTAACAACGTGATTCTCACCGAACCCAAGAGCGTCACGCACAACTTCTGCCCGTTCCTGGACACGCGCCCCGGCGTGCCCGCTGCCGAGCGGTTCAAGGGAGTTGGGGGGACGGGGGCCGGCGGCTTGTTCGGGTTCCTTTCGTCGGATGGCATCCGTTGGCGGCCGGCTACCGAGCGGGCCTTGATCACGCAGGGGGCGTTCGACTCGCAGAACGTGGTCTTCTGGTCGGCTGCGGAAGAGCGGTACCTGTGCTATTTCAGGACTTGGAAGAACCAGGCGCGCTGGATCGCGCGCAGCACCTCGACCAACTTCCTGGACTGGACTGAGCCGGTCGACATGTCGTTCGGCGACGCTCCCATCGAGCATCTGTACATCAACCAGACGCAGCCCTATTTCCGCGCGCCGCAGATCTACTTAGCCACGGCCGCGCGGTTCAACCCCGGTCGCCGCGCGCTCACCGACGAGCAGGTTGCGGCGCTGGACCTGGACCACCCGCGCAACTACGCCGGCCTCAAAGGCGATTGCTCGGATGCGGTCCTACTCTCCAGCCGGGGCGGGCACGTCTATGAGCGGACCTTCCTCGAGAGCTTTGTGCGACCAGGATTGGATCTGCGCAACTGGGGTGCCCGCGCCAACTACCCGGCCCTGGGCGTCGTACCCACCGGTCCGAGCGAGATCTCGCTATATGTGTTGCGTCACTACGGCCAACCGACAATTCACCTGGAGCGCTTGACGCTGCGCCCGGATGGGTTCGCTTCCGTTCAAGCCTCGTACCGGGGGGGTGAGCTCCTGACCAAAGCGGTGCGGTTTTCGGGCCAAGACCTCGAACTCAATTGCTCGACCTCAGCCGCCGGCGGCTTGCGCGTCGAGGTTCTCGAGCCGAGTGGCACGCCCATCCCCGGCTACCGGATTGAAGATTGCCCGGAAATCATCGGCGATCAACTGGACCGGGTGGTCCGTTGGCAGGGTGGCCACAGCGTGCGGCCTTTGGCCGGTCGGCCGGTTCGCCTCCGCATCGTTCTCAAGGATGCCGACCTGTATTCACTGCGATTCCGTGACTGATCGGTAGACCGCTCCAGGGACAGTCCCGCCACCGCGCCTCCTGCCGCAGCTCCCAGAGGACAAAAAGACGCGGGCACAAGCCCGCGTCAGGAAGAGAGACAGGGTTTCGGAAGGTCTCAGGCGCGCCGGCGCATCGCCCAGAGGCCGAGCACCCCGAGCCCCAACAAGACGTAGGTTGCCGGTTCCGGCACAACGCTGTACGCAGCCAGGCCGTTGTTCGATTCCATCACGTACAGGACGTTGCCCCCGAAGGCGACTGCGCCGGTGCCGTTGACGTTCGCGTTCGAGGTCGGCAACAGCTCCGAATCCAAAGGCGCGCTGAGGTTCTCCAACCGGTACAGCTTGACGTTGTCGGGATCGGTCGTGTCGATGCCCCCCAGCAGACCGTTCTGCAAATCCAGCCCGAAGAGCCAGACGCTCGCCGGCAAGTCGCTAATGCTTTGTAGCGTGGTCGCGGTGCCGGCGCCAATGTTGAAACTCATCTCGCGCAAGGGTGTTCCCTGGGTTGACTTGCCCCAAAAGGTACTGCCAACGCCAAAGCCTAAGCCCAGCGCGAAGGGGCCATTGTTGGCGGCGGCACCCGTGGCGTCACTCTGCAGAAGTGTCGGGTTGAACGTCGCGCCATCCGTGGTGGTCAGGACCGAAGCGAAGGTCGCGCCCCGCGAAGCGATTAACACCTGCGTATCGGTGCCGGCGCCCCGCACGGCGAGGCTATCGCCAAACCGCAGCGCGTTGTTGGCCGTATCCGTCTTCCCGGGAGCGACGTTGCCCGCGAACGCCGCTGTCGGTGCGCTGCTTTCGTTCGCCCAGCGGTAGAGCCGATACGGATCGCCCAGGGTGTTCAGCGTGAGGTTACCTGCGAAAATCGCACCGTCCGCGGCCACGCCGACCATGTTGAGCGAATAGGTGCCCGCCCCCGAAGTGGGGATGCCCGTCAGGTCAAGGCTGCTGAGGTGATTGCCCGTCATACCGTCGAGCACGTTGATGCTCAGGCCCCCCGCACGGCTCAGCACCAGTACGTGCCCGGTCAACGGGTTATACGCCATGCCCCGTTCGGTGTGGCCCGTGGTCAAGTAGGAACGATCCCCGGGCGCCAAACTCCAGAGGGGCTCGAGCCACTGTGCTTGGAGGGAGGACACGAATACCAGCGCGGGTGCGCCGGAGACCAACAAGGGCAGCCATTTACGCTTCATAGGCATTGGCGTTTCACACTCAAACCACTACAGAGAGATTGACTGTTAAAACCGGGCGAAGTTTGCTTCGTAACAACCGTAAAGTCAATCAGAAACTACGCCCGATCCCCAAGACCTTTTTCGGGTTGCCGCCCCAGTCGCCCGTTCGAGTCAAGGCACTGTGTCACCGTGTCAACTACTTTTCTTCTGGTAAATAAAATCCATAGCACGAGGTGTCCGCACCGATCGCCGGGGGCGGCCCCGTGGGGGCGGGGGGCAGGGGAGGGCGTGAGGGAGGGTGGGGGATGGGTGGTCTACTCCGACTGGCGAAGGGCGCGGAGGCGGTCGCGGAGTCGGGCGGCACGCTCGAAGGCCTGGGTTTCGACGGCCAAGCGGAGTTCGCGTTCGAGGCGCTCGATCTCGGGCAGAGGCCGGATTTGATCGAGTTGCTCGGCCATCTCTCGGAGGGCGACGAGGGAGCGATCGCGTTCGAAGCGGAAGGTGTCGTCGTCGAGTTCGTCGAGGGTCTCGAGTTTGTGAATGGCGTCGTGGATCAGTCGGGCGGCCTGGGGATGGTGGCCCTCGCTGAGTTCGAGCATGGCGGCGGCGACGGCGTTCATGCGCAGGAGGTAAGGCCGCCATTTTTCGAGGTGCTGCTGGTCTTCGGTGCGTCGGGCATGTTGGCGGACGTGGTCGAAGAGGCGGATGTTGCGGGCGGTGTCGCGCACGGTGCGTTTCCAATCCTGGAGTTGGAAGAGGTGCACATAGCGATAGTAATAGAGGGTTCCCTCGGCGAAGAGTTCAGCGCACTCTTCCTCGCTCAACTCGAAGTCGTCGGCACGGCCGGCGGCCTTGGCCTTGGCGAAGCGGTGGAGGAAGTAGGCGAGGGCGGATTCCATGCCGTAAGGACGGAGGCTATCCGGGCGACCTTCGAGTTCGTACTGTTCGAGGCCGAGCGGGGTGCGGACCAGGAGGATTTCGCGGCCATCGGCGCCGTGGGTCAACCGGGCGTCCTTCTCGGGATCGTAAGGCCAATCGGCCAACCACTGACGCAGATCGAGCACATCACCCATAGGCGTTGTCTTTACCACAAAGGAAGGGGTTTGTCTTGGTCCAACTAGCTCTGGGCGACGGGGAGGGTACGCGAGCTAGCGTTGGACGCGGGCCGTGCCGCCGCGCGCGAGGGCCTCGACTTCCTTGCGGCTGGCCATGGAGGTGTCGCCCGGGGTGGTCATGGCCAAGGCGCCGTGGGCGGCGCCAAACTCGACTGCTTGTTGGGGGTCGTGGCCGGCCAAGAAGCCGTAGATGAGTCCGGAGGCGAAGCTGTCGCCGCCACCGACACGGTCGAAGATTTCGAGGTTGGGACGCGGGGTGGCTTGGTAGTATTGGCCATTAGTCCAGCAGACGGCGCTCCAATCGTTGCGGTTGGCGCTGTGGACTGCGCGCAGGGTGGTGGCGATGACGCGGAGGTTGGGGAATTGCCGGGTGGCCTGTTCGATCATGTGTTGGAAGGCGGTCACGTCGAGGGTGGTGAGGTGTTCGTCGACGCCGGCAACCTGCAGGCCGAGGCAGGCGGTGAAGTCTTCTTCGTTGCCGAGCATGACGTCGACGTGCCGGGCGATCTCGCGATTGACCTCCTGGGCGCGCGGCTTACCGCCGATGGACTGCCAGAGGCTGGGCCGGTAATTGAGGTCGTAGGAAACGACGGTGCCGTGTTGGCGGGCGGCCTGGACGGCCTCGATCACCAGGCGCGGGGTGGTTTCGGAGAGGGCGGCAAAGATGCCGCCGGTGTGGAACCAGCGGACGCCGCGTTGGCCGAAGATGTGGGCCCAGTCGAAATCGCCCGGTGCAAGTTGGCTGGCGGCGGTATGGCCGCGGTCGGAGATGCCGACTGCGCCGCGGACACCGAAGCCGCGTTCGGTGAAGTTGAGGCCGTTGCGGATGGCGCGGCCCACGCCGTCGAAGGGGCGCCAGCGGAAGAAGGTGGTGTCGACGCCCCCTTGCAGGATGAGGTCTTCGAGGAGGCGGCCGACGTCGTTGTCGGCGAAAGCGGTGCAGACGGCGGTGCGGAGGCCGAAGCAGCGGCGCAGACCGCGGGCCACATTATATTCGCCGCCGCCTTCCCAGACGCGGAAGGCGCGGGTGGTGCGGATGCGGTCCACGCCGGGGTCGAGGCGGAGCATAACCTCACCCAGGGCCAGCAGGTCGTATTGGCAGGTCTGGGCAGGTTTGATGGCGAGTTGGCTCATGGGTTCGGGGGCCTTGGGCGGAGTGGGGGGACGGCTCGCGGGTGCGGCGTGGCGGCTTGGCGGGACGGTCTGACTTAGCGGGGCGGTTCGGATTTCTTTTGGAGGGCGGCCTTGGTGGCGGCCTGGAGCGCGGCCAACTCTTCTTGCAGGGGGGCTTTCTGGGCGCGGTCCATGCGGTCGATGAACAGGATGCCGCGGAGGTGATCGACCTCGTGTTGGACGACTCGGGCGAGGAGACCGCCGCAGTGGAAGGCGACGGGTTGGCCGTGGCGGTCCAAGGCGGTGACATCGACGGCGCCGGGCCGGGTGATGTCAGCGTAGATTTCCGGGAAGCTGAGGCATCCTTCGGGGCCGGTCTCGGGGTTGCCGTTGGGGGTGACCTGCGGGTTGATGAGGACCAGCGGCATGAAGGCGTCGACGTTGGCGGGTTGTCCGTGGAGGTGGAGGGTCGAGGGGCGGTCGGTGACTTCCCGCACGTCGATGACGGTGAGTTGGAGTGGGCGGGCGACTTGTTGGGCGGCGAGGCCGACGCCGCGGGCGGCGTACATAGTGTCGAGCATATCGGCGATCAACTGTTGGACTTGCGGGTCGATCGTCTCGATGGGGGCTCCTTTTTGCCGCAGGGCGGGGTGACCGTAGTGGACAACTTCAAGGACCATGATGGGCGGGGAGCTGGCGGTACTTAGGTGCGCGTTGCGGCGCGGAGTTTTGGCGGGGGTGGCTTGGCGGTGGGTGGTATGCGTTAATAAGTGACGGAGGGGTCTTGCAGCATGCTGGCCAACTGCGGGACGGTGGGGCTCTTGGCGGTACGGACATAGTAGCCGCTACACGTGACCCCGGTCAGGAGGCTGTCCAGATTACTCAGGCCCAGCAGTTTACCCAGACAAAAGCCGGAATTGAAGTGGTCTCCGGCGCCGGTGGTGATGAGGGGTTTATCGGTCGTTGGGCCGGGGGTGAGGGTGTGGCCATTGGCGGTGACGGCCAGGGCGTAGGGCACCGGGTGGACGACCAGGGTTTGGACCGGGACCCGCCGATGGATTTGCTGGGCGAGGTCGGTGAGGGACTCGGGGGTTGGGGCGGGTCGGTCGATGCCCAAGACTTTGGCGACTTCGTGAGCTTCCTTTTCGTTGAGGCCGAGGGTGACCTCGAAGTATCGGCCGAACTTTGCGATCAGCTCGAGGGCATGGCGGAGGTCGTTGGGCAGTCGTTTTTCGGGATCGGCCAAGTCGATGAAGAGAGGGCGGAGGTCTCCGTTGAGCTGGGGGCAGAGCTCGGTCAAGAGGGCTTCCCACACGCCGCTCATGAAGGGGAGCATAGTCCAATTGACGAAGCCGACGAGGTGTGCGGAGGCGAGTTTCTGGGCGAACTTGTCTTTGCCGAAGCGGGCCTGGATATTCTCCCAGTTCATCTGTCGGAGGGACTCGTGTTTCCCGAGCATGACCTTGCCGTCTTCGAACTCGACGGCGTCGGTGTAGCCGGGTTCCGCGATGGAGTGGACTTCGGCGCGGCGAGCGAACTCGGCGAAGACGGGATGGAGGTTAGGGTAACCGAGGATGCCGAGGTAGGTGACGTTGAGGCCGAAGCTAGCGAGGGCATTGGCCATGATGGGGCCGTTGCCGCCCAGCTTGGTCATTTGGGAGACGAGCTCGATGTTGGTGCTATGGCCGGCGGCGGCGCGGATGCGTTCGCCCCACTGGTTCATGTGGGTCAGGCGGTGGTATTTCTCGGCGCTTTCGCGTTTATCCACCACGTGCAGGATTTCGTCGACGAAACCGTCCAAGCCGACGAAGGCGGACATCTGAGAGATGCGGGATGCGCGGGCGAGGAGTTGTTGGGCACACCGGTCACGTTGAGCTTGCGGGGTGGTCATAGGTGTCATGGGGCACGGGGGCGGCTCGGGCGGGCGGTGGGTCAATCGACCTGGACGCCGACGAGTTCGAGGATGCGTTCGAGTTCGGCGTCGCTGTAAAAGCGGATTTCGATGGCGCCTTTACCGTGGCGATAGCGGAGGGATACTTTGGTGGCCAATCGTTCCTGGAGACGGCTTTCGAGGGCGGCGGCGTGGACGTCTTTGGCGCCGGGCGGTTTGGGCGGGGTGGCGGTAGCGGGGGGGGGCGGTTCGGCCGAGCGGTTCAGGAGGCGTGCGACGAGGTGCTCGGTTTGGCGGACGTTGAGGCCGTCGCGGAGGATTCGTTCGGCGGCGAGGCGTTGCTCTTCGGGGTGCGACAAGGCGAGCAGGACCTTGGCATGGCCGACGGAGAGTTGGCCGGTGCGGAGGTGGGCCTGGACTCCGGGAGTGAGCTTGAGGAGGCGGAGGGCGTTGGTGACGGCGACGCGGCTCTTACCGACCTTGATGGCGACCTCTTCTTGGCGCAGGCCGAACTGTTCGACGAGTTGTTGGTAGCCTTGGGCCTCTTCCAGGGGGTTAAGGTTCTCGCGTTGGAGGTTCTCGATGAGGGCCAGTTCGAGAACGGCGCGGTCGTCGGCCTGGCGGACGACGACGGGGACCTGGTCCAGGCCGGCCAACTGGGCGGCACGCCAGCGGCGTTCGCCGGCGATCAACTCGTAATGGTCGCCCTGAGGACGGACCACGAGGGGCTGTACGATGCCGCGTTCTTTGATGGAGTCGGCCAATTCTTGGAGGGCGGCCTCGGGGAATTCCTTGCGCGGTTGGAAGGGGCAAGGGCGAATGCGGCTGAGCACCACCTGCTCGATGCGCTCTCGGGCGTCGTGGGCGGCCGAAGAGGCAGGAGTCGAGGTGGCGTTTTCCGGGGTGGGGGAGAGTGTCTTGGGGGCGGGCTGTGCGCCGCCCAGCAGGGCTCCCAACCCGCGACCAAGCGCCGGTTTCGCCATGAGCGGCGAGTTTTGCGGAAGGGGGATGGGCTGTCAATGGCCGGGTGGCGGGCGGTTTTGGGCGGGGCGGCTTGTAGCTTGCAATGGTTTGGGCTGGGGACTAGATTGGCCGTGAAACAACCCAACCGCATATGTACAGGCAACGGCGACAACCGAGCACCTCATGGCACGGCCGGCCGGGGCGGAGTGGCGGATTTACGTTGGCCGAACTGCTGAGTGTGCTGCTGATCGTGGGGGTGGTCTTGGCGCTGCTGTTTCCGGCCATGGCGCGATCGAAGGCGAAGGCGCAGGGTCTCCTTTGCCTGAGCAACCTGCGGCAGGTCAGTCTGGCCTGGGCGATGTATGCGGAGGATCACTTGGACCGGTTGCCGGGGGTGGCGGAGGGGTCGCATGCGGGGCGTGGCCGGTGGGTTTCGGGTTGGCTGGATTTCAGCGCGAGTTCGGACAACACCAACGTGAACTACCTGATGGACTCGGACTTTGCCCAGCTTGGGCCCTATGCGAAGAGCGCGCGCGTGTACCGGTGTCCGGCCGATCATAGCGCGGTTCAGATCGATGGGCGGTCGCATGCTCGGGTGCGGAGCCTGTCGATGAACTGTTGGATGAACTATGTGGGCACGGACGCCATTGGTCAGGACTTGTTCCGGGTGTTTCGGCGGACGAGCGACATTGTGGAGCCGCCGCCTTCGCGGGCGTGGGTATTTTTGGACGAGCGCGCTGACAGCATCAACGACGGGATGTTCCGGACCGATTTGAAGGACCGCCGGAAGGCGGCGCGGATTGTGGATTACCCTGCTGGGTACCACAATCGGGCGGCGGGGATCGCGTTTGCGGATGGGCACGCGGAGTTGAAGCGGTGGCAGGACCGGCGGACGGTGCCGGCGTTGATGACGAGCCAACTGATTCGGCTGGATGTGCCTTCGCCGGACAACCCGGATGTGGCGTGGCTGCAGGAGCACTCGAGCAGCCCGGTCATCGAGGAGTAAGGGCGGGCTAGGTGGAGACCGCGTTGGCGGGTGTGGTGGGTTGGGTGAACACCAGCTTGTCTTTGTCCACGCTGACGGTGATGGGGTCGCCGTCGTGGAAGGAGCCCTTGATGATTTCTTCGGCCAAAGGATCTTCCAGGTAACGCTCGACGGCGCGGCGCATGGGGCGGGCGCCGTAGGTGGGGTCGTAGCCGCGCTCGGTGAGGAAGTCGCGGGCGGCGCTATCGAGTTCGATGCGGATGCTCTTGTGTTTGAGCCGCGCCATGACCTTGGCGACTTCGAGGTCGAGGATTTGCATGAGGTCGGGCTTAGTCAACGAGCGGAAGACGATGACATCGTCCAGGCGGTTGAGGAATTCCGGGCGGAAGACGCGTTTGGCTTCGTCCATGATGCGGTCGCGCATTTTCTCGTAGTCGAACTGTTCGCTGGCGGGTGTAAAGCCGATGGTACCTTGTTTGCGGAGGCTTTCGGAACCGACGTTGGAGGTGAGCAGGACGATGGTGTTCCGGAAATCCACCGCGCGGCCGAAGCTATCGGTCAATTTACCTTCCTCGAGGATTTGCAGGAGCATGTTCATCACGTCGGGGTGGGCCTTTTCGATTTCGTCGAAAAGGATGGCGCAATAGGGTTTGCGGCGGACCTGTTCGGTGAGTTGGCCGCCTTCTTCGTAGCCGACGTAGCCTGGGGGCGAGCCGATGAGGCGCGAGACGTTGAATTTCTCCATGTACTCGCTCATATCGAGTTGGACGAGGGACTTGGCGTCGCCGAACATCTGTTCGGCCAGGGTTTTGGCCAGGAGCGTCTTGCCGACGCCGGTGGGTCCGAGGAGCATGAAGGTGCCGATGGGACGTTTCGGATCTTTGAGGTCGGCGCGGGAGCGGCGGAGGGCCTTGCAGAGGGCGTTGACGGCGATGCTTTGGCCGATGACGACCTTGGTGAGTTCGGCCTCCATGGCGAGGAGCTTCTGGGCTTCGTTTTGGCTCATGCGCTGGAGGGGGATGCCGGTCCACTTGGAGACCACGTGCATGATGTCTTCCTCATCGACCTTGACGCGTTTCTCCTCGCGGGCGGTTTTCCACTGGGTGAGGACGGCCTCGAGTTTTTCTTTGGCCTGCTTTTCCTTGTCGCGCATGGTAGCGGCGCCCTCGAAATCTTGCTCGCGAATGGCGCGTTCTTTGCGGGCCTTAATCTGCTCGATTTCGGCTTCGAGATGTTTGACGTCGGGGGGGCGTGTCATGGCGCCGATGCGGGCGCGGGAGCCGGCTTCGTCCATGACGTCGATGGCTTTATCGGGCAGGAAGCGGCCGGTGATGTAGCGGTCGGAGAGCTTGACGGCGGCGTCGATCGCGAGTTCGGTCAGTTCCATTTTATGGTGCTCCTCGTATTTGGCGCGGAGCCCTTTGAGGATCTGGACGGCCTCGTCGGTCGAGGGGGGTTCGACTTTGACGGTTTGGAAGCGGCGTTCGAGGGCGGCGTCTTTCTCGATGTACTTGCGGTACTCGTTGAGGGTGGTGGCGCCGATGCACTGCATTTCGCCGCGGCTGAGGGCGGGCTTGATGATGTTCGAGGCGTCCATGGTGCCTTCGGCGGAGCCGGCGCCCACGATGGTGTGCAGTTCGTCGATAAAGAGGATGACATTCTTGGCCCGGCGGATTTCGTCCATGACGGCCTTGATGCGCTCCTCGAACTGGCCGCGGTACTTGGTGCCGGCCACCATGAGGGCCAAGTCGAGCGTGATGACGCGTTTGTCGCGCAGCAACTCCGGCACGTTGCCCCGGGCGATCTCTTGGGCTAGACCCTCGACGATGGCGGTCTTGCCCACGCCCGCTTCGCCGAGGAGGACGGGATTATTCTTGGTGCGCCGGCAAAGGATTTGGATGACGCGCTCGATTTCGCCATGGCGGCCGATGACGGGGTCCATCTCGCCCTTGCGGGCGATGTCGGTGAGATCCCGGCCGAAGGCTTTCAACGCGGGGGTTTTGACTTCGCCCTTTTTCTCAGCGGGCTTTTCTCCGCCTTCGGCGTGGGTCTCTTCCGCTGCGGCGAAGTTGGGATCGAGCTCCTTGAGGATTTCCTGCCGGGTCTGTTCGATGTCGACGTCGAGGTTCTTGAGGACGCGTGCAGCGACGCCGTCGCCTTCGCGCAATAGGCCCAGGAGGATATGTTCGGTGCCGACGTAGGTGTGGTTGAGGGCTTTGGCCTCTTTGGCGGCGAGGGAGAGGACCTTCTTCACGCGCGGGGTGTAGGGGATGCTGCCGATCATTTTCTGGTCGGGGCCGGTGCCGACCTGTTTTTCGACCTCCATGCGCACGGTTTCCAGTTCGAGGCCGAGTTTTTGGAGCACGTTCACGGCGACGCCTTGGCCCAGTTTGATGAGCCCCAGGAGCAGATGTTCGGTGCCGACGAAATTATGGTTGAAGCGGTCGGCTTCTTTGCGGGCCAAGGCCAGGACTTGTTGGGCGCGCGGCGTGAAATTGTGCATGGATTCGTCGCTCATAGGCTTCCCTTGCAGCTCGGGTGATTCAAAGTGCTATGCCGGGTCCGGTTTGTCTAGGGCGGATCCCGGCGTGGGTGGGGTGATGGGGCGGCTGAGGGTGCGAAGGCGTTCGCGGATCATGTCCGCACGGTAAACGTCTCGTTCTTCGGCGCTGAGTTTCTCGGTATAGCCGAGTTGGAGGTGAGCGGGTTGCGTCACCAAGAACAGTTCGTCCACGAGGGCGCGGTGGGCGCCCGGGAAGAGCTCTAAGTCGATGCCCAGGCGAAGCAGGGAGAGGAGGTTCATGGCTTCCTTGGACGAGATGCTATGGGCGTTGGCGAGGATGCCGTAGGCGCGGCCGATGTGGTTAAAGACCACCTTAGGCTTTTTCTCGAGGAGCGTGCCGCGCGCGTTATCTTCGTGTTCGATGATTTGGGCGACGACTTTGCTGAGCCGCTCGACGATGTCGCCTTCGGCTTCGCCGAGGGTCATCTGGTTGGAGACTTGGAAGACGTTGCCGAGGGCTTCGGTGCCTTCGCCGTAGAGGCCGCGGACGGCCAGGCCGAGTTTGTTAACGGCTTGGATGATCTGGTTGATTTGTTGTTCGGCCAGCACGAGGGCGGGCAGATGCAACATGGCACTGACGCGGATGCCGGTGCCGAGGTTGGTGGGGCAGGCGGTCAAGTAACCCAGTTCTGGGCTGAACGCATATTCGAGGCGCTGCTCGAGGGCGGTATCGACGGCGTCGATGGCGGCCCAGGCTTGGCGCAGCTGCAGGCCTGGCTGGAGGGACTGCATGCGCAAATGATCTTCCTCGTTGATCATTACCGAGAGGGACTCGTCTTGGCTGAGGGCCAGGCCGCTGCCGACGCCGTTGGCAGCGTGTTCGCGGCTGATGAGGTGGCGTTCGACGAGCACTTGTTTGTCGAGCGCGGAAAGGTGGTCCAGGGAATCGGCGTAACCACCGGCCATCTCGGGCAGCGCCGACACCGCCTTTTGCACGGTCTCGAGCGCTTTGATTCGCTCCGGCTTTTTCGCCCAACCGGGAAAGGCGAAGTTCTTGAGGTTGCGTGCCAAGCGGACGCGGCTGGACATGACGGTCTTATCGGCCGGCCCGGAGCGTTTGGCGTTTTGTGCTGGTGGAGTAAGAAACTCGTGGAGGTTCATGCGGGGCCCTCAAGCGGTCAAGACGCCACCCCCGCCTTCCTTGAGGGCTTTGAGTTCATCCCGCAGCCGGGCGGCTTCCTCGAAATTCTCGGTGTGGATGGCTTGGGCCAACTGTTTCTGGAGGAGGGCGATGCGTTCCTGGGCGGCGCGGCCTTGGCGGAGGGACTGGGGCACTTTGCCGAGGTGGCGGGTGCCTTTATGCATGGTTTTGAGGAGGCCCTCGAGGCCTTCGCCGAAGCAGGTGTAGCAGCCGGCGCAGCCGAGCCGGCCAGATTTCTTGAAGGCGGCCTGGGTAAAGCCGCAGACGGAGCATTTGGTCTCGCCGCCGGCGGCCTGGGCGACCTCTTGAGAGGCGCCCAACCCGAGGAGGAGGTCGGCGAGGTTAAAGCCGGTGGGGTCATCAAAGCCCTTGGCCTTCGAGCATTCCTCGCACAAGTCCACCTTCTTGATCTTGCCCTCGATCATCTGGGTGAGATGGACTTTGGCCTCGTTCTGTTTGCAGATCATGCACACCATAGTCAACCGAATGCTTTATCGACGCAAACGCCCCACAAGTCAAGAGCCGCTCCGCAACCGCCCATGCCGTGCGCGCGGCTCGGGCGCGGGGCGGGGGGCAGCGGCCTGAGCGGCGGTGCGGGGCTAGCGGATGGGTTCACCGGTGATGCGAGTCAAGGCGTGGTACTGGTCGGTAAGTTGGCGGGTGAGGGGACCCGGTTTGCCCGAGCCGATCGCCCGGCCATCGATCTTGACGACGGGGATAATCTCCGCGCCCGTGCCGGTGAGAAAGCATTCGTCGGCGTTATAAAGGTCGTAACGGGTGAGGGTGGCCTCGGCGACGTTCAAGTCCGCCTCGCGAGCCAGGTCGATGACCGTGCCGCGTGTGATGCCGTAGAGGGCTCCGGCCGAAAGCGGCGGCGTGAGCAACTGGCGCTGCCGCACGATGAAGAGGTTGTCGCCGGTGCACTCGGCCACGAAGCCTTCGGCATTGAGCATGATGGCTTCTTCGACCCCGGCGATGTTGGCCTCGATTTTGGCGAGGATGTTGTTGAGGTAGTTCAACGACTTGATGGCGGGGTTGACGGCATTGACCAAGTTGCGTGTGGTGGGGACGGTGACAATCTCCATGCCGCGGGCGTAGAGGGCGGGCGGGTAGAGTTGGATTTTGCCGGCGATCACGATGACGGAGGGGCGCTTACAGCGGTTGGGGTTCAAGCCCAGGGTGCCGATGCCGCGGGTGACCAGGAGGCGGATGTAGCCGTTGCGGACGCGGTTCTGCCGGCAGGCGTCGATCACCGCGCGGGTCATGGCCTGGCGCGAGAGCGGGATGTCCAGCAGGATGGCTTTGGCGGAGCAGTAAAGCCGATCGATGTGTTCCTTGAGCTTGAAGACGCGGCCGTGGTAAGCGCGAATGCCCTCGAATACCCCGTCGCCGTAGAGCAGGCCGTGGTCGAACACGGAGATCTTGGCGTTCTTCTCGTCGTAGTACTTGCCGTCGATGAATATCTTCATGCCGATTTGCCTGGCAGACTACGGAAGGGCTGGGCAAGGCGCAACCTTTTAGCCCGCGCCAGGGTTTGCGTTTCCGTGCGGGCGGTGAGTCCCGATTCCCGTGGGGCCGGTTGGGTGGTCGAGTTACCGATGAGACCTGGGACAGACGGGAGTCCGGCGCGCAGTCCTCTGCGCGCCGCCAACCGCTTTGGACACAAGAGGCCGCGGCGCGCAGAGGACTGCGCGCCCTACCGCGGACTTGTAGTCGGTCGCGGCGACCGGTCGGGGACCGCGTTGCGAGGTTGGTCCTGCCTGGAGCCTTGGGGGCTGTTCGGTTCGTAGCGGTCGGTTCGCAGGGGCAGAGAATCGTCCAGGATTCGAGGCAGGCTTGCTTGGCGACCGGGGTGGCGAGGTCGGCCGTGTCCTGGCGGCTTAGCGGTAGGCTTAGGCGGAGGGATCCAGCGGGGGACGAATCGGGGCGGTGGACCAGGTGATGTGCCGGCGGATGGTCTCGAGCAGTTCGGCGGGGTCGGTCCGGTCCAGGCGTTCGAGCGCTTGTTCCCAGCGGTAGGCGAAGCTGCCCGCCCGGTCGTAGCGTCGGTACTTGAACAGGGAATCGAACGCGCGGCGGCGTTTGCGGTAGTCGCCTTGGATGTGGCGGAACCGCTCGGCGAGGGCCTCGAGGTAGGCACGGGCGAAGGGGCCCGGTTGGGCCAGCGCCATCAACCGGGTATTGACGGGTCGAGCGTAGCCCGCGCTGAAGTTGGCCAGTGGGGCTTGGTAATCGCCGAAAGCGCCGCTATGATCCGAGACGATCAAGTCGCGGGGCAGTCCCTGGGCGTCCTCGATCACGACCTCGTCGCCGTCGTCGAAGATGACTTGTCCGTCCTCTTCGCGGGCGCGGCCGGCGATAAGGTTGGGGGCGGCGGCGGCGCCGAGCAGGCGGGCTAGGCGCAGGGCGTACTCGGGATCGGCCAGCTTCCACTGCGGGAGTTTGGCGGTCACGAAGCCGCGGACGTAATCCCGCTCGAAGTAGGGTGCCCAGAGGAATTGGCCGCGGAACTCGGTTCGGTGCCCGGCATAGGCTTCCTGGACACGGCGGACGGTGACACAGGGAGGGAGGTTCATGCCCAGTTGGCGGCAGCCGAGTCGGCGGTCGAGGATGTAATCGGTGTATTCCTCGGTCTCGATCATGGCTTGGAGGAGGCCCTCGCCGTGATCGAGGCGTTCGCGCACGCCCCATTTCTGCATGCGGATGTAGCGCACCAGGGGCAGGGGAGCGCCGCGCTGCTTGAGTTCGACCAGATACACTCCGCGCCGGCCTTGGAGGTGGAGGCGCCCGGCTAGGGGCGTCGCCACACGGCCGACGTTGAGGTACTCGAGGTCGCCGAACTCGCGCAGGAAATTGAAGATGAAACCGCGCGCGGTGAGGTCGCAGAGCCGCGCCAGCTCGGGATCGCCGGGTTGACGCTCGAATTCCTCGAAGACCGAGTCGAAGCTGAATTCGCCTTCCTCGAAGCGGCCCCCGGGCAACCAGGCGATTTGCAGATAGAACTCCGGGCTCAGCCCTTGCAGCACCTCTTCGGTCAGCGTCTCATCGCGTTGGCCGATCAGCGCCGAGTAGATTCGGTTGCGCCACTGTTCGTCCTGCGGATCGTCGTTGCGGAAGGGCTGCGGAACGGCCCGGGTGAACGCCGTCGCCAGCGCGCGCAAGTGCTCGCGGCACGCAGCCTCCGGCAGCGCGGAATAGTCTCGGGGCGGGAAGTTCGCCGGGCCAAAGCCATCGGCGCTGGCGAAGAAGTCCAGTTCCGGGTTGCCATGGCGGTTCTTGAGCCGGCAATGGTCGGTGATTTCCTGGAGGTGGAAGGCCAGCTCGGGGGCGGGCAGGGTCTCCAAGTGCCGCAGTTCGTGGCAGGTCAGGTAACGGGTGCCGGTGACTCGATTGTAATAGTAGATGGGCCGGCCTCCGATCGCGAGGCGGGAGGAGGCGATCAAGCGCACCATTTCCGCCCGCGTCTGGGGGAGGGCGCTGATGCGCCAACACTCGCCGCGCTCCTTGATCGCTTGGCGGACCTGCGCGTTGGTCACAAACAGGAAGCGCACCTTGCGCTTCGAGACCAGTTCCTGCAGCAAGTCGTCGGCGGCGAAGGCCAGGTCCATGTGTTCCGGATGCGGCCGGATGAGCACATGATCGCTCTCGACGAACAGGTCCACGGAGGCGGCGCATTCGGCCTCCTCCTCGGCGGGGGTGAGGGTGGGGGCTGCGGCGCATTGCCGTTGATCGTTGAGGTGAATCAGGAACTTGGCGCGCTGCCAGGCGTGGATGCCGGGCACGGTCACCAGCACGCGGTGGGCGGGGAACGCGGTGGCGATGCGTGTGCACAATTGTCCCTCGGCGTTGCGCTCGAACAGGCCAGGGCCGATGATGGTCACCGACATAGCCGATACCATGCGTTGGAGGTTGGGCTTTGTCTACTGAAGGCCTCGAGTCCCGCGAACCGCCGCGCAAGTCCAATCGCGCCCCAACCTGGCCTTGCTTCCCAGCGCCACGATCCAGAGCTCGTAGCGGCACTCTGGTGAGTGCCGCTGTTGGGCCCAAGGGTGTGTTCGGCGTTAGCTGTCCCCCCCGCCGTCGAGCTTTAGGCTTGTGACGTGGACCAGGTCCACGATCTCGACGGCTCCATGCTCGTCGGCAATCCCAATCGTCCGGCCGCCAGGCACAATCCACACGAAGTCCCGATGCGGAATCTCGAACCGCCTCTGGTCAGACAAATAGATCGTGAACGGCCCGAAGGGAGCCCTCTCTCGCGCCTTTCTGACCTGTTCGGCCGTCATGCGCAGACTATTGGACCTGCCTCCGCAAAAGTCCAGTGCCGACCCATCTGGCGGAACAGGATCCTGCAGTGGCTCTGGGGGATGTCGGCTAGCAGTTCGAGGCATTCTCGAACCGCATCCACCGTCCGCTTCTGGTATTCCTTCAGGATCATTTCCTGCAACCACCAAGGACACGAAGTTCACGAAGAGGAGAGCAGGCAGACAACGCGAAACAAGGCCGAGGCGAAGGCGAGAGTGCCCGCAAACTCCAACCCCAGTTCTTCCCAAAAGTCTTGGTGCCCTTCACGCTCTTCGTGGTAACACATCGTTAGAGGACAAACCGCTTGATCCCGTCTTTCAGCAGCGGCACATCGAAGTTGATCAACAGGCCGGTCTTCAGCTTCGCCAGCTTCAGGTAGGTGAGAATCTGCGCTTGATGGATCGGCTCGACTGCGGCGACCGCCTTGAGTTCAACGATCAGCCGCCCGTCCACCAGCAGATCCAGACGGTAGCCGCAGTCAATCAACACGCCCTTGTATTCCACCGGCATCGCTTTCTGGAGCGTGAACGGAATGGCCTTGAGCCGCAGTTCATGGGCGAGGCACTGCTCGTAGGCCGATTCCAGCAGCCCCGGCCCGAGCTCCCGATGCACCTCGATGGCGCACCCGATGACCGCTTTGGACAACTCGTCAAACCGGATTTTATCCTTCATTGGATTTCCTCTCTCGATTGGGTTTTGGTGGGTTTCTTCACCACGAAGAGTATGAAGTTCACGAGGACTCCTTTCTCGGCTCAGGCTTCGTGTTCTTCGTGCTCTTCGTGGTTGAATCCGTTTCTGCTGCGGCCTTGGTGGTTCATCTGTCCAACGTGTTGCCGAGCCTGTGTTTCCGTTTCATCGAGTTTGAAAGACTCCTCGAGCCGGCAATGAGCGCGGCCTCGGAGGCGCCAGTTAGACTGGCGCTCCGAGGCCGGCGTGAGGGGCCGAACCTGGTTCCCAGGGGCGGTGGGGCTTATTGCCGGGCGCGGAAGTACATCTGGGCGCCCTCCGGGGCGGTCCGGTACGGTGGTGCGGCAGCGCCGGCGACGGCGGACCACGGCCCGGTGATGGCCGGCGCGGACTCGAGGGTGCCGCCAGTCCAGATAATCTCGACTTGGCCGGCCAAGCGGCTGATGGACATTTGCGGTGGCGCGCCGCCGACGGGTGCGCTGAACCCGAAGGCGCGCGGGACCGTGCTCAGATAGCCGCCCTGGCTGAGGTAGAAGTCGTCGAACCAGGCGCTCTCGGTGGTGTTGTTGCCGGAGACGAACAGTTTATCCAGATCCGGACTTGCGCCGCCGAGGATCGGGTCGGGGTTAAACAGGTCACGGTCGCTGAGGTAGTTGGGGAACAGTTCGGTTCGGCTAGCCGCTCCTTCCTTCTGGATGTAGACGGTATAGATGTCTTCGGGGAGCGGACTGGTCATGGCCACGTTCTCCATATCGATCCAGACGGCGTAGACGGCGCCCGTCTCGAGGGGATCACCGCTCAGGTCAACCGCAGCGCCGACTCCGTAACGGGCCCCCAGTTTCCAGGCGCTGCTGGCGGAATCGTAGGTCGGGTAGACCACGGGGCCAATGTTCGAGGAGGAGTCGCCGTAGGTGCGGATGTTCTTGTCGGTGAGCCCGACGATATGCTGGAGGGCGGGGGCGCCCCGCGGGATCAGGCGGAAGAAGAGCGTGGCTTTCTGGCCTTCTTTGAAGGTGAGGGTGCGGAGGGGTAACACCGCGGCACTGTCGCTGCTGCGGATGCTGAGCATGCGGTTGCCGTTGAGGTCTTCCACCTGGGCGAAGTCCCCGCGCAGGTCCTGCCACCAACCGGTCTGGGAGAGCGGCCCGACGTTGTAGCGGTCGAAGTTGTCGACCAGCACCCAGTTGGGGGCCACGCCGTCGATGACCGTCACGCGCGTGGTAGCCGAGAGTTCTTCGGTGCCGCGTTTGATGGTGAGCCTGAAGGTGGTGGTGGTGGTGAGGGTGACCGACTGGTTCCCCGCGCCGGCCACGGTTTGACTGGTGACATCCCCCACGCCGGAGTCGATGGCGACCAGGGAGGCGTCTTTGCTGACGTCCCACCGCAGGATAACGGAGCCACCCACGGCCACCGCGGGGCGATCGGGTTTGAAGGAGTTGATCGCCAGCGGTTGCAGTTTCGAGGGCGGCGTGGGTGTGACCTGGGTGGCCAGTTGCTGGGCCTCCGCGGCCGTCAACGCCCGGTTCCACACGGCCACATCGTCGATCCAGCCGGTAAACCAAGCCGACGCACTGGCGCGCAGGATGCCGCCGATCGTGGTCGTGTCCAAGGTCAGGGGCCGGACCGGGTTAAGGGCGCCGTCGTCTTTGACCCCGTCGATATAGAAGGTGCCGATCATCGTGCCACCGATGTCGCGTTGGACATAGGCGATATGGCGCCAGGTGCTATCGAAGGCCGTGGCGATCGAGTAGCGATGGCCGCCGGTGCCGCCGGTGTCGCTACGGATGTAGCTGTCCACGGTGCCGTCTGCGCCGCTGCTGTGCGTGCCGATGTTGAACAACTGCTGCGTGCTCTTAGTCGAGCCTTCGGAGAAGACGCGGCGGTCGACCTGTCCGGAGGCGCCGTTGACCCAGAGCGACACCGAGAAGTCCGGGTGTTGGTAGATGGGCAGGTCTTCGCCCGGTTGATCGATGCGTTTGAGGAGCGTTTTGCGGCCGTTGTCGAAGCTCATCGCCTTGCCCCACTTACCCGCGACCAGGTCGGCCGCCGTGAGGTTCTCCAACTCCATATCGTAGCCGCTGACCAGGTCGGGCGTCTTGATGCCCAGGACCTCGTCCAGTGGCCAATAGGCCACCATGCCGTTGGTCAGGTTCGGCGCGGGAATCGGGTTGACCACCAACACGGCCCCATCGCTCGTGGTGCTACCGATGGCGTTCTTGGCCACGGCTTTGTAGGTGCCGGAATCGGCCTGGGACAGTCCGGTGAGGGCGAGGGCGTTCGCGGTTTGACCGGCGATCAAGGCGTCATTCTTGAGCCACTCGTAGGAAATCGGCCGCGTGCCAATGGCGGCCGCCCTCATCGTGTAGGCGTCGCCGATGAGCAGGTTCGACGCGCCGGTGGGATGGCCCGTGATGGCCGGGGCGAACGGCGGCACTGGCGTTTGGATGCCATTGTTCATCACCTCTTGGATTTCCTCGGCGCTGAGCACGCGTTCCCAGAGCGCGACTTCGTCCACATCTCCCGCGAAGTAGCTGCCGGGGGCCGCGCGCAGGATGGCGCCGATCGAGGTGGTGTCGACCGGATCGGTCCCGCGCGTGTAGTTGGCTGTCGAGTCTAGGACGCCGTCGATGTAGAGTTTGCCTTGGCCATTGGCATCGGTCCAAGCGATGTGATGCCAGGCGTTATCGTAACCGGCCGCCTTCGAGTGGAGATGGTTGATGCGCACGGTGCCCGGGTTGCGGATGAAGATGTCCACGGTGTCGTCGGCGCCGGTGTTGTGGGTGCCGATGTTCACGAGCGGATTGTTGGAGAGGGTCGAGCCTTCCGAAAAGACGCGCCGGTCGCTTTGGCCGGTGCCCTTGGCTTTGACCCAGAGCAGGATCGAGTAACTGTGGGCGCGGGAGATCGGCAGGCCCTTATCCTCGATGGCGGTGTGGCTCAGGTATTGTGACGAGCCATCGAAGCGCATGGCCTGGCCGCGTTTGCCAGGAACCAGGTTATTGGCGTCCATGAGGTTCAACAGCATGTCATTGCCCGAGACCACGTCCGGAGTGAACCACTGGTCCGG
>VHCO01000014.1 GCA_016871715.1 Verrucomicrobiota bacterium
TGGACGATTGCCGCCCGCTGCTCGGCGGAATATGATCTGCGTCCACTCGATGATCGTTTCATCCCGCCAGCCTAGCCGACCTCCTCAGCGCACAGCTAGGCGTGCTTCCCTTGACGCTTACGATGGATTGTTGGAGCACAGGAGCGTTGGGGCCGTGATTCTCCATTCTCCCTTTTCCCTTCTCCATTCTTTCCCTTCACCCCCACAACTGGCGGTCGAGGGTGCGGAATTGGACGGCTTCGGAGACGTGCTCGGCGGCGATGCGGTCGGACTCCTTGAGGTCGGCAATGGTGCGGGCGACCTTGAGGATGCGGTCTGCACTGGACGGCCGGCACCTCGGCGTGGGGATCGAAGAACGCTACGGCTCGTCTGGAAAGGCCACCGTGACTTCAAGTGCTGCTGGTGGGACTGGTGCCGTGGCGACCTTGCCCCCGGGCCAGCGCACGATGACGGACTGGGGAGGGTCGGGCATGCCTAACACCGCCACGGCGCTGTCTTGTGACCAGTAGCCCGAGCCAGCGTGGAGCTCGCGGGCCGGGCCGAGGCCGCGGGCGGACTGGAGGCGCACGACCGCGCCGATGCCGGAGGGATTGCCGTCCGGCCCCCGGAGGCGAACGCGCAGGCCGGGTTTGCCGTTCACATTCCGAAACAGTTGGGTGGACGCACCATTTTGCGTCACCACCAGGTCCGTGCGGCCGTCGGCGTCGAAATCGGCGGCGGCGGCCCCTCGCTGCTCGCCATAAACGCGGATGCCGCTGGCGCGAGCCGGCCAAGGGTGCAAGCCGCCCCGGCCATCGCCGCGCAGGCACAGGCCGCGCCCCCCGTCATAGCGCCCGGTTTCAGGCTCGGTAGCGAAGAAGTTTTGGCTCAGGAAAACATCCTCGCAGCCGTCGCCATCCCAGTCGGCAACGCAGACTGCGAAGGCGGGCGACCACTGGGCCGGCCCGGGCAGTGGAACCACCTCGAAGCCGTTGGTGCGATTGAGAAAGAGGGTGGTCTCCAACCAGACGGCGGCGAGTTGCTGCCCTTCCGACAGGCGCTCCCCCAGAATCTCCGGAACGCTGGCGGCGCCAAACTCGCGGAAGGTCGGGTAGCGCGCCTGCACGAACGGCATGGCCATGGCGAAGCGGCCCAGGTGCAGCCAGGGAACGGTTTTGCCCGAGGCCGGGTCGTGATAGGTCTCGATCGGCTCGAGGCCGCCCGCACCGGTGAAGTCGCCGTAATAGAGTCGCAGCGGTTGGCTGCGGTAGGCTTGGTACTTGGTGTTCTGGCCCCAGTTCGAGGCGAGCAGGTCCAGCCGCCCGTCACCATCGAAGTCGCCTGCGCTTACCCCATTCCACCAGCCCGTCAGTTCTTCTAGGCTCAGCCATGACCCCTGCGGGGACGCGGTCTGGCTCCCGGCCGCGCCAGTCTTTGGCCACAGCAACCGGGGGTTCCAGGGAGTCAACTTGCCGCGGTGGTTTCGATAGACTCGGAGCGGTCCCCATTCGCAAGCCAAGACCAGCTCCGGATAGCCGTCACCCTCGAGATCCGCAAACACCGCGCCGCTGACCAGGCCCAGGCGCTCGAACAGCCCCGTCCCGTCTTCCGCTGCAACGTATTCCCCGCTCTGATTGCGGAACAGGCGCGAACTTGCCGGCTCCGGATAGCGGCCCGCGATGACTCGTCCCCCGACGAACAGGTCCAAGTCACCGTCACCGTCCACATCCGCTACGGAAACCGGTCCCGTGCTGGCTGGACCGCTGGGCAGGTCCGTTCGCCGTCCTGCGTCGCCAAGGTCGAACTGCCGCACGGAACCGGTCGTGGCGAGGTCATCCTCGTAGTTGGCCGCGCCCGCCAAGATCAGGGGCGGTCGGCTGGGGCGCGACAGCACCACCAAGCCTGTCAAGTCGCGGTCGAGCGATGCCCGCAACGCAGGGAGGTCAGCCAGGGGCGCGAAGCCGCCCCGGCCATCGTTCAGGAGGACGGCTAGGTGTCCCCCGCGGCCGCCGCCAACGACCAGATCGTCCCAGCCGTCGTTGTTGACGTCCGCCCAGGCCACCCCGGGTCCCAGTTGACTGAGCCTCTTGGGCAACAAGGACTGTCGCGCGAAGTCATCGAAGGGCTGGTCGCGGTGGACATGTGCGAGCCGCGCACTGACATTCTCGAACAGAGGGCGTGGCGAGTCGATGGGGGCGAGGGGCGTTGGACGCGCCGTGGTTGCAGGGGGTTCTTGGACGACGAGGTGTTGGTTGGGTTGGACATTGGTGAGGACGGTCTGAAGGCCGCTGCGCCAGTCGACCTGAACGCGCAACCGGTTGGTCGTGGCGCCCGCGGCGAACACACGCACAGGTTGGTCGCTCGACAAGTAACGGCCCCCGGCTTGCATCTCTTGGCTTTGGTGGGGCACGGCGCCGTGGAACACGTGGATCTTCGCCCCAATGCCGCGGGTGTTCTTGCCTGCGCCTTGCAGGCTCACGGCCAGTCGTGGCGCGGTCGTTTCGTTGCGGTAAACCCCCACCGCCGCGTTCATGTTATTGACGATCGCATCCAGATCGCCGTCGTTGTCCAGATCCGCCAGCGCCACGCCCTGAGACACCCCGCGCGTGTCGAAGCCCCAGGCTGCCCCCACTTCCTCGAAGGTCAGGTCGCCCCGGTTGCGGAAGGCGAGGTTGGGCAGGCTCAACCGCGGAAACTGGGCGCGCATGCGCAGCGCCGCGGCGTCGCTGAGCTGTCGGGCGCGGCGAATCGCCTCGAGTTGGTTGGCGATGTCGATGTCCTGCACATCGCGCTCGAAGCCGGTGGCGATGAGCGCGTCTTCGTAGCCGTCGAGGTCCACGTCTAGGAAGACCGGGCTCCAGGACCATTCGGTCGCGTAGAGCCCCGCCGCATAGGCCAGCTCGAGGTAGTCGCCGTCGCCGCAGTTCCAGAACAGGGTGTTGCGCGGCGACTGGGGCCGGTCGTCGAACACGCCGACCTGCCCAAAGACGAACTGGTGATCGCTGATCTGCACCTGACGCAGCCGATGATCGCGGCTGACCATGTCGGTCACGAAGACCTCGTCCTGGCCGTCCCGGTCCAAGTCCGCGCAATCCACTCCCATCGAGAACCAACTGGTCTTGCGCCAAGCCGTCCGCCGCGCAGCCTGGAACCGGCCCCCGCCACGATTCATCCAAATCCGGTCCGGCGAGGCCATGTCCGAGCACACGTACAGGTCCGGGGCGCCGTCGCCGTCGAGGTCCCGAAACATGCCGGTCAGGGTCCAGTCGTAGAGGGGGGCCGCCAAGGGCCGGCCGTCTTCATCCAGGAACTGACCGCCCGTGAACGGGACGGGGGCGAAGCGGCCGTTGCCTTCGTTGCGGTACAGGACATCCGCCTGGCCGTTCTCGGTGATGTTGCCTTGGTCGTCCAGGGTCACCCAACCGGCCAGGTCCGGGCCCGTCAACGGGCGCCCGTTGACCATCGTCACGACCTGGCGGCCGTCGACGGTTCGGACGCGCAGTTGCATGCGAAAGCCGTCGCGCAGGGTCTCGTTGCGGTAATTGGCCACGTAGAGGTCCAGGTCGCCGTCGCCATCGATGTCGGCCAAGGCCAGCGACATGCTGGCGGCGGTGCTGCTGAAGCCGGACGCGGCGGTCGCATCCCGGAAGTTCCCGTGACCGTCGTTGAGAAAGCAACTGACGCCGCCTCGAATCGCGCTGACCAACAGGTCCAGGTCGCCGTCGCCGTCCAGATCCGCCAGCGCGGCTCCGGTGCTGTCCAGGTCCGGGCAGGCCACGCCCGCGCGGGCGGCGACCTCCTCGAACCTCCACTCGCCCAAGTTGCGGTACAGCGCGTTGGGCCCGTCCAAACGGCACAAGTAAAGGTCGCAGCGACCGTCACCGTCCACATCGCCGGCGGCCACGCCCGACCCGTTCAGCAAGATGTGGTTCGTCAGCGACCGAGACTCGGCCAGCGTGTTGGTGAAGCCGATGCCGGTCAACTCGGGCGACAACAGCCCAAAGCCCACTCGTTCCGAGCCCGGCACCGAGCGGGGAATCGGTTCGAGGTCGAGTTGGGATCCGCGGGTCGAGGCCGCTGCCAGGGCGAAGAGCGCTCCATACGCCCCGAGTCGTGCGGCCCACGTCAGGGCCCTGCCAGCCCGGCGCGACCGGCTTGGGGCCCTTGTCCACCGGGTGCCGCTGCCGGGCCCTCGAGAGCCCCGGGCGGGTTCGGCCTTGCGGGAGTGTGTTGACACGGTGGCGAGGTTCGCGAGCGGTGGGGCATACGGCAAGGAAAACCAACGGCCGGAAACAGCCGCTCGTCCGCAATGTCCATCCTCGCTTTCATGGTTCCGATCTGCGGCTCAAGCAGCGGAAGGGCCCGAGTGATTTCTACGGTGCAAAGAAGAGGGAATCGACAACGGTGAACGACAAAGTTCAGCGACAAAGTCCTGCCTCCATTTGCCACCTGCCTTTGTCGCTTGCCTTTGTCGTTTGCCTTTGTCGTCCGTCTTTGGTTCTCCATCGATGGATGGTCTTGGTTTGGGCCGGAAAAGCGAAAGGGACCGAACGAGCCGTTCGGTCCCTTTGCGAGTTTAGTTCTCCGCGCGGAGCGGATCGGGGATTATCGCATGAGGCGATAGAACTTCTGGCCAGGGCCGGCCGGCACGCTGACTTGGAACGGACTAGCCGGGTTCCCGGCCACGTTGGTCCAGGACCGCAGATCGGTCGATTCCTGGAGCGCGCCGCCGCCGGTCCAGCGGATCGTCACGGTGCCGTCCGCGAGCACGGGACGCTCGAACGAAGGCGGTTCGTACGTGACGCGGTAAGCCTTGAGGACGCTGCCCGGGATGGGAGTCAACTGGGCTGCAGGCGTCGCGTCGCCTTCCTTGCGCCAGGCGACCTGGGCCCAGTCGCCGCCGCCGCCTTCCTTGTAGACCTGGTAGAGGTAGTAGGAGGTGCCGGCCTGCAACGCAATCGCCTCGGAAGTCTGGATGCTCCCGTTGGTTTGAGGATCGACCGCAGTCGGTTCGAGGAAGGCCTGGCAGCAACCCAACTCCCAAGCGACCAGACGGGCGCCCGCCGGGTCTGCACTGGTCGAGAGGTAGAAGGCCGAAGCGTCGTCGCTGCGGATGAAGAACCGGTACTGAGCGGTCTCGGTGGGGGTCACCCAACCGGAGATGCGCGCACCGAAGTTATTGGCGACGCCGCTCAGGCCGTTGGCGTCGGTGTTGAAGGCCGTCATGGACTCCCAACGCGAGGGTTGGCCCGGATAATTCAGGTCGAACTCGATCAGGTCCACACGGGTCCCCGTGATGTCCGGCCATTGTTCCCACAGCAAGTAACCGTCGGTCAGGGCCGGTCCCTTGAGCTTCACCGGCGTGTTGGGGGCGATGACGTTGCCGCCGCCCGTGGCGATGTCGCGCACGCCGCTGATGCTGAGCGTAGCGTCGGCGCCGGGGGCGATGTGCGAGATGTAGACGATGGCCGCCGTCGCACCGATGGCGCGAGCTCCGCTCACCGTGCCACCGCTGAGTTTGTAGTTGTTCGGATCACCCGCGGTCTGCGCGGTTACCTCCTCCGAATAATCGATCCGGACGTAGGACGCGTCGGCGGAGCGGCCATTCTTAAACGCGGCGACGGTCGGTGGCTGCGTATCGTTCACCACGTTGACGGTTGCCTCGCGGGTGGTCACGGTCCCCAGCGGGTTCACGGCGACCAACTTGTACTTGCCCGAGTCGGACACCTTGGCCTTCGGCACGACCAACTTGGTCTTGGTCACGCCTTGCACGACCGTGGGCGGGTAGTACGGCTCTCCGGCGGCGTTGGTCCGCGTGCCATCCAGCGCCACATTGTCCTTCTGCCATTGGTACTTGTTCGGACTGCCGGTGATTTGGGTGAGCAATTCGAGCTGTTGATTTTCGGTGATGGTCACGTCGCTCGGTTCGAGCGCGATGGTCGGAGCCACATTCTGGACCGTGAACACGCCGTACCCGTAGCCAGAGCCGACCCACACGATCAGGGACTTGTCCAGGTTGGCAGGGGCGCTGGTGTCCGGGTAGACCGTCAGGTCGCCGTCGTAGCCCCACTCGTTGCCGACCTGAGCGCCGGCGTCGTTGCTCTGAATGTCCATTTCGGTGAAGGGGAGTCTGTAACCGGAATTGGGGGCAATGGTGCCATCCAAGCGGTGCACGCCAAGCCAACCCGGCTTCTTGATGCTGCCGAACTGGTTGTTCCAGCTCGGGAACGCGTAGTTGACCACGTAATCCACTTCCTTATGCGCATCGAGAATACCGCCCCAGTTGCCGTCGTAATACTCGACGCCGTCGACGGCGTGGTTGATCGCCAACCCGTTGGCGCCCGCCGACTCCCACCGGAACGCCGGCAGGTTGCCCCAGGCATCGTTGTTCACTTGGAACAACATCACCTGGAAGTTGGGGGCGTAAGTGTCGTCGAGCACATCGAGCGGGAAATCCGGATCGACGATGAAGCGGCTGGGCCGAGCCTCCCAGCCCGTGCCCGGGTAGCGCCCGTGATAGGCCGTCATCAGGTTGGGGTGAGCCGAATCCAGCCCGTACTGCACCACCCGAGAGGTGAGGCCGCCCTGCGAGTAACTACCCTTACGGCCGCCGTCGCGGTCGTTGAACCGGGCGATCGGGTGGAACTTGAGCCCGTCGGTCGTCTTGAAGATCTGCACGTGATGGCTGGCGCGCCAGGTGCCGCCCCCGGCGACGAACATCGTGTTGTTGCCGGACCCGGTCACGCGGAAATCGCGCCAACGCCAACTGGTGTTGCCGTCGCCGCCACTGCTGCCATCCAGCGGGGTACCCGCGCAATCGGACGCGCCAGGCGTGGGCTCGGTCCAGGCACAGGTCGGTGTGCTCTCCCAGCCGCCGCCGGCCTTGGGCGCCCAACGCAGGATGACGTTTTTGTGGGTCGAGTAGATGGCGCGTTGCCCTTCCGGGCCTTCGTCGATGTCCCAGTTGCTCCAGAAGTCGTTGTTGTTCGCTTGGCCGGTAGCGGTCACCGGGCGCAGGCCAATCACATGCGCTAACCCGAGCGGCTTACCGGTCGCCGCGTCGATCCAAATCAACGAGCGGTCCGGGTAGGCCGCCGCCAGGTCTTTCTTCTCCTGGGACAGATTGGCGTCGGCTTCGTCAATGCCGTTCTCTTTGACCATCAGCAGGTAGCGCGTGGCGTCGTACCGGCGCAGCTTACCGAGGGCGAATTGTTGCGAGCGTCCGATGCCGTTGGCGGCGTACGGCGCTCCGACGTTCCTGACGACCAGCGGGAGCTTGTCCGCAGGATCGACGTTGACCAACCCGTTGAGGTGCTGCACCCAGACGGGCGTGATGACCTGCGCTTGGGACAGCGGCATAAACCCCGCCGCCAGCGCAACTGCGACTAACGATCGTTTTCTCATGGCAGTTCCTATGTTGAGTTCAAACGGTTGCCTAGCCTCAACCAAACCGACACGCCGGTGCCTATCTATCCCACGGCCCACGCCACACGCGCGCGGGCCATCCCACACCCCACCCGAGCGACACGCCACCCGGGACCGAAACTCGCACCGGCGAGCTATCGAGCAAGCGCGCTTATAACTGATTGGCTGGTCGGGTCAAGTGCGATCGACCGATCGTCGCGAAAAGGCCATTTCCAGCTCTCCAACTAATGCGGCCGCCTAATTCTGATCGTGTGCGGGACCCCGCCGAACGCAGGCCCCCTGGGCTGGAAATCCAGCGCCGGTTGCGTGTGGTGGGAGTGGACAGGCGGGAGCTGACTCGGCATGCTGGTTCAAACAGAAAGCCGTTCGCAACACACTCAGCCTCATGAACTCCTGCTCGATCCGCAACGCCCGCCGGTGCACCGGGCGCGCCGCCATCGGTCTGACGGCGCTTGGCCTCGGCATCGCAACCTACGTTGGCACCGCCCGAGCCGCCTCTCCCAACCGAGCCTCCAATGAGCTCGCGTTTGACCGCACGATTTCGCGCCCGGTGCTCGAGCGCTACTTGGCCCGCGCGATCACCATGGAGGGACTGCTCCACGGGCGGGGCGATCTCGAGGATAACATCCGGATGCTGAAGGACGTCGGGGCCAAGCTCGTCGGGCGCAGCCTCTGTTTATGGGGTGGCGAAGCCAATCTGCTGCGCAACCTGGAGCGGGCCAAGGAGGCGGTCCCAAAACTGCTGGCGGCTGACCCGGAAATGATCCTGCAGGCGTGCCTGTTCGAGATCGTGACCACGCAGGTCGAACAAGTGCCCGTGCCGCCCTGGACGTTCACCGCCCTAAACCAACCGGTCGAGCAACGCAACTTTCGCTATGCCGACATGCTCTATCCCAATGGCCGATTCAAAGATCATTGGCGCCCAGGCCACTCGGTCCCGGACGTGAGCCGGCCGGAAACCAAGCTCTGGTTCTACTACCTCGGGGCGTCGTTTATCGAAGTGGGGTGCGAGGCGATCCACTTGGGGCAGACCGAACTGATGAACCACAACGACCGCAACCTGGACCACTACGCCCAGGTGCTCGCCTTGATTCGCTCTTATGCCGCCCAACACGCCCGCCGGCACCTCGTGCTGCTGGATTCGCACGTGCCCAGCGGCGGCCTGGTGCGCGAAGGAAGACTGCTGATGGACTTCCACTCCTTCCCGCTCCGCATCAAGGAGGTGCCAGACCGACCGCAGGAGGCGATCCTGGAAGTGGGTTTCTCGGACGGGATCTACGGCCGGAGCAAGGGCGGACTCACCCCGAGCGGCTGGCACTGCGAGCACTTGCCTTACCTGGTCGAGATCGACAACTGGGGCGTCAGCCGCCAACCCGGCCAGCCCAAGGCGGGCGGGATCTGGATCTGGGGCTACGACGAGATCACCTGGTTCGCCCACCAAAGCCGAGAGTACCGCGCCCAATGGCTGCGCTACGCGTGGGATTGGGTGCGGCGCACCGATCCCAACGGCTACCTTCAAATGCCCGGTAGCCGCACGTTGCGCTCGCCCCTGGACGGCCTGCGTTGGTACTACGCCAACCGGCCCAGCGCCGCCGTCCCGGAGGGGTTCGCCGATGAGGAGGCGATTAAGGCCGTTTGGGCTGCCGACCGCGCCTTTTGAGCCGCAGCGCCAACCATGAACACCGGTCCCTATTCCCCCAGATGCCGTCTCCTCCCATGAGCATGCGAGACAGCAAACAGATGGTGACGGCGCTGTTGCTCGGCGTGGGTTCGGCCCTGAGCGCCTCGCCCACGGCGGAACCGGCCGCCAAGCCGCCCAACATCGTCTTCATCTTGACCGACGACCAGGGCTACGGCGACGTCGGCGTGTTCTACCAGCGGGCCCGAGCGGCGGCGAATGTCCGGTCTGAGCCGTGGCACTTTACGCCCAGCCTGGATGCGCTGGCCTCCGAAGGCGCGATGTTACGACACCATTACTGCCCTGCGCCCGTGTGTGCCCCGTCACGCGCTTCGCTGCTCTTGGGGGTTCATCAAGGCCACGCGAACGTGCGCAATAACCAGTTCGACAAAGCCCTCGAAGACAATCACACCCTCGCCAGCGTCTTGCGCCAGGCCGGCTATGCCACCGCGTGCATCGGCAAATGGGGACTCCAAGGCAGCGGCACCCATCCAGGCGCGTGGCCGGCCTACCCGACCCAGCGCGGCTTCGACTACTACTTCGGATACGTGCGCCACACCGACGGCCACGGTCATTACCCCAAGGACGAGGCCCGCCACCGGGGACCTAAACAGGTCTGGGAGGGCGCCAGCGAAGTCTCCGCCGCGCTGGACCTGTGCTATACGGCGGATTTGTGGACGGCCCGCGCCAAGCAGTGGATTCTGGATCAGCACCGCACGAACGCGGCGGCGCCGTTCTTTCTGTTTTTGGCCTACGACACGCCCCACGCCGTGCTCGAACTGCCCACCCAGGCCTACCCGACTGGCGGCGGCGTCCGGGGCGGCCTCCAGTGGCTCGGGACCCCGGGCCGAATGATCAACACCGCCACCGGCACGGCCGATTCCTATTATCATCCGGATTACGCCAGCCAGACCTGGGACCACGACGGCAACCCCAGCACGCCCGAGGTGGCTTGGGCCGACGTCTACCAACGTTACGCAACGGCGGTCCGGCGCATCGACGACGCCGTGGGCGATCTCAAGCTCTTGTTGTCGGACCTGAACCTCCATACCAACACGCTCATGATCTACACCTCCGACAACGGCCCGAGCATCGAGTCGTATTTGTCGGAAGCCTACGCGGCCAACTTCTTCAACAGTTTCGGCCCGTTCGACGGCATCAAGCGCGATCTCTGGGAAGGCGGCGTGCGCATGCCGACCCTGGCCTGGTGGCCCGGCCGCATCCCCGCAGGCATCGCCCACGACACCCCCTCCCAATTCCACGACTGGCTGGCGACCTTCTGCGAGGCGGCCGGCTTGGCCCCGCCTGCCCGCACCGACGGCGTCTCGCTCTTGCCGTCGCTGACGGGCAACGGTCGACAACGCGCGCCGACCGTCTACATCGAGTATTACCAAAACGGGACCACGCCGAGCTACCCGGAGTTCCTCAGCGCCCATCGCGGTCGGCGTCGACAGGAAATGCAGGCCATCCGGCTCGGCGATTTCGTGGGGGTCCGCTACGACGCCGTGTCGCACGGGGCGGATTTCGAGATCTACAACGTGGTCACCGACCCGCAGCAAGCGCTGAACCTGGCAACCTCGACTGCGTTCGCGCCGCTCCAGCAGCAAATGAAGCAGGCCGTCCTGCGGTTGCGCCGCCCAGACCTCACCGCCCCCCGGCCCTACGACCGCGAGTTGGTTCCCGCCACGCAGCCGCACCCGGTGACGCCGGGAGTCGAGTGGCGCAGTTACACCGGCTCGTATCCGTGGGTGCCGGAATGGTCGAGCGTGACGCCCGCGGCCAGTGGCGAGACGGACGCGGTGACGCTTGCCGTCCGGCCCCGGGACCGCGAGTTCGGTCTGCTCTTCACGGGGTACCTCGCGGCGCCGGTGGATGGCGACTACACGTTTTACCTGTCAGCGAACCTCGGAGCGTTGCTGCGGGTTCACGAGGCCACCGTGATCGACGCCGACTTCGGCTACGTGGCCGGCACCGAGCGGCGCGGCTCGATCCGGCTTCAAGCAGGCCTGCACCCGTATCGGCTCTACTTCCTCCAGGGCACGAACGGTTCCGCGGCTCTGGAATGGAGTTGGAGCGGGCCCGGCTTTCCCCAGCAACCGCTGCCCTTGTCGGCCCTCTACCGCCCCGGCCTCATGCCCCCCGGGCCGCCACGCGCCCGGGACGACACCGCCTCCACCAGCCAGGGAACGCCCGTGACCATCGCCGTCTTGGCGAACGACCTGGACGATGGCACCCCGCAACCGTTGCGGTTGGAGGGCGCCACACCCCCAAAGGCTGGCCTCGTTGAAACGGGAGAGACCACCGTCCGCTACACCCCGGCCGAGGGTTTCCTCGGCCGCGACCGGTTCACTTACACGGCCACCGACGGCAGCGCCTCGGCTACCGGTCAGGTGAGCGTTCTGGTCTACTTCGCCGACTCCGAGTTGCTCTGGTTTCCGTTCAATCAAACCTCCGGGTCTACGGTCGACGAGTCCGGGGGGCGCAGCTTGGGAGTTCTGACCGGATTCAGCGACGTGCCCAGCCCCTGGGTCGCCGGCCGATTCGGGCGCGCCCTCGAATTCAATGGCGCCAGCTCCTACGTGGCCGTGGACACCGCCTGGCTGCCGCCTGCCCGCACCAGCGCCCGCACCACCGCGGCATGGATCAAGGTGCCGACCGGCGGTGGCACCGGTGCGATTGTGGCTTGGGGACCGAACACCACGAGCCGCAAGTGGATGATGCGCCTGGACAACGCCGCGCCCAACACCGGCGCGCTGCGAGTCGAGGTCGGCAGTGGCTACGCTATCGCCCCGCGAGACCTGCGGGACGGCCAATGGCATCACGTGGCCGGCGTGCTTCCCAGCGTCCGGGTCCCGAATGCCACGGACATTCTCCTGTACGTCGACGGCATCCGCCAGGAGAACCTAGTGACGGCGGCCTCGCCCGTCGACACCGACGCGGTCCCGGCGACGATCGGCCTGGACGCACAAAACCGCTACTTCGCGGGCGCGATCGATGAAGTCCGCATCTACCACCGCGCCTTGAGCGACCTCGAGGTGCATGCGCTGGTCGCCGACCCGAGCCAGTCCGCCGCGGCTTGGCATCGGCGGTACTTCGGCAACGCCGCCCTCGCTTGGGGCGAAGATGCGGACGGCGACGGCGTTCCCGCGTTGGGCGAATACGCCTTTGGCGGCGAACCGCACCTGCCGGGTCAGATGACCTTGCCCCGCCCTTCGCTTGCGAGCGGCCATTTCGAGGTCGAGTTCCTGCGCCGGTCGGCTGGCACGCATGAGCTGGTTTACGCAGTGGACAGCTCGATCGATCTGGCCGGTTGGTCGGCGGCCGGGATAGCTCTGGTATCCGCCACGCCCGTGCCCGAGCAGGATGGGTTCGAGCGTGTGCGCTTGCGAGCGCTGGCCCCCCTCTCCGCGGCGTCATCGCAGTTTGTCCGCGTTGCGGTCGGTCTGCCGTAAGCGACCCCTGAGCCCTCTGGGTCGGCGGGCGCGCAGTACCCTGGCACGGCGGACCGGTAGAAAGGGCCATTCGGGGGGGCGCGCCTCGCATGGAATCTGCTGTTAATGACCCGACCTCGGGCGAGGCGACCGTGTGCCCGCAGGGTAGGGCGCGCAGTCCTCTGCGCGCCGCCAACCGCTGGGGGCATGCAAGGCTGCGGCGCGCAGGGGACTGCGCGCCCTACCGCCGAGCTGGCGTTCAGCTCGGCGACTGGTGAGTATGGTCTACGGTCTGGCGGCAGGGCCCTGGGCGTCAGCAGCTATGAGCACCGTGAGAAACGGGAACGGTTCACGACACCTGAGCGAGTGGTCCGCCCAACCCGGGCGGTGGCGGTGGGGACCACGCGCGGCGCGGTCCGGGTTCACGCTGATCGAGTTGTTGGTGGTCATTGCGATCATTGCCACGCTGGCGAGCATGTTGTTGCCCGCGTTGAGTCGGGGCAAAGAACGAGCCCGGGTGATCGAGTGCATCAGCAACCTGCGGCAAATGGGGGTGGCCCTCGAGCTTTACAAGCAGGACCATCAGTGGCGGTTCCCAGCCTCCTCCGTGGTCGATCTCCATGACCCCGAGTACCCCGGCGCCGTCAAATACACCATCCCCGCCCTCGGCGGCGTGAACCCGCGCACGCCGTTCAACCAAGTGGTCCCCGTGGCCGCGGCGCGGCCACTCTTCCCTTACGTGCCGCCTTCCCAGGTCTTTCGGTGCGCGCGCGATCGCGGCCAACAACGGCAGTTCTGCCTGCCCTCCCCGCGGCCGCTGAAACCGTCGAACTGGGAGACGCTGGGCTGCAGCTACCAGTACAACGGGGTCCTGCCGACCACGCTCGAGGGTGGGGGATTCAAGCGACGGCCGGCGGGCGGTCTGGCGGGGAAACCGGAGGGCTTTATCGAGAATCCCCCGAACTTCATCCTCATGTACGAGCCCCCCGCTCGGCTCTACGGTTGCCTGGCGGAGCCGCCCGAATGGTACCAGTGGCATTACTCGACCGGCCGAAGCGACCTGGACGATCCCGTGCGAGCGCGGCCGGAGTTCATCTCGCCGATTCTCTTTGCCGACGGGCGCTCGGCTTACCACAACTTCGCGCGCGCCTTGGCGCGGGACCCGTACTACCCTTATGAGGCCACGCCGAACTGGATCTGGTACCAACCCGCCGAGTGACTCACCCACCCGCTTCGACCCGCCCCGCTGTCCTATGGCTGCTCAGAAAACCCAAGTCCATACCACCACCTTGGCCACCCTCCAGCCCCGGTTGCTGGCTGCGCTGGGCCAGTCCGGATTCACAGCGGCGGAACTGACCGAGTTCTTCGCCCGGCGCGTCTCCGCCACCTGCGTCCAATGCGGCTTGCGCCTCACCGGCGAGGAACTGTCCCAAGTCGCCTTGGCCTCGGACGCGGACGCTCTCGCCGATCCCAAACTGGCGCGTGTTCGCCAAGGCTACTGCGGCCGGAACGGTTGCGATTCCTACTTCTACGAACTCGCAATCGAGCGGCACCATCGCGTGAGCTGGGACGCCGTCTTGCGGGCCTTGACGGCCCCGGCAACCGCAGAGCGCGAACCGGCAGTGGCCGAGGACACCGCGGCTGCCACCGCAGCGCGCGCCGAGGCGCGGCGCAAGCGGTTGATCCGAATCGGAGTGGGGGTGGGGGTGTTGCTGGTCTTGCTGCTGGTCCGCCATGTGATGTTCGGCGGTCGGATCCCCCTGCTCCAATCCAAGCCGGAGTACCGCGTAAACCCGGAATCGGTGTCTCAGGCGGAGTTCGTGCCGGTCCCGACCGGGGCGGCCACCAACGCTTCACGCACCAACACGGCGCGCTAAACCGTAGCGGAGAGAGGTCCGGTCAAGGGGGGGGACTGCCCTACGCCGCGCGCTGTCACTCGGGCCGCGGCGCCGTCGGCTGTCCGCCGGCGGTCGGGCGCGCAGGCTTCTGCGCACCGCCTAGGAAAACGTGCTTCTCCCAGTCCTTGACCCGCAGGACCTGGGCGCCTCGGCCGGCGACCAACTCATGACCCTCAGCCCGTAGCCGTTTGGCCTGCTCGGCGATGCCGCCCGGGAACTTCGGGTTGAGTTGGCCACCTTCTCAACGTTTGCTGAGCAGGCCGGTCATGGCGACGACCTTGGACAGGCCCTTGTCGTCGGCGAGCTTTTCGCGCCAGGACTTGGATTGCTTCTTACTCATGGACTCGTCACGCGGCGGCCGGAGCTCTGTGGGGTCGAGCGCGATGGCCACGCCCCCACCTGCGGGTGGGCGCTGAGGGCGCCCTACCGCGGGGTGGGCGCGCCAAAACAGTAGACCGCGCCGTCTTCGCTCCCGATGACAATTCGGCCGCTGGCAATCGCCGGTGAGGCGGTGATGGGCTGGCCAATCTCGAAACTCCACAGCTCCTTGCCCTCGGCCAGAGACAAGACGTAGAGCCGGCCGTCGTCGGAGCCCACGACCACTCTATCACCCACCACGACAGGGGAGCTGTCCACCTTGCCGCGCGTGGCAAAGGTCCAGAGCGGTTGACCCTCCGCTTTACTCACGCAATGGACCCGCTTGTCGCGTCCGCCGAACACGACCTTGTCGGTCGTCACCGCCGCGGAGGCGAAGTACGGGAAGCCGCGGTCACGGTAAGTCCAGCGCTGCTCGCCCCGGGCGATGTCGATGCACAGGAACCGGTTTTCGTAATGCCCGAAGTAGGCGCGGTTCCCTTCCAGCGCCACCGAGCCGGCAATGTACGCCCCGGCCTCGATCTCCTTCACCTTCTGCCCGTCGGCCAGGGAGAGCACGTGCAGAATGGCGTCACACCCGCCAAAGACCGTCTTGCCCTCGGCCACGGCGGGTGAGCCGTTGATGTAGTTGCCGGTCTCATACACCCAGTTGGTCCGGCCCGTCGTGGCGCTCACGCAATGCAACTTGAAATCGTAGCTGCCGACCAACACCCAGTTCTCGAGGCCGGAAGGGGCCCGCACCCAGTTGGGCGCGCCCAAGATCCGGTCGCCCGTCTCGTACTTCCAGAGCAGGGTCCCGCGCCCAGCCTCGACCGCGTACAAGCAGCCGTCGTCGGCGCCCACGTAGATCCGCCCCTCGAGCGCCAGGGGCGAAGACTCGATGGCCCCGCCGCTCTTGTACGACCAGAGCGGCTTGCCGCTCGCCAGGTCCAACGCGTAGAGGTGTTGGTCGTCCGCACCCACATAGACCTTGCCCGCTACGATCGCCGCCGAGGACTTGACCGGCTGCTGCGCCTTGAAGGTCCAGAGTAGTGTGAGCGTGTCCGGGAGAGAACCCGGCGCCGTCCCGAGCAAGGCCGGGCCACCGCGAAACATGGGCCACGCATCGGCCGCCACACCGGGCGCGTCGCCGAGTCCGCTTGGGCAAACGACCCAGGCAACGGCGCCCAGCAGCAGGCCATAACCAACGGCAATCGCCTCTCGTCCGTTCCGCTTTCGAGTGCTGAATCCAGCTTGCATGTCGAGTTCTTGCCCCGAGGAACCTGGCTCGCGCACTGCGCCCAGTCGAGGCACGCTCATTATCGGGTAGCGCTCCGCCTTTGGCAAATCGTTTGCCTTCGACCCCAGACCGACCCGGCTCTGGGGGAGATCAGAGGCGCAGGGCGCCATTCCCCTGGCGGGCGGCCGTGGTCGTCTGGGCTCCTTCCTCGCTGAGGATCCGGACTACGAAGGCGCACCGGAGATAAACGCCGGGGATAAAGCCTTGACCAACCGTTCAGCGGATGGCAGTCATGCAGCCAACACTCGATGAAACGATTTACCCGTGATCCATGGAACCGGCGGGCCTTCCTCCGCACCACGCTGACGGCTGTCCCTGGGATCGTTGCCGTGCCCACCCTCGTCCCAGCCTCGGCGCTGGGCGGCGCCGGAGCGGTGGCTCCCAGCGAACGCATCGTGATGGGCGCTATTGGCCTGGGCGGCCGCGGCCAATACGATCTGGGGGCGTTTCTCAACCAACCCGGCACCCAAGTGGTCGGGGTGTGCGACGTCGACGCCAACCGCCGGCGCGCCGGCAAGGGCCAGGTGGACCGCAAATACGCGAACCAAGACTGCGCCACCTACCGCGACCTGCGTGAACTCCTGGCCCGGCGCGACCTGGACGCCGTGCTCATCGCCACAGGCGACAACTGGCATGCCTTGGCGTCGGTCCTGGCCGCGCGCGCGGGCAAAGACATCTACAGCGAGAAACCCATGAGCGTGACCATCGCCGAGGGACGGGCGGTGGTCGAGACGGTCCGCAAGTTCGCCCGCGTCTACCAATGCGGCACCCAACGCCGCAGCATCGGCCGCTTCCGCTTCGCCATCGACCTGGCCCGCACCGGCAAGCTGGGCAAGCTGCACACGCTCATCGCCGAGAAAGCCCCCATGAACCCCGAGTTCGACGAGCGGACCTTGCCGGCCGAACCCGAGCCGGACCCGGAGGCGTTCGACTGGGACCTGTGGCTGGGCCCGGCGCAGTGGCGCCCCTATAACAAACTCATCCCCACGCGCAACTTCTGGAAGGCGCACCTGGACTTCTCCGGCGGCGCCATCAACGAGTGGGGCAGCCACACGGCCGACCTCTGCCAGATGGCTAACCGCGCCGATACCACCGGACCCACCTCCTTCGAGTTGGCCGAAGATACCGTGGTCGCGCACTACGCCAAGGGCGCGCGCCTGGTCTTTCAGAAGGGCGTCTGGCCGTTGCACGTGAAGTTCGAGGGCGATCGGGGCTGGGTCTATGTCGATGACGACGGCAACCTCGAGACGCACCCAGCCGCCTTGCGTGAGAAACGCGATTTCGGCCGCGGCTACCCCGCCGAAGATCACGTGCGCAATTTCCTCGAATGCGTCAAGAGTCGACAGCAACCCATCTCCCACGCCGAAACCGCTCACCGCTCGAACACTGTCTGCCAAGTCGCCAATATCTGTCGTCGCCTCGGCCGACCCGTTCGCTGGGATCCAGTCAAGGAAGAGTTCGTGGGCGACGACCAGGCCAACCGCCTCCGCTCCCGCACCATGCGCGAGCCTTGGCAGATCTGAGCCCGATAACCCAAACGCGCAACTGGGCAACCCCTCACCTCCCTCGACACTCGACATCACCATGCTCTCTCACCTCACCTTCCCCCTCCAGTTGCGGCCGCGCGCTCTCCAGCTTGCCCCGCAGCCGCCCACCAGCGCCCGATCGAGGCGCATCGGCCCGGTCCTGCATCTAGCCCTTGCCATTCTGCTGCCGCACGTGACGGCCGAGGTGGCGTCAGCAGCGGTGGATAGCCCCCTAGCAAAACTCCCGCAACTCGAGTACGGCCAAGACCAGAGTGCCTTGGCGGCGCTGGACCTGGCAGTCAGAGCCGCCCACCGCGACCCGGACCTGCGCCGCGATCTCGAAGCGCGCCTGATCCAGGTGCTGACCGGCCCAGCGTCCGCGGCTGCCAAGGACTACGCCTGCCGCCAGCTCAAGCTCATCGCCACCGCCGCCTCGGTCCCCGCCCTCACCCAACTCCTGGCGGACCCTCAACTCTCGAGTCTGGCCCGGTACACCCTCGAGTCGATCCCGGAGGCGGCAGTCGATCAGGCGCTCTGCGCAGCGTTGCCGGGTCTGGCGGGCCGGCCCCAGCTCGGCGCGATCGGTACCCTGGGCGAACGGCGCGCTGCCCAAGCCGTGCCCTCCCTCCTGCCCGTGCTTCAGGGGCCTGACCTCCGAGCCGCCGCGGCCGCCGCGACGGCCCTGGGCAAGATCGCAACGCCGGAAGCCGCGACGGCCCTCGCCACCGCTCGCACCACCGTGCACGAGGCGCTCCGTGCCACGGTCGATTGTGCCGCAATCGACGCAGCCCACCGTTTGTTGGCGGCGGGCAACTCCGCGGCCGCAGCCAAGCTCTTTCAAGAGTTGTTCCTTGCCCATACTACAGGCCATATCCGCCTGGCCGCCTTTCAGGGGTACGCCGCTTCGCAAGGCGATGATGCGCTCGGCGTGCTGTTCGCTCCCCTGACAGGCTTGAAGAACCGGCCGCAAGGGGAGCTCGAGGCGCGACTGGCCGGACGGCTGTTGGCCGAATGGACCTGGCTGAAGATCCCCTCCGGTTATCTCAACGGCTTGGCAACCGATGCACTGGCCCCTCGCGCCAAAGTGATCCTCCTGGGGGCGCTCAAGACTCGGGGCGATCCCGGCGCGCGCACCGCGGTCCTCTCGGCCCTCTCGAGTCCGGTCGCCGAAGTCCGGCTCGCGGCGATCGAGACTCTCGGCGTCCTGGGGACTGCCGCCGATATCCCGCCCCTCGCCAGTGTTGCAGCCACCGGACCCGCCCCCGAGCGCCAGATCGCCCTCCAGAGTCTCGCCAGCCTGCCCGGTTCGGCCGTGCACGAACAGGTCGTCAACCTCCTCGCCGACACCCCGCCAGCCACCCGCGCCGTTCTCCTCCGGACGCTGGCGACCCGGGGCGCGACGGACGCTGCCGCGGCGGTGGTCAAGTATGTGGGCGATGAGGACCGCGGCGTTCGCCAAGCCGCGCTCGAGGCTGCGGGCTTGGTGGGCGGCGTTAGCGAGATTCCCCCCTTGGTCCAGCAGTTGGCCGCTGCCTCCACGGAAGCACAGCGAGAAACCCTCGGTGACGCCCTCGTCTCGATCTGCAGCCGGGCCCGGCAACAGTCCAGCCCGACCATCCTCGAGAGCTACCAGACCGCCCAGCCTGCCAGCCGACCCGTTCTCCTCCGCGTCCTCAGCAGCGTCGGCGGCTCCGAGGCGCTCGCCACCGTGCGTGCCGCCACCCGAGACTCGAGCCCCGAGGTCCAAGACGCCGCCATCCGCGCCCTGGCCGACTGGGCCGACCCCGCCGCCGCGCCCGACTTGCTCGAGCTCGTCCGGACGGCGGACAACAGTGCGTTGCGCACGCTCGCGTTTCGCGGCTATGTGCGTTTGGGTCGCGAGTCCGAAGCGCCGGCCGACGCGAAGGTGAAGCTACTCGATAACGCCTTGGCCGTCGCGCAGACGGTGAACGACCGGCGCCTCGTCCTGGGTGCGCTCGGGGATGTGCGCAGCCTGGCCGCCCTGCGTTTGGCGGCCCAGCAACTGGACCAACCCGACCTGGCAGACGAGGCCGGCGCGGCCGTCGTCAAGATCGCCACACTCCTCGAACCGCCGGATAAGGCCGAAGCCAGCGCCGCCCTTGAACAAGTCCTCAAATCGGCCCGAGCCAAATCGGTCTTGGACGACGCGCGCCGGCAACTTCGCGGGCTCTGACGCGCCTCAGGGAAATCGCTCGACCTCGGCGCACGGCTCGAGCCGGGCCACCGCCGCCATCGTCGCGTCGGCCACCTGTTGATAGATCTGCTTGAGCCGCGCCTTGGTGCATACCTTGGCCTCCGCCCGAAGGCCGTTGAAGTCCAGCGGACGCCCAAATTTCACGACCACCAGTTTGGGCCGAGGCAGGCGGTGATGCCGGCCGAAAGCCTCCCAACTGCCAAAGACTCTCACGGGCACCACCGGGCAAGTCGACTTGATCACCGCTAAACCCACCCCGGCCCGCGCCGGTTGCAACCGGCCATCGCGGGTGCGTGTGCCTTCAGGGAAGAGGATGATCCCGCCCCCCTCGCGCAACCGATCGAGAATGGCCTTCAGTCCCGCCGCACCTCCTCCCTCCCGATCGACCGGGACCGCCTGCCACGACCGCAGGATCGCCCCAGCCAGCGGATTGGCAAACAAGGACTCGCGCGCGAGATAATTCAGCGGGCGCGGCAATCCGGACCCGATCAGCGGTGGGTCCATGAAACTGGCATGGTTCGAGGCCAGAATGACCGGGCCAGCCTCCGGGACGCGCTCAGGATTATAGAACCTGGCGCGGAAGTAGGAACGAAAGAGCAGGTTGAAGCCGGTCCAGGCCAGAAAGTAGGACAAGTTCATCGATGGTCTCACGCGCGAGGCCTCCGTTTCATGGTCCTTGCCGCCACCCCCCCAGCGTGCCTAGCCACCCTCCGCGCCGGCCGTCCGCACCCCGAGCCGGCGCTGAATCTCCGCCAGAATCGCCGCGCTGGTCTCGGCGGCCGTCTGGCCCGAGTTGTTGACCACCATCGCACCCAGCGGAATCATCAGCGGCGCCGCCGCACGCTGGCTGTCCCGTTCGTCGCGTCGAGCGAGGTCTTCCTCGACACCTTCAGCCGCCCGCCGCCGAGTGCGCTCCGCCAGGGACGCGTCCAGGTAGAACTTGTAGTCGGTCTCCGGGAACACGTTGGTGCCGATGTCGCGGCCTTCCATGACCAAGTTGCCGAATTGCGTGCAGGCCCGCTGCGTCTTCTTCATCCACTCACGCACCTTCGGGACGGCCGCCACGTGCGGGACGGCAGCGCTGGTCTCGGCCGTGCGGATCTCGCGAGCCGGGTGGTAGCCGTCCACCAGCAACCGAACCTGGCCCTCGACGCATTCGAGTCGCGTTCGCCAACGCCGCAACACCGTGGCGACGGCCCTAGGATTGTGAACATCCACGCCTTGTTTGAGGCAATGCCAGGCCAAGGTGCGGTACATCGCGCCCGTATCCACGTACACATAGCCCAGCGCCTGCGCAACCAATCGCGCGTTGGTGCTCTTGCCGCTGGCGCTCGTGCCGTCGATGGCGATGACGATGGGTGAATTGGACTGTTTCAGGAGAGCAAGGTTTCGAGGGTCCAGTGGCGAAGGGTGAGGTGGTGGGTCGGGTCAATCGAGGGCTGGGCAGGGCGTGGTTGGGGGGTTACTCCGGGGCGAGACTCTGCGCCACCCAAGCGTCACGCGCGCGCTTGGCGCGCACTAAGAACTGGTTCAACGCAGCTTCATCCCCTTGTTCGAGGGCGTGCCGGAAGCGGCTCAGTTCCTCCCCAAAGACCGCCACGGCACGGGCTAGGTGTTGGCGGTTGGCGACCGCGATGTCGCGCCACATCTCGGGCGACCCGGACGCGATGCGTGTGGTGTCTCGGAAGCCGTTGGCGCAGAGCAGCGCTTGCTCGGGGGGATGCGCCGGGTCGAGCACGCAATTCGCCAGCGACACGGCCAAGACGTGCGGCAAGTGGCTGCAACGACTCACCAAGTCGTCATGTCGTCCCGGAGACAACTCCAGCGTCCGCGCCCCGACTCCCGTCCAAAGCTCGCGCACGCGCGCCAGCGCTTCGGGGGCAGTCCGCGGCGTCGGGGTTAACACGCACATGGCCCTGTGGTACAGGTCCGGTGTGGCGTGTGCCACCCCCACCTTCTCCGAGCCGGCCATCGGATGACTGCCCACAAAATCTGCACCGCACTCCCCGAACAGCGGTTCCAACTCCGACACGACAGTCTCCTTCACACTCCCCACGTCCGTGACCAGGGTTCCGGGCGACACGCGACCCCGCAACCGCTCGGCCAGGGGGCGCATCTGCCCGATAGGCGTGCAAAACACCAACACCTCCGCCCCGCGCACCGCCTCCTCTAAGTCCAGCGTGGCTTCGTCCACAGCGCCTACGCGGCGGCATTCTGCCACGCTCGCCTCGCGTCGCACGTAGCCGTGCACGGTCGCCACCAGCCGCCGCTGCTTGACCGCCAAGCCGAGCGAGCCGCCGAGCAAACCCACCCCGATCAGTGTGAGCTTCTGGAACAGCACGCCGCCGATTTAATCGCGGGGCCCGCCGAGACGCAACACAGGATCGTCGCGGCGCGCGCACGGGCTGCAGACCGAGCGCCGGCGCAGGAACCGGTTGACTTGTGCGAGCCCCAAAACTAGATTCCTCAGCCATGCTGGCTGCTGACACCAAAGCGGCGGGTGTTCCCCTCGAGACTGCACCCTCCCGGCGCGCCTCTTTTACCTGGGCGCAGATCGTGGAGCAGGTCGATCCGTTCCTGCGCGCTGTGGCCGAACGGCTTAACGATCAAGTCGATGAGTTCGAGCCGGAAATCGCCGCCTACGTCCGCTACGCCCTCAGCAACCAAGGTAAACAACTCCGACCCGCCCTGGTCGCCCTGAGCGCCGAGGCCACCGGCGGCGTGCGCGAGGAACTGGTCACCGTCGCCGCCATCATCGAGATGGTTCACCTGGCCACGCTCGTTCATGACGATGTCATGGACGAAGCCGCCGTGCGCCGGCGCCGGCCCACCCTAGCCACCCAAGCCGGCAACGCCGTAGCCGTGCTGGCCGGCGATTGCCTTTTCGCCCATGCCCTGCGGTTGGCCGCCGGTTTTCCCACACCGGAGATCTGCCGGGCCGTGGCCTCGGCCACTCGCACCGTCTGCACCGGGGAAATTCTTCAGACGAAAAACCAGGGCCGCCTCGACCTCACCCGCGCCGAGTACTTCCGCATGCTCCGCATGAAGACCGCCGAGTTGTTCGCCCTTTCCTGCGAGTTGGGCGCCTGGCTCAGCGGCTGCTCCCCCGCCGACCGCGCCCAGTTCCACGGCTTCGGCATCGCCCTCGGAACCGCCTACCAGATCTACGACGATTGCGTAGACCTGCTGGGCGACGAAGCCACTGCGGGTAAGTCGGTCGGCACCGACTTGTTGGGCGGCAAACTGACCCTCCCGGTCATCGTCACCCTCGAACGCGCCAGCCTGGCCGAGCGAGTTCTGGTGCAGGAGTTGATCCGCGGTTGGGAACCGCGCCACTTGCCGCGCCTGCGCCAGTTCATGGAACGATACGACGCCGTCGGCGAATCGTGCGAGGTCATCCACGGTTATTGCCGCAAGTCGTGCGACTGTCTCCAAGCCTTAACCCCCAACGACGGCGTGCAAGCCCTCCTGCGCGCAGCGGGTTTCTTGACCGACGAGGCCGACCGCCTGGTCCTCGGCCCCTGAGCGCGCGGCTCCTTCCACGCCACCATGCTCGCGGCTTTGAACGCGCCCCCGCAACCGCGACCGCCCACGGTGCCGGAACCGCCGGAGCGGACGTTGGTGAAGCGGGCCCAGGGGGGAGACCTCACGGCCTATGACGAGTTGGTGCGGCGTTTCCAAGAGCGGATCTACGCCACCCTCTATCACATGACGGCGAACCACGAAGACGCCGCCGACCTCACCCAGGAGACCTTCCTGAAGGCCTACCGGGCGCTGGCCGGCTTCAAGGGCGACTCGAGCTTCTTCACCTGGTTGTACCGGATCGCCGTCAACAAAGCCATCAACTTCCTCAAACAACGCCGGCACCGCGGTCGACTCAGCCTCAACGACCTGGACTTGAACGCCGAGCACGACCCCGACCTGGTCGCGCTGATCTCGGATCGTACTCCGCGACGCGAGGTGAACCTGGCGGAGCTGCAGGAGAAAATGAACGCCGCCATGCTGAAGCTGTCTGAGGTACACAGAATGGTTGTGACCTTGCACGACATCCAGGGTCTGCCCCATGAAGAGATCGGCCGGATCATGGGCTGTAACGTGGGCACCGTCCGCTCCCGCCTCTTCTACGCCCGCCAACAGTTGCAGGCGTACTTGTCCGATTATCTCAAATAACGATGCGTCCCGAGCCCGAAAACCACCAGGCCCTCCTCAAGCTCATCGCCCTCAAACGCTATGAGCAACCCCCGCCGGGTTTCTTCCACGACCTCCCGCAGCGCATCCGCGCTCGGATCGAGGCCGCCGAACTCGCCCCCGCGGTGCCTTGGCACGAGCGGCTCATGGCCCGGTTCGCCGTCAAACCCGCGCTCGCTGCCGCCTTTACCCTCGCCGTAGGGGGTGTCTACTTCTTCGGCCTGCAGCTCAGCGACCTGGCCGAACAACAATCCGCCCTCAAAGACCAGCCGCCCGCCGAGGTCTGGTACGGTGCCGCGCCCGGCAACGTCCGGCCCTTCGCCCCTGGCTTCATCAGCCTCCCCTACGCCGAAGATCCCACGCCGCCGCCTGTGCTCAGTTCCAGCGTGGCGCCTGTGCTCGAGCCGAACCCCCAACGCTCCTTCTTCCCCACGCCCATGCTGCGCATGGATCAAGTCCAACGCGTCAACTTCAGCGTGGGCGGTTCCGATTGAACGGTTGAACGATCGACCGGTCACCCGGCACGAAGACCGCTGCTGGCCCGGACGCCCCGTCGAGCGGCGCAGCGCTACCGCACGAAGATCAGGGAGTAACCTTGCATGGTCAGGGTGAGCGTGTCGTCCGCGATCATCCCCTCGACCCGCTGTTGCCGGCCCTGTTGGTCCTTGAGACTGAGTCGGTACCGCGGGCCTTGCCGCTCCCAAGTCCCCTCGGACGCCAAGTTCACATTCGGAATGCCCGGCAAGTTGGCCGGCACACTGGCAGCCTCGGGATTGGGCGCTTCCCCACCGTCCGGTTGCCGCGGACGCAGCCCGTAGCTCTGCATCATCTCCTGGCTCATCTGCGGGACACCCGGTTGCTGGGCTTGGGTGGCGGCCGCCGCAGCCGCCGCCGCCGCGCGCGCGGTCTCGACGATGCGCTTGGCTTCCTCGGTCAGTTCCATCTTCACGATGGCCTGCTTGTCCGGCGTCGCCAGGAACGTGACCCTCGGCAAGAAAACCGCGATCAACAGCTTGAGTCTGCCCATCTCGCGCGCGGACATCTCCGGGTTCTTCCTCTTCTCCATCGTCAGCGTCGCGGACGGATCGAGCTTCCACCGGCCGAGGATCTTCTCGTCAGCGTACTTCTCCGACTTGCCCGTTTTAAGGTAGTTGTACAGGTCGACCAAATCGATCTGCTTGAGCTGGTCCATGATCTCCGCGTTCTGCAGCACCCCCAGGATCTTCGGGTGATTCAGTATGGTCAGAATCGGCGCCTTGGTCTGCAGCATGTTCAACAGGTCCACGTCGGTCCCGATCTCCTGGAACTCCGACCGCTCGCCCAGCGAGAGAAACGCCGGGTAGTCGGCCAACCGTTCCTGCAGCACGCTATAGTTGTGGAGTATCACCCCGGCAATGTCCGTGGTCCGGTAGTAGTTCTCCGGCATCGGATCCAGCGACGCCAGCGAACGGTCCAAGCGGTTGGCCGTGAGCTCCTCGCGGGCGCTGGCCAGCAGGCGCTGCAGCGGCGGGCTTTCCTCGCCACTGACCTGCACGGCCGCGTACCCAAACGCGTACACCACCACCCCCACCAACACCGAGTAAAGCCCCCCCGCCACCAACCCCACACACAACCCCAGCCGTTGATTCAGCCGCTCCCAGCGCAACCGGGTGAAATCGTCCGTGCCGTACTTGAAGTGCAAGGCCACCTTGTAGTGCACGAAAAACGCCAGGCCCATGAAGATCAAAACCACCAGCCCAAAGACGACCACCGGCGGCAACACCCACGGCCAAATCGGGTGGGTCAACCCCAACTTGGGCACCAGCGGCCGTAGCGGCGGCGACAGCGGCAGCGCCAAGAACATCGCAAACAACAGCCCCACCAGCGACACCAGCGACCGAATCGCCCCTTTGTAATACCCCGTCAGGCCGAGGACCCCGAATATCAGCAACACCAGCACCCAGGTAATCATAGCGTCTCTCCACTAGCAGCGCCGGCGGGCAAAAGCACGAAAAAAAACCGCACCCGCCAGCCCGCACCCCAGATACAAGCACGTTTCGTACCCGCCCCCCATGTTTCTGCCCCCTCCCAGCCGCTTCATGGCGCCCATGGGCGCTAGCCAACCTGGCGTCAACACTTCGCCGCACCACCTCACCGGAAGTTCTGCTGCAACCATCTGCTGCCCAGTGACATATTATTCGTCAGTCAAAATGACATATTATTCGTCAGTCAAAAAGTAGTTGACCAGTATCGCTCTCGCAGACTGCTCCTCCCTTGCCTCCTCCCTCCCTTCCACTTGAGCGCCGGTCGGGCGGCGGACCGGGCGCCCCTGCAGCCCTCGAGGCTAACTCACGCGGTGCCGGGCGCGATAGGCGCTGGGCCGCAGCCCGGTCACGCGCTTGAACACCACACTCAAATACTCGGTGTGCTCGAAGCCCGTGCGCTCGGCGACGACCGCCAACGGCAAGTCGGTCGTCGCCAACATGGTCTTGACCCGGTCGATCTTCACCCGCAGCAGTTGGTCGTGCGGCGTGCGGCCCAGCCACTGTTTGAAGCGCCGCTCCAACGCCGAGCGCGACATCGGCACGGCCTTGAGCAGGTCGCCCACCGAGATGTTCTCGCACGCGTGCTCGCGAAGGTAGCGCACCGCAGCCGAGACCTGGCGATCCGCGACTGCCACCACGTCGGTCGACTGGCGCGTGGCGACACCGATGGGCTCGATGGCTACTGCCTGGGCCGGCACCCGTTCCCCCCGCATCAGGCGAGTCAACAGGGTCGCCGCCGTGTAGCCGGCCCGGCGAGCGTCGGGAACGACACTCGTCAGGGGCGGATCGCACAGATCGCACAGCAGATCGTCGTTGTGCACCCCCATCACCGCCACTTCATCCGGCACCCCTACCCCCAGCCGCCGACAAGCCTCGAGCACCTGCTGGCCGCGAATGTCGTAGCACGCCATGATCCCCACCGGGCGCGCCAACCCCCGGATCCAACCGGCAATGTCGTCCAACTCCGCTTCCCAGGCCGGCCCCGGTCGCGTCCCTCGCCGCGGGGCAAACACGGCGCACGCATGCCCCCGCGCGCGTAACTCAGCGCCGAAAAAGCCCGCCCGCCGGTTCGACCACTCGAAGCGGTCGTCTCCGCAATACCCGAAATGGCGAAAGCCCCGCTCGAGCAGATGTTCGGCTGCCAGTCGCGTGACCGCTTGGCTGTCGGTCGCCACGCGCGGAAACTCCGGCTCAGGCAGAGCCGCGCTGACATCCACGACCGGCCGTCCGGTGGCGTGCAAGGCATCCGCGATCCGGCGGTTTTCGACTCGAGCGATGATGCCGTCGCCTGTCCAGCCGCGCAGCCACGCCGGCGGCAGCCCCCCCCGGCCGTGCTCCGCAAGATGAATCGTCCAGGGCGAATGCTCCCGTAAATAGGCGCGAATCCCGTAGAGTAACTCGCGCGCATAGCCGTTGGACATCTCGATCAGCAACGCAACTCGAGGGCGGGCGGCCATGCCGCGAATGTAGCGCACCGGCCCGGCTCGGCCACCGGAAAATCCATCGGCCTGGCCGCGCCGGCGCGACGCCGCCGATTGACGAAGAATCTCAGGCAAAAAACGGAAAAGCTCATGGACGCCGCGCCGGGCGCCGCTAGGCTCGCCCCCGCAACCTCAGCGATGCATGCCTCGAGCCTAGTCACGGGTCGAACCGCGCCGCCAACGGCGCCCAACCTCCCGCCCAACCGCCTCCGCCTCCCGCCTATGAAACGGACCTCTGCACCCTATCCCTCGAGCGCCCGCACGAACCAGGGCGCCGTCGTCCTGGCCGCCGTTCTCTGGCTCGCTACCCCCCTGACCGGCCAGGCCGCCGTCTATCAGGAGAGCGGCGGCCGCGTCGTCATCGAGGCCGAGCATTACGACAGCCGCACGGTTAACCCCGCCGGCAATCGGCACTGGCACCTGGTGCCCGACGAGGACGCGAACCCGGACCCGAACGATTTTCCGCCGTTCTGGTTTGTGGACGCGCGCGGGAACCAGTACATGCAGGTGCTCCCGGACATCACCGGCAACGATTTCATCCACAACACCGACAGCCAGGTCGACATCGATCCGAAGCTCGATTTCCGCGTCCGCATCAACACGCCGGGAACCTACCGTCTGTTCCTGCGCTGGACCGCGCCCGACACCCAAGGTAACTCCCTCTACGCCCAGGTCCTCGAACTCAAAGATGGACCCGGCGGAGCGATCGCCGACTGGTACCGCTACGAATTCCCGGCCGCGGAGATGACCGGCAGCTTCGCCAACACCTGGCGCGCCGACGGCGCCGCCGAGACCTCCGGCTCCGGGCCAACGGGCGATCCGCTCTGGACCATCGCCACCCCGGGCTTCTATACCATTCGTCTGACCTATCGGGAGGATGGCTGCGCGGTCGATACCCTCTGCCTCCAACTCGATAGCCTGCCGCCCCCCACCGAGCCTGGCCCCCCCGAGTCGGCCCTCAGCACCCAGTTCCCGCCCGCCATCGTCAACCGCGTGCCCGCCCCCGGCGCCGTGGACGTCCTCCCCACCACCGACCTCACGGTGAGCTTGGCGGATGGCGCGCCGGCCTTGATCGACGCCACCAGCATCGCCCTCAAGCTGGACGGCGCCGAGCTCGCCCCGCTGGACGTCCAAAAGTCCGGTAACACCACCACCGCCAAGTGGACCAGTACCGGGCCCCTGGCCAGCGGCTCCAGTCACACGGTCGAACTCGGCTACAAAGACACCACCGGCACGGCCTATACCGGTAGCTGGTCCTTCACCGTCATGGCTTACCACACCTTCAGCGCCAGCGCCGCCTATCCCATCGCCTCCGCCGATAGCCGCTACCCTGGGTTCAATGGAAGACTCCACCAAGCCCGCGACAACGCGCTGTTGACCGCCACCATCGCCCGCGCCAACGCCCAACTCGCTGGCACACTCGTGGACCCGATAACGGGCGCGCCTTACCTCAACCTGGCCGTCAACACCGCCAACCAAGACGCCGTCAACTTCTACGGCTGGTTCGGCTTCCCCATCAACCCGGACGGCACCTTCGTCGAGACCAAGTTCGTCAACTACTCCGCCGATGCCACAGGCAACCCGGCGGACCTGGGCAATTTCAACGCCGCCAACGGTTACTTCGATAATCCCTTCCCGGGCCTGCCGGGGGCGGTGGATGCGAACTTCGATAACTACTCGAATGCGGGCGATTTCGCCATCGAGTTGCTGGCGTTCCTCGAACTGAGTGCGGGTTGGCATGTGCTCGGCGTGCACAACGACGACGCCGTCGAGTTGGCCGCGCACCCGAACGACGCGCGCGACCTCTTCCGCAAAGCCCTCATCCGGGTCGATACCAACGTCGGCGCCGCCAACCGCACCGCGGCCGTCTTCGTCGAGACCGCCGGTCTCTACGCAGTTCGGCTGGTGCTCGCCCAGTGGGACGGAAGCGCCATGCTCGAATTTTACTCCGCCTCGAGCGCCACGCCCACCGAACGGACACTCGTCAACGACCGGACCCAACCCAAGGCCATCAAGGCCTGGCGCGCCTTGACTGCGCCCACGCGGCCTTACGCCAAGAGCGTCAGCCCTGCTGCGGGCACGACCGGCGTCGCCGTCACTGAACCGATCAAGGTGGTGTTGGCGGACCTCGGTGCCACCACGCCTACCCTCAAGGTCAACGGCAACACCGTCACTTACACCAGCGCGACGACCGGCAACGAAACCACCCTGACCTACCAACCGGCAACCCCCTTCACCGGCGGACAAGTGGTCAATGTCGAGGTCGCCTACGCGGGCGCGACCGGGTCCTGGTCCTATGTGACCAAGGCAGGCAAGAAAGCCCTGATGATAACCGGCGGCGGCGTACTCAACGCCGCCGATGCCTGGATCCAAACCCGACTCGCCGCCGTCTTCGGCTTGGACGTCGTCGTCAAAGCCGATAGCGCCGTCACCACCAACGACGCCGCCGGGGTTGTCCTGGTTTTCAATTCCTCGACCGTTGCCAGCGGTCAAGTGGCCAACGACGACTTCGAGTTGTTGCCGATCCCCATCATGAATGTCGAGGGGGGCAACACCGACGACTTCAAGCTCATCGACGTTCCTTACTCGGGCGGCTGGGGCAACGGCCCGACCGTGAGCCAAGTCAACGTCGTCAAGGCCGATCATCCCCTGGCCGCCGGCCTGAGCCTGGGCCAACACACTTTCTCGACCGCCAACATCCAGGCCCACTACGGTCGGCCACCGGTCAATGGCATCCTCATTGCCCAACCGCCCGGCTTCACCGATCGCGGCGTGATCTTCGGACTCGAAACCGGGGCGCAAACCGAGGACGGCGTTGACGGCTTAGGAAACCCGACCTACTTCACCCACCCAGCCCGGCGCGTCCACTTCGGCCACACCGGCAATGACGGCGCCGCTAGCTACACCGACGTCGGCGTGCAACTCTTTGACGCGGCCGTCTATTGGCTGCTCGGCATCGAGCCGACGCGGGAACTGAAATTTAACCCGCCCGTCCTGCAGGCCAATGGAGTAGTCCTGTCCTGGATCGGCCAGGGTACCCTCGAACAAGCCCCCACCGTCGCCGGCCCCTGGACCGCGGCGGCCAGCCAGGCTAACCCGCAAACGGTGCCGGCTACCGGCAACCGGTTCTTCCGCCTCGCACGTTGATCCCATGTTGCCCATGGCGCCCAAGGCTCACGTGCTGGCGATCGAACTGGACTGGCCCGCGACTCAGAGGGTCTCCTTCACCCTCTTGGGCGCGCGAGTTTTCCGCCTCAGCGGAGCTACAACCAAACCAACCCTCCAAGCGGCTCCAGCCTCCCTCTCCCCTGCCCGGCGGGGGAGGGGGTAGGCTGGAGTCCGCAGGCCCATCTCAGCTCGCTGACCACACGGGGCAGTTGTGAGATCCGAGAACCCCAAGGCTGCCGCCGCTTGCGACCATGCACCACCCGGCGCGGCCATTCGCACCTTTGCCTTGGCGCTCCTGCCCGGGGACGGCATTGGCCCCGAGGTGCTGGCCGAGGCGGTCAAGGTCCTCAGGCGCGTCGAGCAAGGATTGACTGGGGTCGCGTTTGCGCTGACCGAACACGCCGTGGGCGCGGGCGAATACCTCCGCTCAGGCGATCCGTTGCCGCCGGCCGTGCTGTCCGCGTGCCGCGCTGCCGACGCGATCTTGCTGGGAGCCATGGGGCTGCCGGAGGTGCGCTGGCCCGACGGACGCGAGATCACACCCCAGATCGATCTGCGGGAACGATTGGATCTGTACGCCGGCGTGCGCCCGGTCCGGCTCTTCCACCCGGCGGATTCCCCCTTCAAAAACCACCAACCCCAGCTCGATCTGGCCGTCGTGCGCGAGAGCACCGAGGGCCTCTTCTCCGCGCGGTTGGCCCAAGCTGACCCCGCCGCAGGCGAGGTGCGTGACGTCTTGCGCGTCACCCGCCGCGGCACCGAGCGGGTTTGCCGCGTCGCGTTCGACCTCGCCCGCCGCCGCCGCCGCAAGATCACGCTCGTGGATAAGGCGAATGTCTTGCCCTCGATGGTCTTCTTTCGCCAAGTCTTCGACCAGGTGGCCGCCGAGTTTCCGGACATCGAGACCGAGCGGATCTACGTGGATGCGGCCGCCTTGTACCTGGTGCAGCGCCCGCACCGATTCGACGTGTTGGTCACGGAGAACATGTTCGGCGACATCCTCAGCGACTTGGCCGCTGGGTTGGTCGGGGGCATGGGGATGGCGCCCTCGGGCGATCTGGGCGACCATTGCGCCGTCTTCCAGCCTTCCCACGGAACAGCCCCCGACATCGCCGGCCGCGGCGTCGCGAACCCGGTCGCCACCATCCTCTCCCTGGCCATGCTGCTCGAGTGGTTGGGACATCCCGAGACCCGCCGCGCCGCCCATCTCGTTCGCCGCGCCGTCGAGCGGGTGTTGACCGATCCAACCCAACGTACCCCGGACCTGGGCGGCAAGCTCACCACCGCCCAACTCGGCGACCTCATCGCGGCGAACCTCTGACGCCATGGCGCGCCTGGTCGACCTCACCCTCACCCTCAAACCCGACCTGCGCGGCGTCGCCTTCGAGCCTAAGTACCACTTCGCCCAGCACGGCTGGAACGCCAGCACCCTCCACCTCTACTCGCACGCCGGCACCCACATGGACTGCCCGTACCACTCGAACGCCGGCACGCAAACCATTGACGAAATCCCGCTCGACCATTGCATGGGGCCGGCCTGGGTCGTCCCCCTCGCGCACCTCGCCCCCAAGGCCCTCATTCAAGTGGCCGACCTCGGGGAGACCGCCGATCGCTTCGCCCCCGGCGATAGCCTGCTGCTCCACACGGGCTGGAGCGCCTTCGTCCACGAACCCAAATACCGTGACGCCCTACCGCGCGTGAGCGATGAACTGGCCCAGTGGTGTGTCCAGCGACATGCCCGCATCCTGGGCGTCGAACCGCCCTCGGTCGCGGATGTCAACCACCTGCCCGAGGTCATCCGCATCCACCAAACGCTCCTGCGCGGCGGCGTCGTCATCGTCGAGGGCCTCGCCAACCTCGCCGCCCTCCAGGCCCAGCGCGTCTTCTTCGTCGCCCTCCCGCTCAAACCCTGGCGCGGCGACGGCTCCCCCGTGCGCGCCCTCGCCATCGAAGGCATCCCTGCCGACGGTTGGCTCGGCGCCGGCTCGGCGGCGGCTCAAACCGGCTAAGCCCTGGCCCGGCGCGCCTGGACGCGAAACCCTCCCCCACCTCCACCCAGACCTGACGCATGCTGCCACGTCGCTACCTCCTGGTGCTCGCCGCGTTCTTGCTGATGGTGCTGCTCTACGTGGACCGCGCCTGCATCTCGGTCGCCAAAGGCGCAGTAGCCAAGGACCTGGGATTCTCCGACCCCGCCATGGGCTGGGTCTTCGCCGCCTTCTCCTTGGGCTATGCCTTGTGCCAGACACCAGGCGGACTGTTGGCCGATCGCTTCGGCCCGCGCCGGGTCTTATCGGCCATTGTGGTGTTTTGGTCGCTGTTCACCGGCCTGACCGCCGCCGCTTGGAACTTGGGCTCGATGCTTGTCACCCGATTCCTCTTCGGCTGCGGCGAAGCCGGCGCCCTCCCCAGCGTGGCCCGAGCCGTCTACTCTTGGATCCCGCTGAAAGAACGCGGCTTCGTGCAAGGGGTCAGCTTCTCCGGCATGCGCTTCGGGGCCGCCGCCACCATGCCGCTGCTGGGCTGGATGATCCACGCCTTCGGCTGGCGCACCTCCTTCGTCATCCTCATGGTCGTCGGATTCGTATGGGCAATCGGCTGGTTCCTTTGGTTCCGCGACGACCCCACCCAACAACCCCGCATCCAACCCGCGGAACTGGATTATATCCTGGCCCATCGCCAACAGGCCACCGCCGGCGCCGAACCGGCCCCGCTATCCTCCGGCGCGCTCTTCGGCTCGCGGAACCTATGGCTCGCCATGGGCCAATATTTCTGCAGCAACTTCACCTTCTTCTTCTGCCTCACCTGGCTCCCGCCCTACCTCAAAGAGAAGTACACCCTCGATGTGGTGGCGGCCGGTTTCTACGCCGCTATCCCCCTGTTGGCCGGCGGCGTCGGTAACCTCTTGGCCGGTGGGTGGGTCGATCGCATCTACCGCCGCGGCCATTGGACACGCTCGCGCCGCTTGCCTGCCATGGTGGGCTTTGGCCTGGCCGCGTGCGGACTCCTGTTGAGCCGACAAATGGACTCCGCTGGCGCCGAGGTTGCCTGCCTGGGCCTGGCCATCTTGGGCGCCGACATGACCCTGCCGCCCTCCTGGTCCTTGTGCGTGGACATCGGCCGAACCCACGCGGGCGCTGTGTCCGGCACCATGAACATGGCCGGCAACCTCGGCAGCTTCGTCACCGCCCTCGCCTTCCCTTACCTGCTCGTCTGGACCGGCGGACCGGGCGCGTTCTTCTACGCCGGCGCCACCCTCAACCTCGCCGCCATTGGCCTCTGGCTCGGGATCCGACCCGACCGGAAGCTCGAGGAATACTGAGCCTCGACCCGGACCCGTGACTCCCGACCGCCAAAACCGCCTCGTCGCTGGCTCGCCCGCCCAACCTGCGCGCGACCGCCAGCAAGACGCGGTCGGCCAAGGCCCTCGACTCCCGCCCTCTTATGGCTAATCCGCAGAAACTGCGCGGCGTCTGCATCGGCGCCGGCTACTTCAGCCACTTCCAGTACGAAGCCTGGCAACGCATCCCGGAGGTGGACTTGGTCGCCTTCAGCAACCGCGACCCGGACCGCGCCAGGGCTATCCGCGATAAGTTCAAGCTGGCCCGCTGCTACGCCGATTACCGCGAGATGTTCGATCGGGAACGGCCTGACTTCGTCGACGTCATCACGCCCCCGCCCTCGCACCAAGCACTCTGCGCCGAAGCCGCCGCACGCGGCATCCATATCGTCTGCCAAAAACCGCTCGCTCCGTCCCTCGCCCAAGCCCGTGCCATCGTGGCTAACGCCGACCGCGCCGGCGTCCGCTTCATGGTCCACGAGAACTTCCGCTTCCAACCCTGGCACAGGGAGATCCGGCGCCAGTTGACCGCCGGCGCGCTCGGGGATCGACTGCATTCGCTGCACTTCCGCATGCGCATGGGCGACGGTTGGGGCCCCGACGCCTACATCCCCCGGCAACCCTACTTCCGCGACTACCCGCGCCTCCTCATGTACGAAACCGGCGTCCATTTCATCGATACCTTCCGCTACTTGGCCGGCGAAATCACCCGCGTTTCCGCCTGGTTGCGCCGCCTCAACTCCGTCATCCAAGGCGAAGATTGTGGCGTCGTCCTCTTCGAGTTCGCCAACGGCGCCGTCGGCCTCTACGACGCCAACCGCTTTAACGAGCCAAACTACCCCGAGGCGCGCTATACCTTCGGCGAGTTCCTCGTCGAGGGGAACGGCGGCAGCCTCCGCCTCTACCCCGACGCGCGCCTGACACTGCAACCCTTGGGCCAGCCCGAGCACGACCTGGACTATCCCCACCAGAACCTCAACTTCTGCGGCGACTGTTGTTACCTCACCCAACGCCATTTCATCGATCGACTTCTCGATGGCCAACCCTTCGAAACCAACGGCCACGACTACCTCCAAACCCTGGCCGTGCAGGAAGCGGTCTATCGTTCTGCACAAACCCGCAGCCCGGTCGACGTTGAAACCGTCAACCGAGACTCTCCCTTCCGCGGCCTCGACCACCTCGCTATCGCCGTCCCCGATACCGAGGCTGCACTGGCCATTTGGCGGGACCGGTTCGGCTTCGCGCTGGTCCTCCAGGAAGAAGTCAACGGCGGCACCGTGCGCCTGACCCATCTCGAGTTGGGCAATACCCACCTGCAACTGGTCCAACCCCTGAGCCCCGATCACCCGCTCCAAGCCTGGCTCGCCAAACACGGCCCCGCGCTCCACCACTTCTGCCTCCGCGTCGACGATCTCGGCCAAGCCATGGCCGCCGTCCGTGAACGGGGCCTGCCCACCGCCCCAGCCCCACACCAGGGCACTCAAGGCAAACGCGCCCTCTTCCTCGACAAGTCCGCCACCCAAGGTGTCCAGGTGGAACTGACCGGGCAGTAACATGGCTACGCAACTCGACCGCGCCAAAATCCTCGCTGCCCTGCCGCCGCCTTGGGCGGAGGACCTCTTGCCCGCTATCCGCAGCGCCGCCGCCGCCGCCGGCCGCAAACTGGTCGTGTTGGACGATGACCCGACCGGCACACAAACCGTGTACGGCGTGCCCGTGTTGACCCGCTGGGATCCCGCCACCCTGAAGGCCGAACTGGCCAGCGAACCGCCCGGGTTCTATCTGCTCACCAACTCGCGGAGCCTGCCCCCCCAGGCCGCTTCCGCCCTAAACCGCGAGATCGCCCAGAACCTCCTCCTTGCAGTCCAACCCTCACGCCCCAACACCCTGCCACCGGCCGGCGCCCACCCGCAATCGCCCCGCCCCGGCCCCAGCCCACACCGCCCGCTCCCGTTCACGCTCGTCAGCCGCAGCGACTCGACCTTGCGCGGCCATTTCCCTGACGAAGTGCTCGCGATCGTACAGATCTTCGGCCCGCCCGACGCCGTGCTCGTCATTCCCTTCTTCGAAGCCGGCGGCCGTTACACCCTCGACGATGTGCACTACGTCGCCGAAGGCGACTGGCTCGTCCCCGCGGGCGAGACCCCCTTCGCGCGCGATCCGGTCTTCGGCTACCGATCCTCGAATTTGCGGGACTGGGTGGCGGAGAAATGCGGCCAGGGCACCCCGGCCAACATGGTCTCGAGTGTGTCGCTCGACGACCTCCGCCAGGGCGGGCCCGCCCGAGTCTGCCAGCGGTTGCTCGAACTACCCCGAGCTTCCTTCTGCATCGTCAACGCCGCTTGCCAGCGCGATCTCGAAGTCCTCGTGTGCGCCTTGCTCGACGCAGAAACTCATGGGCGCAACTTCCTGTGCCGTACCGCGGCGCCGTTCGTGGCGGCGCGCCTGGGTCTGGCCCCTCGCCCCCTCCTCACCGCCACCGAACTGCCGCTACCGGCGCATGGCGGCGGACTCACGCTCGTGGGTTCCCATGTCCCCAAGACCACCGAACAACTCGGCCATCTGCTCAGTCGCCCTGGCTTGCGCCCTATCGAACTGGCCGTCGAGAGGCTCCTCGCTCCCGCGGAGCGCTCCGCCGAACTCGCCGCGGGCTTGGCCGCGACGAACGCCGCCCTGGCCGCCAACATAGACGCGGTCGTGTTTACCAGTCGACACCTGATCACCGGCCAAGATGCCGAAGCCAACCTCGCCATCGGGCAACAGGTGTCCGAGGCCCTCGTCCACCTTGTCCGCGGCCTCACCACGCCACCCCGCTACCTCGTTGCTAAGGGCGGTATCACCTCGAGCGATGTCGCCACCCGCGCGCTGGGCGTGCGCCGCGCCATGGTCATCGGCCAACTCCTGCCCGGCGTTCCGGTCTGGGAGTTGGGACCCGAGACCCGCTACCCGGGCTTGCCTTATGTGGTCTTTCCCGGGAACGTGGGCGGTCCAGAGGCGCTGCGCGAGGCCGTGGATCGCCTTTCCCTTGGTTCCCTCAGTTCCCAGTACCCTTCTAAATCCAACTGAACCCTTATGAAACCCACCATCGCACTCCTCCTCAGCTCCTTGTTGCTCGGAGCGCTGCTGCCCACGTTGGCCGCCCAACCCGCTGATCTCGCCCTCTCCGGCGAACTGAAACAGTGGCACAAAGTCACCCTCACCCTCGCCGGCCCCTCCGCCCGCGAGCAAGACACCGACCCGAACCCTTTCACCGACTATCGCCTGACGGTCACCTTCACCCATGAATCCGGCACGCCCAGTTACCGTGTGCCCGGCTACTTCGCCGCCGACGGTAACGCCGCGCATTCGTCCGCCGAGACCGGCAACCTGTGGCGCGCTCACCTCGCCCCCGACAAACCCGGCCGGTGGACTTACACCGTGTCCTTCGTGAGAGCCAAACACGCCGCCCTCGACCCCGCCATCCGAGGCGATCCGGTCGCCCCCTGCGACGGGCGCTCCGGCCAGTTCACCATCGCGCCTACCGACAAGTCGGGCCGGGACTTCCGCGCCCATGGCCGCCTCCAGTACGTGGGCCAGCACCACCTCCAGTTCGCCGGCAGCCGCCAATACTTCCTCAAGGCCGGCGCCGATTCCCCGGAAAACCTCCTCGCCTATGCCGACTTCGACGGCACCTGGTCCCGCAAACGCGCCGGCAGCGCCCGGCCCGGCGAAGCTGCCCCCGCCGGCCTCAAGACCTGGCAACCGCACCTCCAGGATTGGCAGCCAGGCAACCCCACCTGGAAAGACGGCAAAGGCAAGGGCCTGATCGGCGCCCTCAATTACCTGGCCGGCACCGGCTGCAACGCTTTTTCCTTCCTCCCGTACAACGCCGGCGGCGACGGCGACGACGTCTGGCCGTTCATCGCTCCGGAGGCCAAACTGCACTACGACTGCTCGAAGCTCGACCAATGGCAGATCGTCTTCGACCACGCCACCGCGCTCGGTCTCTATGCCCACTTTAAACTCCAAGAAACCGAAATCGACGATCTCCGACGCGGCCACACCGACGAGACCAAGGGGACCGTGCCGGAGGCCCTGGATGGCGGCGACCTCGGCCCCGAACGCAAACTGTATTGCCGCGAACTCATTGCCCGCTTCGGCCACTTGCTCGCCCTCAACTGGAACCTCGGCGAGGAAAACACTCAGACCCCCGAGCAACAGCGCGCCATGGCCCAGTACCTCCACGACACCGACCCCTACCGCCACCTGATCGTCGTCCACACCTTCCCCGACTGGCAAGATCGCGTCTACCCGCCGTTGCTCGGCGACCGATCGGTCCTCACCGGCGCCTCGCTCCAGAACAGTTGGAGTGCGGCCCACCAACGCACCCTCAAGTGGATTGAAGCCTCGGCTCAGGCCGGCAAACCCTGGGTCGTCGCCAACGACGAGCAGAACCCCGCCGACCAAGGTGTCCCGGCCGACCCGGGCTACCAGGGGCACGACGGCAAGGCCATGCAAGGAGGCAAACCCTACGACCTGCATGACATTCGCAAGCTCTGCCTCTGGGGCACACTCTCGGCCGGCGGCGCCGGCGTCGAGTATTACTTCGGCTACAAACTCCCGCAAAACGACCTCGTCTGCCAAGATTGGCGCAGCCGCGCCCGTTCCTGGGAGTACTGTCGGATCGCGCTCGGGTTCTTCCGCGACCACGCCCTCCCCTTCTGGGACATGCGCAACGCCGACGCCCTGGTGGGCAACCCCAAACACGACAACAGCCGCTATTGCCTAGCCAAGGCCGGCGAACTCTACGTGGTCTATCTGCCCAATGGAGGTTCGACCGGCTTGGATCTGAGCGCGGCCCGCGGCACCTTCACCGTGCGCTGGTTCAATCCCCGCGCCGGGGGTGCTCTCCAGACCGGTCCCGTCCGCGAGGTCCAGGCCACCAGCCAGGCCGACCTCGGCCGCCCACCGACCGAACCCGACCTGGACTGGGTCATCCTGATCCGGCGCTCCGAGGGCGGTTGACCTCTCACGGCCCCCACCCCGCCCCGGTCGTCAACCGGCACCGCGCCCGACGGCCTCCTGTGCCTCCTCCGCCCTCCGCCCGCCCTGTCGCGGGCAGAGGGCAGGCCTTACCCCATGGGCATACGACATCCCGTGAGCCCTACAACAGAGCCAGATAGAAAATTACACTGTCATATAGAACTTGACACCCACCACCTGTCCTACCTTCCCTTCCCCTCTTCCCCTTCCCCGCGGTGTCGCGCCCAGAGGAACGGCGAGAGGCGTCGGATGGGACCATCGACGATAATCGGCCTGACATTGGCCCCGGTGGCAGGAGCAGGCTGGCCGGTGCTTCACGCAATGTTCCTGCCGCGCTCAATGCACCGCCAGGTAGGGTTGCACCGCCGGGCCGGCCGCTCGGACCCGGTGAGCTGCCTGGCTCGGCGCGCCCAGCGGTCGCGCCCTACCGGTCCATGGCCCCCATGCAGGCCAAAGCTGGCGCCCAGGCTCCCCATGTTTCTGCCCCCCATGTTTCTGCCTCCTCCCATGTTTCTGCCCACGGCATTGGGCTCAGTGAGGCACGGTTGTCGAGCCAGTGTTGCGGCAGGGCAACGCCCTGGAATCGTCGGATCATCTGTCAGGGATGCCGCAGGCAGCTCAATTTCCAGGTGCGACCATCTTGAGCGCGGGGACGCGTGGGGACTGCGCAAGCCCAGGTATGCCGCGCGGCCTAGTTCTCGGCCGAGTGCAGGCCGCCTGCGCCGGCTCGGAAGGCGATGTTGGTGCGTTCGGCGTTGCCGGGGAGAGGGGCGGCGCAATTCCAGTGGCAGGCGCCGCAATGGACACATTTTTCGCGGTCGAAGGCGGGGACGCCGCCGGGGCCTGGGGCGATAGCCTGGCCGCTACACAGCTCGATGCAGATCTGAGTGCCGCAGCGCTCGCACAACTCGGGGTAGAGAAAGACGACATGATCTGCGTAGCCGGCGGGGGCTTGCACCTTGCCGCCGAGCAGAAGGGCGTCTTGATGGGAGACCAACAGTTGGCCGTCGTGGGGAATGGCGGGCCAACCCACTCGTTCCATGAGGGCGCCGTGGAGCGAGACGCCTCTGGCCTGACATTCCTGCCGGAGTCGATCGATTTCCTCGGGCCGAACGCGTCCGCGGTAATACTGTTCGAGAGTGGGGATGCGACGCCAGGGCGGCGTGGGGTCACCGGCGAGCGAGAAGCGGCCCTGGGTGAGGCCTGCCAGCGCCATGCCCAAGAGGCCGCGCACGACACCGCGTTGGAAACCGTCACGCGCCTTCTCCGCCACGAGCGCTTCGCGTTCGACCCAACTGGCGCGGCGCCGCACGAGGTACGTATCCGCCAGGTTCTGTCGGGTGAAGGGGCGCTTGGCGCGAAGCAGTTCGAGCACGGCCTCGGCCAGTTGGGTGCCGGTGGCCCAGGCTTCATCGACGCCGGAGCCGGTCAGGACGTTGGTGCTGCCGCTCCCTTCGCCAATGCGCGCGTAACCGTCGCCGACCAGGTGGGGTTCGCCGCGCCGGCCGGATTCGCCGAGGGTTTTGGCGCCCCACGACCGGAGCTTGCTGCCGTTGAGATAACGCCAGAGGTACGGGTGCAACATCCAATGCTGCAGGTACCGATAAGCGGTGCGCATGGGGCTGTCGAACCAGGAGGGGACGAAAATGCCCAGCGACGCGACTCGGTCCGGGTGCACGTAGAGGAAGCCGAAGATCTCAGGCTCGGGATAGCCGAAGGTATGCCACACGGTACCCGGCTCGAGCGGTGTGTCTTGGGGCAAGTCGATCACGAACTTCATCCCCACGGCCCAGTCTCGGGCGTGATGATCTTTGGGGAGGCCGAAGTGGGCATCGAGTTGGTGACCGACTGGGCCGACGGGGCCATCGCCTACCACCGTGAGCGCTGCTCGGATGTCCATGCCGGGCAGGTAACCCTCGCCGGGGCGGCCCTGGGCGTCGACGCCTTGATCGAGCAAACGCACGCCGACGACGCGGTCCGCTTCGATCAGGGCTTGGGCCACGGGTGTCCCGGGCCAGACTTGCACGGCGCCCGTGCCTTGGACTTGGGCGCCGACCCACTGCATGAATTGGCCGAGCGAAAGCACCAGGCCACCGTCCTTGTGCAGGAAGGCTGGGGTCCAGGGCAACTCGAGCGCCTCGGAGTCGAAGGGCAACACGCGCCCGAACGCGCGCAGCGCGCGATCGCTGGCCCGCAGCATCCACGAGCGCCGACTCGCGCCGGTTGGGTCGAGCAGGTACAGGACCTTCTCGGTGCGCACGGGCGCCGCCATGGGAATGCCCGCTGTGCTTAGGTCCGGGAACGACGCCCGCAAGGCCCGGGCGCGCGTTACGACGCCTGAGACGCCGAAGCCGAGGTCGTCGGCGCGTTCGTAGCAGAGGACTTGTGGGGGCGAGCCGGGCTGGGTGGGGCTCTCGAGGGCGGGTGTACCGTCCGGTTGGACCAGTTGACGGGCCAGCGTGGTGAGAAAACCGCCCATGGCCGGGCCGAACCCGACACAGGCGATGTCGACCTCGAAGCGTTGACGTTCGAGTTCTGCGGGCCGTTCCGCATCAGCCGATGGTTGCATCTCGTCGTCATGAAACCCAAGGGACCGGGCAGTGGCGAGCTTTTCGTGGCTGGGCGAGGCGGTTGAACATCGGCATTCCCAAACCGGCCGCGCTGGCGTATACCGGCCGGCGGCGGCGAGCAGCCCTTGCCCGATCATCATGAAAGCGACCGAACCACCCGCCCGAATTCTAATCGCTGACGACCAAGCGGACGTGCTGGCTGCGCTTCGCCTTTTGCTCAAGGGAGAAGGGTTTGCCGTCGAGACGGTCAGCGCGCCTCGGCACGCGCTGGCGGCGGTGGCGGAACAGGAGTTCGACGCCGCGTTGATCGACCTCAACTACACGCGCGACACCACGTCGGGCGAGGAGGGTTTAGACCTCTTGGCCCGACTCCAGGCAGCGGATAGCACGTTGCCGGTGATTGTGATGACGGCGTGGGGCAGCGTCGAGGTGGCGGTCGAAGCGATGCGGCGCGGCGCGCGCGACTTTGTGCAGAAGCCGTGGGAGAACGCGCGGTTGCTGGCGATTGTGCGTACGCAGGTCGAGTTGGCCCGGGCGTTGCGCCGCACCGAGCGGCTCGAGGCGGAGAACCGCATGCTGCGAGGGCCGGGCGCGCCGCAACTGATTGCCGAGGCGCCGGCGATGCGGCCGGTGCTCGAGTTGATCCAGCGGGTGGGTCCGGCTGACGCGAACGTGTTGATTCTGGGCGAGAACGGCACGGGCAAAGGTGTGGTGGCGCAAGCGCTCCATGCCGTGTCGGGGCGGGCGGACCGGCCGCTGGTGACGGTGAACATGGGCGGGCTTTCCGAGGGTGTGTTTGCGACCGAGTTGTTCGGCCACGTAAAGGGCGCGTTCACGGATGCGAAAGCGGACCGGGTGGGGCGATTCGAGTTGGCCGAAGGGGGCAGTCTGTTCCTGGACGAAATCTCGAACGTGCCGCTGGCGCAGCAGGCCAAGCTCCTGCGCGTGATCGAGACGGGCGAGTACGAACGGGTGGGTTCCTCGCGCACGCGCCGCGCCAACGTGCGCCTGATCTCGGCCACCAACGCGGACTTGAGCGCCGAAGTGGCGGCGGGCCGGTTTCGGCAGGACCTGTTGTTTCGGTTGAACACGGTCGAGATCCACCTGCCGCCGTTGCGGGAACGGCTCGAGGACATCCCGGCTCTGGCTGCCCATTTCTTGGAGCGGCATGCGCAGCGCTACGGCAAGCCGCTCGAGGGGTTCGAGTCCTGGGCGTTGCAGGCCTTGCGCGAGCACACCTGGCCGGGCAACGTGCGCGAGCTCAGCCACGCCATCGAACGCGCCGCGCTGATGTCGGCGAGCCGGCTGATACGCGCCAGCGACCTCGGCTTGCGTCCCGCGCGCGAGGCGACGCCGCGGCTCGAGGAGATGAGCATCGAGGAGGTCGAACGGTTCCTGATCAAGAAGACCCTCGCGCGTTTCGACGGGAGCGCAAGCAGAGCGGCCGAGGCCCTGGGGCTGAGCCGGAGCGCGTTCTATCGGCGCTTGCAGAAATACGCGCTCTGAAAGAGCGGGGGGCGCGCCGGAAAACCAGTTGCTCGCACCGAGCGCTCGGGGGCAAGGTGCGGTACAGACAGATGGCGGACGCGCGGATCATGGCCAAAGGTTGGCGGCTAGGTTTTGTGCAACGGCTGCTCGGGCTGGCAACGCTTGCCGCGCTGCCGGCGTTGGCGGTGGCGATGCTCTTGATTTGGCGGCCCGGGCCGAGCTCACACGCCGGCATAAGGGAGGGGGCCGGGTCGCGCGCGACCGGGGCGGGCGTGTCGGCGGGTTTGCGCTGGCCGCTGACGTTCGTGGTCTTGGGGGCTTGGGGTATTGGGTTGTTGGTGTTGCGCGAGCGGGTGGTTCGGCCGCTGCAGACGCTGGCGAATCTTCTCTCCGCATTGCGCGAGGGCGACTACTCGTTTCGCGCGCGCAGCCGCGACGCTCCGGACGCCTTGGCCGAGGCGATGCGCGAGGTCAATGCGCTGGTCGAGACCATGCGCCGCCAACGGTTGGGCGCCCTCGAGGCCACGGCGCTCTTGCGCGCGGTGATGGCCGAGATCGATGTGGCCGTGTTCGCCTTCGACGCGGATCAGTGCCTGCGGTTGGCCAATCGCGCGGGCGAACGGCTCCTGGCGCAACCCGTCGAGCGCTTGCTCGGGCGCAACGCCGTCGAGGTGGGCCTGGCCGACTGCTTGGCGGGCGAGGCGCCGCGCACCGTGCAGATGAGCTTCGCGGGCGGGTCGGGTCGGTGGCGGATTCACCGGCAGCAATTCCGGCAGGGCGGTTTGCCGCATCAGCTTCTGGTGTTGGCCGACCTGAGCCGGGAATTGCGCGAGGAAGAGCGGTTGGCGTGGCAGCGGTTGGTGCGGGTGCTCGGCCACGAGCTCAACAACTCGCTGGCGCCGGTGAAGTCGTTGGCGGGGACTCTGGCGGACCTGACCCGGCGCGAGCCGTTGCCGCCGGATTGGCGGGACGACATGCGGGACGGCCTGGGGGTGATCGCCAGTCGAGCCGAGTCGTTGAACCGGTTCGTGGCGGCCTATGCGCAACTAGCGCGTTTGCCCCAACCGAAGCTGCAGTCGCTGGATCTCGGCGGGCTAATCCGGCGCGTGGCGAGCCTTGAAACGCGTGTCGCAGTGCGGGTCGTTCCGGGACCCGACCTCCGGCTGGGAGCGGACCCGGACCAACTCGAGCAAGCCGTGATCAACCTGGTGCGCAATGCCGCCGACGCGGTGCTCGAGGCGCAGGCGCCGGCGAGCGGGCCGGGTGGGGGCGGGGGCGAGCCGGGGGAGTCGGGCCGCGTGCGTGTGGGTTGGCGGCGCGTGGGCGCGCAGGTCGAGATTTGGGTCGAGGACGACGGCCCTGGGTTGTCGAACACGGCCAACCTGTTCGTTCCCTTCTTCACCACCAAACCCAAGGGGTCGGGCATCGGGTTAGTGTTGTGCCGGCAGATTGCCGAGGGCCACGGCGGATTCCTCACGCTCGAGAACGCGCCCGCGGGCCGCGGGTGTCTGGCGCGCCTGCGGCTCCCGGTCCGGTCGACAGAGAAGACTGGCCAGCCCGCACCCGCCCCGGCATAGTCGCCTCGACGATCGCATGATGAAAACGGCACTCCGACTCCTCTGGACGGGTTATTTGGCCGCAGGCCTGAGCGCGGCGGCGGGTGAAGTCAAGACCTTGGCCTTGGGCGCGCCGGCGCCCGATTTCAGCCTACCGGGCGTGGATGGCCGGACTTATGCGCTGAAGGACTTCGCCGCGGCCAAGGTGTTGGCGTTGGTGTTTACCTGCAACCATTGCCCCACGGCTCAGTACTACGAGGAACGGATCAAACAAATCGTGACCGACTACCAACCGAAGGGCGTGGCGCTGGTGGCCATTTCGCCCAATGACCCGGACGCCGTTCGTCCCGACGAACTGGGCTACACCGACCTAGGCGATTCCCTGGCCGACATGAAGATTCGCGCCCAAGCGCGGCAGTTCAATTTCCCGTACCTCTACGGCGGCGGCGAGCATGAAGCGGTGTCGTTGGCGTATGGCCCCCAGGTGACACCGCACGCCTTCGTCTTCGACGCGGCGCGCCGGTTGCGGTATGTGGGTCGGATCGACGACAGCGAGCGCGAGGCCTACGTGCGCGTGCGCGACCTGCGGAACGCGCTCGACGCCTTGCTCGCGGGAGAAGAACCCGCGGTGAAAGAGACGCGCGTGGTTGGGTGCTCGACCAAGTGGTCGTCCAAGCGCGGAGGCGTGAAGCAGTACTGGGACAAGATCGCGGCGGAACCGGTGGGGGTGACGTTGGTGAAGGCGGAAGAGTTGGGCGCCTTGCGCCGCAACCAACCGCCGGCGGGCGGCGAGGGCGGCAAACTGCGCCTGGTGAATTTCTGGGCGACCTGGTGCGGCCCGTGCGTGACGGAGTTTCCGGACCTGATGACGATCCATCGCATGTACCGAGGGCGCGACTTCGAGTTGGTGACCGTGGCGGCCCAATTCCCGGATGAACAGGCGGAGGTCCTTCGCTTCCTCAAGCGGCACCAGGCGTCGAGTCGGAATCTGACGTTTGGGGAGACGGACAAGTACAAACTGATCGAGGCATTCGATCCGGAATGGAGCGGGGCGTTGCCGTACACGGTGCTGATCGATTCGACGGGCGAAGTGCTCTATCGACAGCAGGGGACCTGCGACGCGCTCGCGCTCAAGCGCCTCATTGTGCGGACGCTCAACGCCCGCAAGCCATGGTGACCCCTCGAGCCCTGGTCACCGGCGGCGCGGGGTTCATCGGGTCGCATGTGGCCGAGGCCCTCTGTCGGCGCGGGGCCCATGTGGTCGTGCTCGACGACTTGAGCTTGGGCAAGCTCGAAAACCTCGCCTGGCGGCGGAGCGGCGACGCGCTCGAGTTCGTTCAGGGCGATGCGGGCGATGCCAGCCTACTGAGCAAGCTGCTCCCGGGCTGCGCTTGGGTGTTTCATCAGGCGGCGCTCCCTTCGGTGCCGCTCTCGGTGGCACAGCCGCTCGAGAGCCACCGGCACAATCTCGAGGCCGCCCTGACCTTGTTGGTGGCGGCGCGGGAGGCGCGCGTCCAGCGTTTCGTCTTCGCCTCGTCTTCGGCCATATACGGGGACAGCCCGGCGCCGCTGAAGCGCGAGTCGGACACGCCCGATCCGCTCTCGCCCTACGCCCTGCAGAAGTATGCGGCGGAGAAGTACGCCCAGTTGTTCCATCGGTTCTTCGGGCTCGAGACGGTCGCGTTGCGGTACTTCAACGTGTTCGGTCCGCGGCAGGCTTTCGATTCGCCTTACTCGGGTGCGATTGCCCGGTTCTGCACTGCGGCCCTGGCCGGCCAAGTCCCGGTTGTTTTTGGCGACGGCCAGCAATCGCGCGACTTTGTCTACGTCGAGAACGTGGTCCAGGCGAACTTGCTGGCGGCCGAGGGATCGGCGGATCGAGTGGCGGGGCGCGTGTTCAACGTCGCTGGCGGGGCGAGCGTCACCTTGCTCGAGTTGCTGGCTGAACTCGGCGTCCAGACCGGCCGAGCGATCGCGCCTCGGTTCGAGCCGGCCCGGGTGGGCGACGTGCGCTTCTCGCAAGCCGACCTTGCGGCGGCGCGCCAGGACCTCGACTACCGCGTCGGTGTCACGTGGCAGGAAGGGCTAAGGCGGACGCTGGCGTTTTACCGGGGCGAAACGGGATAGGCGCGGGGGGCGGTTCAACCCCGCTGGGCTTGCGCCCGAGCGGCCTTGAGCAGTTGGATCCAGGGGCCGATGTATCGGCCGTGGTCGTGGTAGGTGCGTCCGCTGACCAGGTTGCCGTCCACCACACACGGGTCATTGACGAAGATGCCGCCCACGGCCTCGAGGTCGAGTTGGCACTTGGGCACGGTGGCCATGCGGCGACCCTCGAGGACGCCGGCCGCCGCCGGGATCTCGATCCCGTGACAGACGCAGCCCACAGGCCGGTTGGTCTCGAAGAAAAAGCGCGTAATGCGTAGCAGGTCGGCGTGGTAGCGGAGGTACTCCGGGGCCCGGCCTCCGGGAATGAACAGGCCCAGGTACGCCTCGGGGCGCACGTCGCGGAAGGCGATGTCGGCCTGGATGGTGTAGCCCTCGAACTCGCGGGAGACCTCCCAACCCTGCGGAATCTCGTGGAGCACCATGCGATAGCGGCGTTTCTCGGGCGCGGCTACCACCGGCACAAAGTCGTCCTCCTGCAGCCGGTAATAGGGATAGAGCGTGTCCACGGTCTCCGTGGCGTCTCCGACGACGATCAGCACTTGGTTCATGTGTCACCTGTGTCGTTCTGAAACCCGTTCGCCCCGCCCGCTCCCGGTGGCCCGGGTCCCGGCGGCAGTGCCGCCGGGATGGCAGGACAGAAGACCAGGCGAGCGTGGCGCAAACGGGCGCTTCCGACAAGGGCGTTTGCTAGCCTCCGGCGATCCCGATGGCCACGGAGCGCAAATGTGAACCTGCCAGGCAGCCGTCAAACAGATCTTGATGTTCGGTCAACCGTGGGTCGAATCGCTCGATCCATTCGGGCCGCGCGAGCCGAACAACGAGGTGGACGTGGATGAGAAGGGCTCTTTCCTCGAGAGCAGAGCGACGAACAACGGTCAACTCTGTTCCCGTTCGACGACTGCCACCGGCCGCGGGGCCGCGAATGACGATCTTGTTCCTCTCGAGTTGCACCCTTTGCCCGTTTGGATGTTGTTGGTGAGCAGCCTCGATCTCTCTCGCGTGTAGACGCCCACTGCCCGTTGGAGTTCAGCGTTTCTCCGGTCCGCGTCTGCTGGCCGTGGCAGGCTCCGGTAGGTTTGTTGATCTCGTGTGGTGATCCGTAGCCGAAATCGTCCCGGTCAGGGGTGTTGGGCCGTTCCAGTCTGCCGCCATCCGCTCAAGCTCATGCCGGACGCCATCCGGACGCAGCCAGCCGTAGCCCGCCCAAGCGAGCGTCCGCAGTAGTCCCTCGAAATCCGCCTCCATCCAGGCTGGCCGTCCTCGCCGGGTGAGCGCCTGCCGGACTTGTTCCTCATTCGGTACGCCGGCGGGAGGCAGGCAGCCGCAGCAGGGAGTGTGGCGGGTGAGGAAATTGGATAGATGGGGCCGCGCGCCATCGTCCCAGTCCCGCCACCCGGGGAACTCATAATCCCAGTTCAGCTCCCACACCCGAAGCGACTTGTCGTCCCCGCCCGAGACCAGCCAACGGCCATCCAGGGAAAGATCCACGGCGTTCACCGCGGCGGCGTGGCCCTCGAAGGTTCGGTGGCAACGTCCGCTCGGCAGTTCCCAGAGTTGAACCAGGTGATTCCTTCCGGCAACGGCCCAGTGACCATCGGCCGAGAGAGCCACCTGTCGAGTCGGGTTCCAGAGATAGACGCCGTATTCATCGACGGTGCCGAAGATGGATTTCGGAGGTTCGAGGAATCCCCGCAGGACCTGGGCACACCGACCGGTCGCCACGTTCCACACGCGGAGAGTATCGTCCCAGGCGCCGGAGAGGATCGAGTCCCCGTCGAGGGTCACCTGCACCGAACCGGTTTGACCCGTATGCCCCTGGTAGGACCGAACCACGACGCCACTGACCAGGTCCAGCAAGCGCAGAACGTTGTCCGAACACGCGGCGACCACGTGCCGCCCATCGGGGGTAGGAACGACTGCGAAAACGCTGCATGGGAGATCGCACGCGCGCACGCACCGGCCGGTGGCCCACTCCCAACAGCGTACGCTCTTGTCCCAGCCGCCAGAGATCGCCCAGGCGCCGTCCGGCGTAAAGGCGAGGAAGCCGACCGTGGCGCTGTGCCCCTCGAGCACGCGGGCACACCGTCCGGTTCCCAGTTCCCACAGGCGCAGTGTCTTATCCGCGCTGGCGGAGAGACCCCAACGTTCGTCCCGCGAGAGGGCGACCCCGAGAACCCAGTTCTGGTGGCCCTTGAGCACGCGAAGGCACTCGCCGTTGGCCAGGTCCCAGAACCGCACGGTTCGGTCCGAGCTGCCCGACAAGGCATAGCGTCCCTCGCGGGCGATCGCCACGGCATGCACCGGCCCCGTATGGCCGTCGAGCGTCCTCGAGTGCCAGCCAGACACCAGCCCCTTGCGAACCGCGCGCAGGCCAACGCGATGCCGCAAGTCGAGGGCGACGGGCGACCGCGAATAGCCGGGAGTTCCCGCAGCTTCGGCCAGGGAGCGCAGACTATCTTCAATGTCGCCTTGCTCGAGGGCGCGCTCCGCGGCTCTGCACCGGGTGAAGAAGAGGCGTTGCTCGTGCGACAGCTCCCCCACTGCTCGAGGCCGGCTGGTTACTAGGCCGACTTCAGGCCCTCGTTCCAGCACCCAAACCTGGATCGCGCCGGATCGGTCGCCTGTCACCGCCTGGTGGGCCTGGGGTGAGACGGCGAGTGCGGTGAAGAAGCTCTCATCGGCCGTAAAAGTCCGGAGGCAACAGCCCGTGGACAGATCCCAGAGCCGGAGCGACAGGTCGTAGGCCGTCGAGACTGCCCAGCGGTTCTCGTGGAGAACCGCCACGGCGGTCACCTCTTTGGCGTGGCCCTTCAACTCACGAACGCATTCGCCGCTGCTCAGCTCCCAAAGACGCAGCACCCCGTCGCCTCCACCGGAAAGCAGGAAACGACCGTCGGTCGAGAAGGCCGCGCTCCAGACGCGATTACGATGGCCCCGGAACCGCCGCACCCCCTTGCCGCTGCCCAACTCCCACAGGACCAGTGAGCCGTCCTGGGGAATCGACAGTGCCCAGTTGCCGTCGCGAGATACGGCTTTGACAGCGCCGAAGGGTTGCTCGAAGGCATGCTGGCACTGGCCTGAAACCAGATCCCACAGCCGCCCTTGCTTGTCGGCACCGGTCGAGAGCACCAACTGGCCGTCCGGTGATACCGAGACGTGGTCGACTCCGGCCTTGTGTCCTGGGAGAGTGGTTTGGCAGCAGCCCCGGTTCAGATCCCACACGCAGAGTGACCCTTCGGCTCCCCCGGATACCGCTTGGGAACCGTCCGGCGTGAATACCACCGCGCGGACGGCGCCTTTGTGTCCGCGCAAGACATGCACGCACGCGCCCGTGGTTGTCTCCCAGAGCCGAAGCGTCGCGTCCTGGCTGCCGGTCAACGCCCGGCGACCATCCGGAGAGAGCGCGAGGCAGGTGACGTCCTTATCGTGGCCCGGGCGCGAGAAGAGGCAACGTCCCCACCCAGCCGCTTGGGCTTGTGCTTGCTCGAGATGGCGGAGCACAGCCCGGTCGCGGTGGGAACGTTCGCCAGCCTCTTCCAGCGCGCACAACGCCGCCCTGCGGTCGCCGCGGGCCAGGTGGGCCAGGCCGGTCAGATACTCGTCCAGCCAATCGTCCGGATGCGAGGTGCGCATCTCCTGCATCTGCCGCAGCCAGTCTTCATCGGAATGCCGGCCACTGTGCCAGAGCACCCATCCGCGGTTGAAGGTGGCCTCCGGGTGATGCGGGTCGAGGCGCAACGCCTCCTCCCAAAGACGGCACGCCTCGGTACCCTCGCCGAGGTCGAAAAGGGATACGCCCCGGTTGTTCAGGCCGTCGGCGAGGAGGTCAGCGGATCTGGGCTCGGCCCGCCGGTAATCGCGCCCCAGGAGCTCGCGGTAAAGAGCCATCAACTGCTCGGCTACGGTGCGTAGGCTTTCCGGCCGGTCCGCCGGATTCTCGCGGAAGCAGGCCTGCAGTAGATCGGCCAACTCCGCTGGCATCGCCCCGGCCAGACCGGGCTCTTCGCCCGATTGAATCCAGTCCGCCAGGACGTGCGGAGCAGCCGGACCGGAGCGCCATCGTAACTCACCGATGAACATCTCGAGGGCGCTGACGGCCCAGCTCCAGAGATCGGTCTTGGGTGTCAGGGGCTGTTTGGCGGCCTGCTCCGGGGAGCAATAGGCGGGGGTCATGCCGCCATAACTCACCGCCGGGCCGCAGGGCGCTTTGGACCTGTGTTCCACGTCTTCCCGGGCCAACGCCCTCGCCAGGCCGAAGTCGGTCAGTCTCAGCGTGCCATCCGGGGTCATCATGGCGTTGGCCGGCTTGACGTCTTGATGGATCAGCCCTTGATCGTGGGCGTACTGCAGAGCCCAGGCAAACTGGATGGCCACGTCCAGGATGCGATCGAGGGCCGCCCCAGACCCTCCCTCATAGAGTCGCTCCGAGCGGATCCAGTCGGCCAGACTCCCACCTTCGACGAACTCGGCAAAGACATACGGCTTCCCGTCGATCCGCCGCACATAATGGCAGGACACAATGTGCGGGTGACAGCCCAACCGCACCCACGCCCCGCACTCGCGCTCGAAATCCTCGACGGTCGCAGTCTGGGAAAACAGGTCGGGGCGCGGGCACTTGACGGCCATGTCCAGGCCGAGCTTGCGGTGGTGCACACGGTAGACGCGCCCCATGCCTCCCTCGGCATAGTGGAGCCCATCCTGACCGCCGATCGCCTTCACCTCGTACACGTCCAGAAACAAGTCGCCCACCTGCCATTCGCCGGCCTGCTCGGTGGTCGCGAGCCGGTCGCTAGGCCGGGTGAGGCCGGCAAGTTGGTAGGTGAAGGACCGGCCGCAGTCGGGATTGGCGCATTGGCCCAGCGTGCCCAGGATGGCTGGGTCGACCGAGTACTCTGTCTGGCAGTGGGGGCACTGCGCGTGGGGTTTGACCGCGAGGGCCTGGGGCGTGCGCTCGAGGTAGAAGAGGGCGCCACAGCTCGGGCACTGGATCTTCTGGCCGACGTAGGAGTCGTCCAGATCGTAGGCCGCGCCGCAATCGCGGTTCGGGCAGACCGCTCGGTGAAGTCTCTTTCCCATACCCGGTAAGGCTAAAGATCGGCCGTGTAGCCGGTCCGGCTGAACCTGGGCGGGCACGCCACGCCTGACACCCGCCTGGCGGCGCCGGGCTCAACTCATCACTTCTTCAGCAGCCGGCTCCACCAGCTCCCGGCGGGTTGACTCGCCTTCCCCATGGGCTGCGAGATCGGGGCCGATTCACCCGTCTCGACCTCGTCGAAGGCGAAGTGCGTGCCGCACTTCTTACAGGTGAGATCGTTCGAGCTGACTCGGTGCCCAATCGCAGCTTGGACGATGAGTACGGTGTGTTGGCAGTTGGGGCAGTTGATGTTCATGCTTTGTCGTTGCTAGGGTTGATGGTTCGCTGACCGATTTGGCACGCCTCGAGGTATGCCGCCGGTCGAGGCCGGAATCGCCGGCAGGACGGCCTCGAGGTCTTTGCGGTAGAGCCGGTTCTTCTCGATCAGGGCCTGGGCCACGGCGTCCAGATGTTGCCGGTTCTCGGTCAAGAGCTTGATCGTCTTGTCCATCTGTTCGGCGAGAATCCGGTTCGCCGCCTCGATGACCCGTTGATGCAGCGGGCTGCCCATCGCCTCGGCATACTTGAACAGCTCGGGGGTGGCGGCCAGGCCAAAGTCACGCTCCATCCCGTAGCGACAGATCATCTGGCGAGCCACGTTCGTCGCCCGCTCGAGGTCGCTCGAGGCGCCCGTGGTCAGTCCCTTCTCCGGACCGTAGCACAGGAGTTCCGCCGCGCGTCCGGCCAGCAAGGTGCGAATCCAGGCCAGGAGTTCCTCGCGCGTCCGGCTCTCGCGTTTCTGCTCGGCCGCATCGGGTAACATCCCGCCGCCGCGGTTGGCCCGGGCGATGATCGACACCTCCGGCGCCCACCACCCCGAGAGCCAGTAGAGCACGGTGTGGCCCGCTTCGTGCCACGCCGTGCTCTCGAGTAACTCCGGCGACCACTCCTTGGCCTCTCCCTCCCGAGCCGTGTCCAGAGCCTCGACGAGCATGGCCTCGGTGAGCTCCGTGCCTTGCTTGAGCGCGGTCCGGCCAGCCGCCTCGAGCACCTGCTCGAGGTTGGCGATGCTCATGCCCGCCGACTTCTCCGCGAGGAGCTCGATGACCGACGGTGGTATGCCGGACCCTTTCACCGTTGCCAACCGCAGCGTCAGGTATTGCTGACGGGCGGCCTTGTCCGGCAAATCCACCAGAATGGCCCGCGAGAAGCGCCGCACCAGCGCCGGATCGAGCGCCCGCGAGCGTCGCTCGGCTGCTTCCGGCTCGTCGCTTTGCACGTTGAAATTGGTCGCCGCCAACACGAACACGGGCCGATCCGGCGCCGGCCCGGCAAAGCCGTCCATTTCGGTGAGCAAGGCGTTGAGCGTGTTTTCCTCGGCCTGGCCGCTCAAGCCGCCGGTGCGGACCTTGCCGATGGCATCGATCTCGTCGATGAAGACGATCGCCGGGGCGTAACGCCGGGCGCGAGCGAAGAGGTCCCGGATGTTCTGGGGGCCACTGCCCTGCCAAACGGTCACGAAATTCGTGGCGGAAACCGGCAGGAAAGCCACGTCGGACTCGGCGGCCATCGCCCGGGCGAGCATCGTCTTGCCTGTGCCGGGCGGGCCGTGCAACAACACGCCCTTCGGCGGCTTGAGTCCCAACGCGGCAAACCGGCGCGGGTTCTTCAGGAAATCGATGAAGAACGTCAGTTCTTCCTTAGCGGTATGGGCCCCGATCACCTCAGCGAAGCGCGTGCGCGGCCGCTCGACCTCCTCGAGGATCTCTCCGGCATCGGCCGCAGCGATGGCCCGGGTCAAACGCAAGTTGCGCAGCCGGATGCCGATGGTGCGGCGAGTCGTGTCCACCTGCGGCACGGTGTCGAAGCCGAGCACTTTGCGTTCTTGGGCCAGGCGCACGGCGGCCTTTTCGCGGTGCAGCCGCCGCGTGACCTGGATCAGATCCGACGCGAACTCGTCGCGCTGGGCCTGCCAACCCTGGACGAGGCCGTCGATGAACCGACTGACGATTACGCCGCGGGCGCCGCCGGCCTGCGCGCAGGCCAGGAACACCTCGTCATCCACCATGCCCGCGTTTCCGTCCGTGGGGCGGCCCTCGGCCAGGGCCAGGAGGTAGACCGGCAGACCCGGCAGGCGTTCGCGGATCTGCCGCAGGATCTCCTGGCCGCGATCGAGGCCGCGCGCCCCCATCGGGACATGGTCGAACTGCTGCATGGTTTGCGATCCGCTGCTGTCCATCCCCGCGCCGAGGGCCAAGTCCAGCAGGACCAGGTCCACGTCTTCGTCGGCCAACACCTGCATCGCGTCGGGTGCCGTCGTCGCCGTGCGCCAGTCCGCCTCCGGCACCGACTCGCGGTAAAGCCCGGTCAGGTCCTCGCCCGCCACGAGCAGGATGCGCGGTCGCTCGGCCGGGACGAACAGTGCCCGGATCTCGACTGGCAGGGTCTCGAGGCTGTCTTCGAGCCCCAACTTCAGGCCGTCGACCTTCTCCCACACTTCCTCGAGTCGGTCGGTGTGAAACAACTGGCAGAACTTGAACAGCTCCGTCTTCAGGAACGTCTCCGCCTGCGACCTCAGCGTGCGGGCATCGGCCCGGGCCCCCTCGCGCAGGACGAGGCTCAACGACAACACCTCGTGCACGGTGACGGTCTTCCGGTACTGGCGCTCGATCAGGCCGGCAACTCGGCCCAGCTCGGCTTGCACCACGCGCTCGAGTTCGTTCACGCGCAGGTGATTGAAGAGCAAAGGGTAGCCCGTGGCCATGCGCGAGCAGATGGCCGGCGGAAAAAAAGGCTTGCCGGTTCGCGGATCCGTCTCGTGCTCGAGCGCGTCCAGAATGGTCTTGCGATGGAAAGCGGCGTTGGCGGTGCGCACGCCGTTGTTGGCGGCGTGGTCGTAGAGCTTCCGGCCGGCGTTCGTTGTGAAGACGATCGTCGTGTCCGTGAAGCCGATATCGCGCTTGAGGAACTTGTCCTGGAGCCGGCCGGCGTCGAGCACCTGCAGGAAGAGATGGATCGTGTTCAGATGCGCCTTCTCGATCTCGTCGAAGAGGAGAACCGCGTTCGGGTTCTGCTCGACGAAGCCCGTCAGCACCCCCGGTTGCGCACCTCGATAGGCTTCTTCGAAACCCACCAGCGCATTGTGCATTTGATGGTCCGAGTAGGCGCTCATGTCGAACCGCTTAAACGGGCGGTTCAGGTGCGCAGCCCCCAATTCGGCCAGGAAGGTCTTGCCCACCCCCGGCGGCCCGGCGAAAACGAACACTGCCCGCGGCGCCCGCCGCTGCCGGTCCGAACCCGCCACCAGTTCGGCGTTGAAGAGTCCCTCGACGAAGGCCTGCACGGCGTGGTCCTGCCCGAAGACCTTTGCCAGCAAGTCGCCCCGCAGTACCCGCAAGCGCTCGGTCAACTCCTCGAGCCTCGGGCTCAGCGCCTCTTCGAGGCACCACGCATTGAGCCGTGCAGTCGCGTCCTCGCGAGCCAACGGCGTCACGTCGAGCGCCCCGCACACCTCGACCGACATGGCCAGCGCGCAGGCCAGGTGACGCAAGTCCACCAAGCCGGGGTGGGTCCGATCGGGCACCTCCTGGGCCAGCTCCTTCGCTGCGGCGAGCAACGCTCGGACCGGCTCTTGCACGGGCAGCTTCTCCGGACATGGCGCGGGTTCGCCCGAGGTTGGGAGCGCGGCGCGGAGCTGGTCCGGGCTCAGACCGAGACATTCCGCCAGCAGGATGCTCCCTTCGGTGTGCCGGCTCATGGCCACGGCCAAGGACGGGAGGCCCAATTCTCTCGCGCCCGCGGCCCGGGCGTAGTCCTTGGCCGAGTCAATGACAACTTGCGCTTTGTCGGTGAACATAGTCCCTCACAGTTCTCGGGGCACACTCCCTTGGATCTCCTGATCCACCCACACGGCTCGGGCCTGCCGCCGCCACACGGGGCGCTGGCGCAGGTGCTCCGTGAACACTGACGGTCGCACCTGGCTAATGACTTGGGCCGCCCCTTTCGACAGCGTCTCCTCGAGCAGCCGGGGCCACGAGCCGCCGCTGCCTTCCCCCGGGGCAGCTTCAACCGATGGGACCAGCAGGATGACTTCCGGGTGGGCTGCCGCCTCCGCCAGGAGTTGCCGCATGCGGGTCAGGTCCGCCGCCTCGGCTTCCGCCGGAAGCCGCAGCCGTTGTCGCGCCCTCCAGACCATGGACACGTCGATCAACCGCCTCCCCTTGAGCCCCGCAGGGGCATCATTCGAGACCATTGCTTTGGCGAGCGCCGCCGCAAGCTGCTCGACGTGCCGTCGGCTCTCGCTGACCAGCAGAATGCTCCGGCGATCCTTCTGTTGAACGGCCTGCAACACGGCTTTGGCCTGGGCATCGAGACCCGGCCCGAGTGCGAGTTGCCCTTCCGCGGCCTGTCGCCCCAAGTCGCGACCGTGCTGATCGAGGTAGGGCAGAGGTGGAAGCGGGGCCGGCACCGGCGGCGGGGGAATCTGACCCAGGAGCACCTGGGCCATCGCTGGGGTTGGCGATTGCACCAACGCGGTCAGCACATGCAGCGGCGTGATGAGGTCGCCGCCCGATTCCGCAGCGAGCCTCGCCGCCGCTTCGAGCAAAGCACGGCTGGCCGCCGAGGGCTGGACCTTCCCGCCCTTGTAGGGCGAGTCGCCCTTACCCAAGTGGCCGCGCAGCTTCCGCCGCACGCCCGTGCTCTCGATGGAGCATCGATCGAGCGCCTCACGCACCAATTGCGCCTCACCGGCAACGGCATTGGCCAACTCGGCCTGCCCCGCAGCGCCGTCGGGCGGTTTGACCGAGACATCGGCGAACTTGAGCAGCGCCAGGCACACATGGTCCGGCTCGATTTCCCGGAACCGGCCCGCTGCCATCTCGTTCGCCGCCAAACGCCAGATCAGGTCCATGGAGGCTGAAGATCTCATTCGATCACATTGTTGTCCGTCTCACCTTGCACATCACACGTCACGCCTCACGCCTCACACCTTCACGCCACGCTCCCACGGCAACGGCGGCGGCCCCTGCCATTGGGCCGTCATCCTCTCCAGCTCTCGACGCACACCTTCCGGGCGCAGCCAGCCGTAGCCGCGATACTGAAGTTCGCTCAGCAGGCGCTGAAGATCGGTTTCCCCCCACTCCGGCTTGCCGTCCCGGATCGGTTCCTCTTGGCCCGTGGGACAATGAGGCATCAACAACGACCTCCTGCGAGGCCGCTGAAGCGCCCGGAAGGCGTCGAGAATGGGCCGGGCGCCTTCATCCCAATCTGCAGGTTCGGGGAATTCGCATTCCCACTCCAGTTCCCAAAGTCGGATGGTCTGATCCCAGCTCCCCGAGAGCGCCCATCGGCCGTCCGCCGAGAAGGCAAGGGAGGTGACGCGTTGCGTGTGTCCCTCGAAAACCCTCACGCAGTCACCACGGGTTACGTCCCACAGCCGGACCATCCAGTCTCTGCTTCCCGACAGGGCAAAACGGCCATCCCTCGAGATCGCAACTGAATCCACCTCCATGGCATGCCGCCCGAAGGTCCGTACACAGCGTCCCGTGGCCACATTCCATAGTCGGAGGGTCATATCTCTGCCGCTGGAGAGTGCCCAGTGGCCATCGGCCGAGAGAACCGCTGAAGTCACTGGACCGCTGGATTCCTCAAAGGGCCGAGTGGACTCGGTATCGCCCAACTCCCACCGCCGCAGGCAACTGGGCTTCTCATACCCGGCGGCTCCGGAAAACACCCAACGCTCATCCGGAGAAAACGCCACGGAAATAACGTCACTGGAGTGGCCCTTGAGAATTCTCGGGCAACGGCCCGTGGCCAGCTCCCAGAGGCGGAGGGTCATGTCCTTGCTGCCCGACAACGCCCACCGGCCATCGGCCGAAAGCGCCACCGAGTTCACCACTTCTCCGTGACCCCGGAGGGTCTGCAAGCAGCGACCTGTGGCCATCTCCCAGAGCCGGAGGGTCTTGTCGTGCGCTCCCGACAGCCCCAGCCGGCCATCGCTCGAGATAGCCACGGCGCTGACCCGGTCGGTGTGCCCCTCGAAGTTCCGCATACTCCGGCAGTCAATAAGATCCCACAGCCGGAGGATCCGGTCGTAGCTTCCCGACAATGCGCACTCACCATCGGCCGAGACCGCCACTGAACTCGCCGAGGCTTTGTCACCGTCAAGAACGAGAACCGCGCGGCAAAAGCCGCGCCGGAGCTCCCGGCGCCTGCCGTGAAGGTTGGCCCGGCTGAGGACATCCAGGGCCTCCTTGCTCTGCCCATAGCCCTTGCCTTCCAAGGCATCTCGAGCTGCCCGCTGAGCGCGCTGCCACTCTCCCCGAACCAAGCACTTCGTGCCGAGCTCCAGAGAGGCACGATAGCGAGCCAGTTGCTCAGCTTGGCCGGTGTGGGCCGTCGGCTGGACCAAAGCCCAGGGACACTTAGGCCCGATGGGCAATGCGCACAGCCGCAGAATCTTGTCGGCGTGAGCAGAGGCACAACCCCCGAACAGCGCCCATCCCCCATCGGCAGACAGAGCCACCAACATCCCAGGCGTCTGCGCCTTCATGGTCCGCACGCATCGGCCGCGGGCTACCTCCCACAGGCGAAGCGACCGATCATTCCCCGTCCCCAAAGTGGACAGGACCCATCGACCGTCGGCAGACAGCGCGTTAAGACCGCGCGTCTTGAACGTCTGCAGGCACACCCCGCTGCCCATCTCCACCTGCCGGACGGTGTCGTGAAAATCTGACGAGACCGCCCACGCACCATCATTGGAAAGGGCCAGAGACCTCGGTACTTCCCCCACGACGACTCGTACGCAACGACCACTGGCCACTTCCCATAGGCGAAGGGTGTTGTCGGCGCTTCCCGATAGTGCCCACTCCCCGTCGGCGGAAAGAGCCAAGCACCGCACCTGATCCGTGTGGCCAGAGAAATAGCCTAAGTCACAGCCCAGTGTCGGACGACGATCCACGTCCCATAGCCGCAATAAGCGGTCATTGCCTCCGGCAAAAACCACGCGCCGACCATCCGCCGAGAGCGCGGCCAGGGCCACCGACTTCTCCTCGCCCTCGTAGATGTGCAGGGGATCCGATCGGCGCGCCAATTCCCGAGCCTGATCCAACGCGGCGCTGGCCTCCGGCGGTACTGGTTCTTCGCGGCACGCCAGCTCCAGTTCTCTGACTGCCGCTTCGCCGTCGCCACGCTCCAAATGCACCAGGCCAACCAAGTGACGACCTCGCCCGCCTGAGCGGCTCCCCGCCGTGGCGTCACGCAGCGCCGCCAGCAATCCCTCGTCGGTGAGCTTGCCCGTCCGCCACAGCCACAGGCCGCGGTTGTACTGACACTCGACATGGCCAGGCTCGAGTGACAGACCCTGGTCAAAGACACCCAGCGCCGCTTCCGCCCTCCCTAGATCCAGTAACGACAGTGCCCGGTTATTCAAGGCATCCGACCGCGACTCCGCCGGCGCGGGCTCGGGGCGTGGGTGCTCCTCGGCCACCTCACGGTGGTAGAGATCCAACAAGCGTCGGCTCACCTCGCCTGCGCCGCTGGGCCGCCCCTCCAGATCGGACGTCAGGCACTCTCCCAGCAAAACCCGGAGGGCCTCTGGCATCTCCGGAAGTGCCACCCCTTGGATCCGCAGTTGAGCTACCTGCTTCAGCACCTCCGGCGCTGCGACTCCGCTCTGCCAGCAGACTTCCCCCACAAACATCTCCAACACGCTCACCGCCCAACTCCACAGGTCTGTCTTGCGGGAGAGCGGCTGGCGGTTGGCCTGTTCCGGCGAACAATAGGCCGGCGTGTACCCACCTGCGCTCACCAGCAGGCTCCGCCCTGCGGCCGCCGCCGCCGGTTCCGCCGTGACCACCCGCGCCCGGGCCAGGCCAAAGTCTGTCAGCTTCGCCGTGCCGTCGGGCGACATCATCACGTTGGCCGGCTTCACATCTTGGTGGATCAGGCCACCCTCGCGCTCATGTGCGTAGTGCAATCCCCAAGCCATCTGAATCGCAATATCCAGAATCCGCTGGAGCGCCGCCTGCCGCCCGCCTTCGTAGAGCCGCCTCTTATCGATCCAGTCCTTGAGGCTGCCGCCCTCGACGTACTCCGCGAACACTCGCGGGATGCCGCCCAGGGTGCGAACATAGTGGCAACTGACAATGTGCGGATGCAGGCCAAGGTCGATCCACGTCTCGCACTCGCGGGCGAAGTCCTCCTTCTGCGCCTCGGTTTCAAAGTGCTCTGCACGCGGACTCTTGACCGCAAGGTCGGTGTTCCAGCCCCGGTGATGCACGCGATAGACCAGCCCCATCCCGCCGCTGTCGTGCACCTGCTTCACTTCATAGAGATTCAGGATGACATCGCCCACCTGGAGCACCTGTGGAACCTCCGTTTCGGATGCATACCGGCGACCGCCAGGTTCGCTTGGCACTTCCCCTGCGACCGTGGGTGAGGCAACGAAGAACTTGCCGCCGCATTCGGGGCAGACCACGTTGCGGTCCCAGTACTGCGGTCCCAGCTCGAACCGTGCGCCGCACTGCGGGCACTTGGCGTCAACGCTCTCCATCGCGTCCCCCGGCGTCTGAAACTGCGATGAGCAGCACGGTCACGTTGTCTTTGCCCCCGGCTTGGTTGGCGGCGGCGACTAGGCGTTCGCATTGGGCCGGCAGCGAGCCGGTCGCTTCGAGGAGCGTGTGGATTTGCCGGTCCTCGAGCATGCCGGTGAGGCCATCGGTACAAAGCAGAAGCTGATCGCCCGGCTCGAGTTTCAGAGAGCGGGTCTCGGGGAGCGGTTCGCCTTGCATCCCCACGCTGCGGGTCAGGCGGCCCCGGGCCGGGTGCATCGCCACTTCATCGGGGCTAATGTCCCCAGAGTCGAGCAGCAGTTGAACCAGGCTGTGATCGCGGGTCAACCGCTTGAGTTGGCCCCGCCGCAAGCGGTAGGCCCGGCTGTCGCCCAAGTGCGCCAGGATCGCCTCGTTATCCCGCAACAAGACACACACGACCGTCGAACCCATGCCGTCGAGCCCCGGCTCATTCTCGGTCTGCTGACGGAGTTGGCGGCTGAGCGTGGCCAGGGCTTCCCCCATCCGCCGTCTGGTCCCGGTTCCCGGCGGGTTGCTGCCCGGGTCCAGAGCCTGACGCACCAGGCGCGGGAGGGTTGCCACGACGATCCGCGAGGCGAGCTCTCCTGCCGCCTCACCCCCCATCCCGTCGGCCACCACGAACAGACCAAGCTCGGGATCGGCCGTCCAGTTGTCTTCGTTGGTCTGGCGGACCCGACCGCGATCCGTCAGGCCGGCATAGCGGATGACCGGTTTCATAGGGCCGCGAGCAACGCCTGCTTCAGGCTGGCCGCCGTCTTAAAGACGATCGCTGGCTTGTCGATCAAGGCTCGATCAATGACCGCGGCCAGACGGGCTGGAATGCCGGGGTCCCGGCGCCGGATCGGGACCGGCTGGGTCTCGAGCAGGGTCACCCAGACATCCTTCCCGGGAGGGAAATCCCGCGGCACGGCTCCCGTCAGCATGTTGTAGAGGCTCGCCGCGGCGGCCCAAACATCGACCTCGGGGCCGGCACGAAGGAAGTCGGTGACCTGCTGCCGCGGCATGAACAGGGGCTTGCCGGCCGTGTCCTTCGTGCGCGTGAGCCCGCTCAATCCGGCGGTGTCGAAGGCCTTGCTCAGGCCGTAGTCGGAGACCTTCGCGACGGTCACGCCCTGGACTTCGGTCAGGAGGATATTGTGCGGGCTGAGATCGCGATGGACCAGGCCGTGCCCTTCGACGTAGCGGCCGTCCTTGAGTCTCACGTTCGGGATGGTCGCGTGATGGGCATATTCGAGGCCGTCCAACACTTCGCAGGCAATCCCCACGGCCTCCTTGAGGGGCAGTCTTCCCCCTCGCCGCTCCATCAGTTTGTCGATACTGCCCAGTCGGCAGTACTCCATGGTGAAAAAGAACGTGCCCTGCGAGCAGCCGGACTCGCGGAACTCGACGACATGGCGGTGACGCAACGCTTCGGTGTTGGCGACCTCGCGCAGGAAGCGTTCCTTGGCCTGCGGGTTCATCGCTGCGCGGGGCAACATGACCTTCAACGCAACCTGCTCGCCCGAGCCTTCCTTGCGGGCCAGATAGACCGCCCCGAAACCGCCGTGGCCCAACTCGCACTCGAGGGTGTAACCCCGGATGGCCTGGAGCTCGCGTGCGCCCGCTCCGGCCTGCCCGAGCATTTTCCTCATGATCTCGAAGGGGTCGCGTTGGCACCGGGCGCAAACATACTCGCCCTGGCGGTGCGCTCCGACCTCGGCGGTCACGTCCCGGCCGCACCGGGCGCAGACTTTCGGCTTGCGCTTGGGGATTGCCGGGCGTCGGACCAGTTCGGCCTTCTTCCGGCAAGCCTCGCATTGGAGTACCCCCGGCAACCGTTCGGCCCGCCGGCGCTGGTCCTCGGGGATCTCGACCGCACACTCGGCGCATTGAGCCGGGGCGAACACCTCGACGCGGAAGACCGTCTCGCCCAGACGGAGCTCGTCGCCATGCTTGAGGTCGTGTTCCGGAAAGGCCAGCTTGGCGCCTTCCTCGGGCGTCATGCCTTGCTGGCGCTGGCCGATGGGCTTCCCGTTGACGGCGGTACCGTTCAGGCTGCCGAAATCGCGCACGCGGATATCGGGCGGGTTGATGTCCAACAAACAGTGGTGACGCGAGATGGTCTCGTGCACCTTGTCGTCCGGGATCCTCGGCGAGCAGTCGCTGGACCGCCCCACGACGCAGGACGAGGCTTCCTCGAAGACGAACTCCTGCCCGGCCAACGCGCCTTGGGTGATTCTGAGTGTGATCTTTGCAGGCATGTCCTGTATGGGTTCTTGAGGCGTGGCCTCGTTGTTTTGCAGGCTTCGAGCGATCGTTCACCCGTTTACTAACCCGCATGGTTCAGGATTCTGCGCGGGGTGCGTCGGAATCTCCGCCGTGGCTTGGGATTGGGCGAGTGTCACACCACCCTCGCCCCCGACGGCTTCGCGCTCGGGCTCCAACCGTGGGCGGCAACCGCCCGGCGGGTTTTCCCTGCGGATTGGCGCTGTCGGCTCATTCGGCCATGAACCGCCAGAGATCCTGGATTTCGGCGGCGATTTCCTCGTCCGAGGTGGCATAGAGCCGGATTTCCTGGCGGAGCAGGCGCTGATAGGCGCGGCGCGCGGTGATCACGCGGTTCTCGACATCCTTCTCGCTCAGGCCGTGACGCTGGGCCAGGTCGCGGAGCGACGGCGGTTCGGCACCTTCGAGCAAAGGCGCGATGACCCGTTGGTGAAGCAGCTCGAAGTGGGTCTGCTTCCCGGTGGCTTGGCACTCGATTTCGAGCGTGCGCAACACGCGCCGCACGAGCTCCCGCAGCCACTTCCAATGAAACGCCTCGTCCGGTGTCAGCGTGTCAGGCGGCAGTGCGGCGGCACCTGACTCGGAGGCCAGTTCATCGATCGGCACGAAACCTCGAGCGGGGTGCCGAATCCGCGCGTGGGCGTCCCGGTAGGCATTGGCCAGGAAGCGCTGGAGCGACTTGAGCAAGAAGTTGCGAAATCGTCCCCGGGCGGGGTCAGCCCGGGCAAACAGGTCCCTCGCCAGCGCCCTCAGGAAGAACTCCTGTACCAGGTCCTGGGCCTGTTCGTCGTTGTACCGCTGCCGCCGGACGTAGACGTACACTGGCCGCCAGTAGCGCTGGGCAAGGTATTCGAGGGCCTCCCGCCGCGCCGCACTGACGTCGCCTTGGAGCGCCTCGAGGCGGCTCCAGTGTGTGCGCGGAAAGGCCGCCTGACCGGCGTTGCTTCCCTCTGCCGTCGAGTTGCCCTCAGGACCGCGTGTTGCCATGGCAATGTTCCGCCGCGGATGACAGCAGAGCCCGCGACGGAATGCAATCCGAAGGCGCCCCGCGGGCTGTGGAACCAGGGCTGCTCTGAGCTCGAGGCAAAGCCTCGGAGCATGGCTGGGCGGCCGCTGGCCACCCGTACTTCATCAACGACGATACCGGTGGCTGTGGGCGGAAAGCGAAGACCGTTTGCGCGATGCATCACGCGGCACGCGCGAGGCAATTCAGCTCCAGCGGAGCCACCGTTACTATGGCAACAAAGTGCGTGTCGAAGATCGTCAATGAGACCCCGTGGTGAATCATGAAAAACCGATACGCCTGAAGGATGGCTCCGTCAGTCTCCATCCTGTCATGCCCGCACCGGGGTCGGTCCCGGAATGATTCCACCCGAGACTTCCGCGAAAAAAACTGTCAGAACCGGCCGGCACCGGCCGTAACACTCCACATGAATGCAAACGCGACAGGGGCCACTGGCCAACACTGGGTGCGACCCAAGACGCTGGACGCTCCGCCCGCAGCAGCAGTCCGTATGCCCGCCACGACAGTGGCAACCCGAGCTTGACGCCATCGCGGCGCAAAGTACACATGCACTCTCAACCAGCCATTACAGTGCGCGCCGACAACAACGCCGACCCGAGCGAGGGGAACCCTCGACGCTGCAGCCGCGTGTCCACTCGACCCTGGTCGGTCTGCTCAAAGTCTCGCCTATGAACAGCGCCAGCAATCCGTTGCAGATTCTCAAACTCCGCCTCTTGGTCGGTTTTCTCGGCGAGAAACGCCAGGCCAACTGGTGGGACTGTGCGTTTCTTTCGCCAACCGGTCATCGCTTTCTACAAACCACCTTTCCGCGGACCGCTGTCGAAGCCGCTCTTCGCTCAACCTGTCACGCGGCGAGATCACTCCATGACTCCCGCATGGGCCGGGTCGGTTTGTTTCACCTCTTCCGTCTCCCCGTCGAGAAAGAGGACATCGTCGAATCGCTCGTCCACGAGGTCCGAGGCTTCGACGTTTCCGCGTGGATCGCCTCAACCGAGGCCGCGCTTGCTGAACTGGGCTCGCTGGCAAAAACCAAACTTTCGGCGCCAGCCGGCCCGGTTCAGATCGGAACGCCGAAGACCATTTTCACTCCCACCGCCATGTCGGAATTGGCGGCGCATTACCATTCCGCCTTTGCCGGGGGCTTCCAGTGCTTCCCTTACTTTGCGCCCTAGCTGCATGGACACCCCCAGACCATACACCACCCAACTCCAGGCTGGCCTTGGCATGGTCCGCGAGACCATCAGCATCCTCCGTCTGTGGGAACCGGGCGACACCACCGTTTCCTTGGCAAACAAAGCCATCGCACAAGGTGTCTTCTCGCGCAGCACCGCCCGGCGCACCCTCAACCTCGTCCGGGAGATGTTCGCCCCCCGTTTTCTCCGTGAGGCCGGCAGGTCTGCTCAGGTCCTCAAGGTCCTGGTCGAAGCCAAAGTCCCGCTCGATGACCTCACCCAACTCTTTTTCCTGCACACCGCGCGCGCTGTGAGCTGCCACGGTAGTTT
>VHCO01000015.1 GCA_016871715.1 Verrucomicrobiota bacterium
CCTACCTCATGCTCCTTGTGGGTAGGGCGCGCAGTCCGCTGCGCGCCGCACGAAGACCGTCCCCGTAGGCTGTGCTCGACGGCGTGCTGGGACAGCCCGCCCTACCTCATGCTCCTTGTGGGTAGGGCGCGCAGTCCGCTGCGCGCCGCACGAAGACCGTCCCCGTAGGCCGTGCTCGGCGGCGTGCTAGGACAGCCCGCCCTACCTCATGCTCCTTGTGGGTAGGGCGCGCGCTCCGCTGCGCGCCGCACAATGACCGTCCCCGTAGGCTGTGCTCGGCGGCGTGCTAGGACAGCCCGCCCTACCTCATGCTCCTTGTGGGTAGGGCGCGCACTCCGCTGCGCGTCGCACGAAGACCGTCCCCGTAGGCTGTGCTCGACGGCGTGCTGGGACAGCCCGCCCTACCTCATGCTCCTTGTGGGTAGGGCGCGCGCTCCGCTGCGCGCCGCACGAAGACCGTCCCCGTAGGCTGTGCTCGGCGGCGTGCTAGGACAGCCCGCCCTACCTCATGCTCCTTGTGGGTAGGGCGCGCAGTCCGCTGCGCGCCGCACAATGACCGTCCCCGTAGGGTGTGCTCGGCGGCGTGCTGGGACAGCCCGCCCTACCTCATGCTCCTTGTGGGTAGGGCGCGCAGTCCGCTGCGCGCCGCACGAAGACCGTCCCCGTAGGCTGTGCTCGACGGCGTGCTGGGACAGCCCGCCCTACCTCATGCTCCTTGAGGGTAGGGCGCGCAGTCCGCTGCGCGCCGCAGTCTTGCCCCGGCCGCTGCCCGCTAGCGCAGCGTGTGGGGCGCAGCCCTTGACAAGCGCGACACGGAGGTCTAGAAGCGAGTATCGAAGCCAGAAAAAGATGATCAGCATGCACCCCGCTTCCTTCCGACGTGCGGGAGCCGCCGATCGAGAAGGCTTGCAGAAAACCGATCAGCCTACACCCGCCCTGATCGCCTCATGAAAGCCATCACATGTCTGCTCCTCGGCGTGGCCGCTAGTAGCGTCATCGCGCTCGGCCAGGGTACAGTGAATTTCAACAACTACGTCCCCGACCCGCCTGCCGGTGTGAATTGGGTGTATGCGCCGATCTTCTGCAATAACTTACAGCTCGCTGGTTCGGCCTGGCTGGCGCAGCTTTACGGCGGGCCAACGGAAGACAGCCTCAGCCCCGTGGGCGCGGCCCTGCCTTTCCGAACCGGCGCAGCCTCCGGGTTCATCCAGTCGGCCGGCGTCCACACAGCAAGGACCATCCCGGACATCCCACCTGGCGGGGCTGCTGTAGTGGAGATTCGAGTTTGGGAAGCAGCGAAAGGCGCCACCTATGAGGAAGCGCGCGCCGCCGGAGGCAGGTACGCCCACTCGTATCCGGTCTTCTTGGCGCGCACGGGCGATCCGACTACGACTCCCCCAGGCCTGCCGGTCCCTTTGGTCGGCCTGCAGTCATTTGACGTTTGTTACGTACCCGAACCCTCGACCTGGCTGCTGCTTGGCGTCGGCCTCGCGCTCTTTTCTTGCCTCCCAAATAGTTGCCGGCAGCGGGGATACTAGCCCGACGGCTGGCCCAGCGGTCCAGCCCTACCTTTCCCTTGCGGCACACGCGACGGCGGCGCAGTTGGCAGGGCGCGAGCGCTGCGCGCCGCACGAAGATCGTCCCCGTAGGCTGTGCTCGGCGGCGTGCTAGGACAGCCCGCCCTACCGCCGACTTGTAGCCCATCTCGGTGGCTCATGAGTGAGTTCCGCTTTCGCCCCGGATCTAGCCTGCAGTCTCGAGCCCAGCCAATGCCTGTTTCCACGCTCCCGCGTCGCCACCGACGAACGGCCGAAGGTCTTCCAGCGCCTGCTTCCAGGCGTGCGAGAGCGGGGGCACGACCACATCTTCCAACTCCGAAGGCTCGGGCAGTCGGCCCTCGATCGCCAGGGCGCGGCCCAAAGCCAAGATCGCCTCGCGCAGTGCCGCGCCCGCTTCCTCGATGAGTTCACCCTCACCCAGCACCCGAGCCATCTTCTGTTTGCGGGCGCTGAGGGCGCGTTGCGCGGCGGCCTGGGCTTGCTCCTCGGCCGAGAGCGGCTCGGGGGTCGGCGCTTCGCCAGCCGCATCGACCAACGGGCGCGTGGCGCGCGCGGTCCGGGCGAGCAACCCGGAGTCAACCAGACGTTGGATGGCCTCGTCCGTGGCGCGGTCGATCACTTCGAGGTGGGTTGGGGCGAGCGGGTCCGACACTCCGGGGCCGAACAGTTCGGCATGGATGGCGGCCAGGCGTTCCTGGTGGATCGGGGCGTCTTTCTCGACGACCACGAGCAGCACCGAATGGGCGCCGGCGGTGGGGTAACGCTCTTCGCAGCGCAACAGGGCGCCGTTGATCTTCTCACGGGCCAGTCGGCCAAAGGCGAGGGACCGATCCGCGGGCAACATCTTGTGTGCGGGCGGGGTTGGGGGCTTGGCGGGTACGCCCGCCGGCCCCATGAGCTGTTCGAGCTTGGCCAGGAAAGCCTGCCGGCCGCCGCCCAACTTGATCTGCTTGAGGTCGCCGCGCAGGTCGAGCACGCCGTCGGCCAAGGCTTGCTTGTTGGCCAAGGTGCCGAGCATGCGCTGTTCGATGGTCTCCTCGCTGACCAGGTTAACAACCGTGACGGGCCGGCTTTGGTGCTTGCGCCAAGCGCGGGCGATGCGTTGTTCGAGCCGGGCCGGGTTCCAGGGGAGGTCGCAGTTGATGACGACGCTGGCATTTTGGAGGTTGAGCCCGGTGCTCCCGGAGTCGGTGCTCAGGAAAACCCGGCACTGGGGGTCGGACTTGAAGGCGTTGATTTCGGCGCGGCGGCGGCGCTGGGGGACGCTGCCGGTGTGCCAGGCGTAACCGAGGTCGAGCCGTTCGCACAGGTCCCGCACCAGCTCGAGCATCCGTTCCCACTCGGAGAACACCAGGGCCTTGGCGTCGTTCTCGCGGCATTCCTCGAGGACCTTCTCGAGCTCGCCCAGCTTCGGGCAGACGCGGTCCTCGGGCTCGAGGATGTAGTTGGTGTCGCAAATCATGCGCATCATGGCCAACTCACGCTGGAGTTTGTCCTGCTGTTGCTGGGTCAGGGGCCGGCGCTTGGCGATGTGCAGGAGCCGGGCCGCTTCCTTCTCGTGATCTTCGTAAGCGGCCCGTTGGGGGCCGCTGAGCGGCACCAGATGGGTCCGGTCCGCGCGCTCGGGCAGCTCAGTCTCGACGTCCGCTTTGCGCCGCCGGACCATGTAGGGCCGGATGCGCGCGTGCAATTGGTCCAGGTTCCTGAACCCGCACGGACGGCCGCGCTCGTCCAGGTCGTAGAAGTCGCGGTTGAACCGGAACAACGGCCCGAGCACGGCGGGATGAAGGAAATCCATCAACGAATGGAGTTCGTCGATGCGATTCTCGATGGGTGTGCCGGTCAGGACGAAGGCGTAGCGGCTGCAAAGCCGCTTGACCGCCCGCGCGGTCTTGGTGTCCCAATTCTTGATCCGCTGGGCTTCGTCGAGGATGACCACGTCCGGCTTGAGCCGTTCGTTGACCTCGAGGGCGTCGCCGAGCATCTGTTCGTAGTTGACGATCGTGAAGAAGGGCGGCGTCTGATAGGCCCGCAGCCGCGCCAGCCGTCCACCGAAGACGAGCTGAAGCGGCAAATCGGTGAACTCTTGGATCTGCTCCTCCCACTCGGTCTTGAGCGAGGCCGGCGTGACGACCAGCACCCGCTGCGCCTTGCCCAGCCGGTGCAGCAAGGCGCAGGCGGCGATCGCCTGAATGGTCTTGCCCAAGCCCATTTCGTCGGCCAACAGGGCCCGCTCCGTGAAGGCCAAATGCAGCATCCCCTCGCGTTGGTAAGGGAAGAGCGGCACTTTGGTTTCTTGAGCCGGCCATTCGCCGCCCTGGACCCGCAGTTCGTACTCGCGCCGGAGCTGGCGACGTTCGAGTTCCTGTTGCCGGCGCTCGATCCACGGCTGGAGGTCCTGCGAGAGCCGCAGCTTGGGCAGGTCGGACCGGCCCAGTTCCTCGAGCTCCGGCAAGGCTTGCTCGACCGGCTCGTTCGCCAAGCGGCCTTCGGCGTCAAACCATGCGCGCACCTGCCGCGGCAACGCCTCGAGTCCCTCCGGGCCCACCCGCAGACAATCCTGCACCGGGTCGGGAAGCACATCGATGCGGGGCGAGCCGTTCTGGATTGCAGCGCGAAACAAACGGCGGAAGCGGCCCTCGAGGTGCAGCAGCACCGCCTCGACGTGTTTGCAGGTGCCCAAGCCATTGATGCGGAAATCGACGCAATCGCACGAGAACTGGCGCTGGCGAACGTCCCGTATCTCGACGGAATACGTCATCCCGCTGCCCGAGCGCACGCGGAAGTTCGAGAAGATGGGATGGCGCGCGTCTTTGTTGGCGATGATGAAGGCCTCGTCGCGCGCGCGCTGGCGCCGCCGGTTGATCTCGTCGGCGTCGGTGGTTCGCCAATCGAACGTGGCGGGCACTTTGAAGTCGCGGTTGGACTTGGATGCGAATGCGGATACCATGCGCCAATCATGATTTCTCTCGGCCGCGGCGAGTCAACCTCCAGTTCCTCGCAGGTTATTCACGGGATGTTCACACACCTTCGCCCTTTCCCACGTTGCCCGGTCGGGTACCAAACCGTCTCCCAAGCTTTGGGGCCGGCGCGGATCGTCACCACCGAAATGGTGCTGACGGAAGTGTTGGCCTTTTATGCTGACGGCGGACCGAGCTTGCGGGAGGCGGCAGCCAACGTCGCCTTCAGACTCAGCAGCGATCCGAACGCAACGGTCATTCCGCAAACCGGAGAACTGAGGCCTCCATGCCGTCGCGGCAGCCCTAACGCGCGGCCGGCAGGATCGTCACCTCGAGGTCCAGGGTCACCTCCAGCGGTTGGTCGGGGCCGACCAGCAGGTTGGCGACGAGGTAAGGCAGCCTGACCTTGCGCGTGCCCGGTTCGGCAGCATTGCGGCCGCGCACGGCCATCAACACCGTCCTGCCCGCCGCCAAAGTGAGCGAACTCGGGCAAGTCAGCTCCGCCACTTCCCCCGCGCGTTCCAGGCGGAAATCCACATCCGAGTCATTGTGGATCTGCACTTGGACCTGGCCGGTGCCGCGCACTTGGATTTGCGGGCGGAGGATGCGTGTGGCGGCGCTGAATAAGGGGGCAAGGAAACGGGCTTCGCCAATGAGCCGGTCGCCGGTATAGACGACGGTGCGCCGCGCGAAGAGGGCCTCGTGCAGGGCGTCCGCCGAACGTTCGCGCGCAAAGACCAGTGTCAAGGGACGGTGATCGCCGGCATGAACGTGGTAGTCGAGGTTCAAGGCGTTGTGAATGTCCGAGTTGCTGATCATCGTGAGCCCTTTCTCGAGCGCCCAACGATGCGCCTCGGGATAATAGGAGCGGCCGTTGGCGACCTCGATGCCGTGCAACTGCCCACGTTCGAGCAGCGCGGTGTGCTCCGGATACCAACGCACGATGCCGTTGGTGATCTGCGCTTCCCAACCCGGATGATTCCAGAAAATGAAGGCCCCTTGGGCATGCGCCGCGCCAATGGCGTCGGCCCAACCCTCGACCGCCAGCGCCGCCGAGTTGGTGAGGAAAATGGCATTCAAGTGCCCGGGAGGCATGGCCCGGGTGATCTCCGACCCGCGCACGACCAGCAAGTCCAACTCGACCCCAGCGCCGCGCGCGATGTCGTAGGCGCGGTTGTGGTTGGTGGACACATCGGCCTTGTGGGGTTGGTACTCGATGTGATCGGTGATGGCAATGGCATCCAGCCCTTCGCGCCAGGCTTCGTCGGCGCGCACCGTCGGCCAGACCAGGCCATCGGAGAAGACGGTGTGGATGTGAAAGTCGCCTTTCAAGGTCACATAACCCGGTAAATCCGGCAGGCGAATCGGCGTCCGGGCGCGGGTGACGGGCTCGTGACTCCAGCTTTGGGGCAGGATTGCCAGAGCGGTGACGACAGCGAGGTAGAGGGCGGTAACGCGTTGCATGGGCGGAAGGTAACGGACACCGGCACTCGAGGCAACGACGCAACGTGCCGTGGCCCGAATCCTTAGCGAGGCGGAGCGCGGACGGTCACGTCCGCCAAGCGGATCTGACGATCCGCACCCCACAGGGAGCCTGCCGGGTTTCACCCGCGATGGCAGCCCTCAAGCACCTCGCTAAGGATTCGGGGCCGTGGGGAACGGCCGCAATTTGACTCGCCGGCTGGCTTCGCAGCCGAGAGGATGGCGGGGCAAACGCAACAGAGTGAACCAGGCATATGGACGACCACAACCAAGACGTACCTCGGGCCAGCTACACCGAGCTACGCCAAGCAAGCTGCACCTTGATTCCGAAGTGGAACGAGCGCAAATACGTGTTCTTCTTCCGAAAACACCACGAATGCGGAGAGGATCAGAAGTACGAATCAGCGCCCGGGACGGCCTGAAGCGCCGCAGCCGCTGCGGGGAGGCGGCTGGCGCCACGCCCGAGGTCCAGCGGAACCTCGCGATCGAGCGGCAGTTCCAGGTCGGTTACCGCCACCGCGTCTACTTCACCGACGACGTGTTTGGCGAGGGTAATCCCCTGCTCCGAACCTTGTTGATCCAGGGGGCGCCCGGCCGGGTGCACAAGGCGCTGGTCACGCTCGATGCGGCCTTGGCCCAAGCGCAACCGGCCCTGAGCGAGAAGATCGCCGCCTACTTCGCCCGGCACCCGGACTCGCACCGATTGGTTTGCCCGCCCTTGGCGATCGAGGGAGGCGAACCCGCCAAAAACTCGGCCTTGCACGTCAACGAAATCCACGCGCGCCTCGAGCGCCACGGGATCTGCCGGCATTCGTATGTCGTCGCGGTGGGCGGCGGGGCGCACCTGGACGTGGTCGGATTCGCCGCCGCCACGGCGCATCGTGGGGTGCGCCACGTGCGGGTGCCGAGCACGACGTTGGCCCAAGCCGACTCGGGCGTGGGGGTGAAGAACGGGATCAACGCGTTCGGTAAAAAGAACTTCCTCGGCACGTTCGCCCCGCCTTTCGCCGTCATTAACGATTTCCAGCTCCTCTCCTCGCTCTCGGCCCGCGACCGGCGTGCCGGAATGGTCGAGGCCGTGAAGGTGGCGCTGATCCGCGACGGCGAGTTTTTCGCGGCGATCGAGGCCCGTGCCCCTCAACTGGCGGCCTTCCACCCCGAGGCCGTGCGTTGGCTCATCCACCGGTGCGCCGAGCTCCACGTCCACCACATCGCCTCGAGCGGCGACCCCTTCGAGTTCGGGTCCGCGCGCCCGCTCGACTTCGGCCATTGGGCAGCCCACAAGCTCGAGCAGATGTCCGCCTACACCCTCCGCCACGGCGAAGCGGTCGCCGTCGGCATTGCCCTGGACACGCTCTATTCAGCGCGCCGAGTGGGTTTGGACCCCGGCGACGCCGAGCGCGTGTTGCGACTGCTCGAACGGTTGGGTTTCTCGCTGTGGACAGAGGAACTGCTGCGCCGCGAGGCGACGGGACGCCTGGTGGTACTCGCCGGCCTCGAGGAATTCCGCGAGCACCTAGGGGGCGAGCTGACGATCACCCTGATCGAGGCCATCGGCCGGGGCCGCGAAGTCCACGCCCTCGATGAACCCGCCGTCCTCGAGGCCATCGACACCCTCGAACGGCGCGCCCAATCCGAACCGCGCGCGGTCCCATGAATCCCCCATCCCCTCCTGGGATACCCCCGGGCATGAATGGTAGGGCGGCCTGTCCCCAGGCCGCCGCCAGCCCGGTGGGGCCGCCGCGCCCTACCCACGTTCGGTGTAAACGCACTGTCGTCCTCAATGTGGTCGGACTCACCGAGTCTCTGCTCGGGCCGGCTACGCCGCAACTCGAGGCCTTCCGGCTGGCCGGATCGCAGGCGCGGATCGTGCCGGCATTCCCGGCCGTCACGTGCACCGCCCAGGCTAATTACCTGACCGGTCTGCCCCCGGCGCGACACGGCATCGTGGGCAACGGCTGGTATCAGCGCGACTTGGCCGAGGTGCACTTCTGGAAGCAGTCCAACCGCCTCGTCCAGGGCAGGAAACTGTGGGAGGACCTGCGCAGCGTCGATCCGTCGTTCACGTGCGCGAAGTTGTTTTGGTGGTTCAACATTTACTCGAGCGCGGACTACACCATAACACCGCGCCCGATCTACCCAGCCGACGGCCGCAAGATCTTCGACATCTACACCTGGCCTTACGCCATCCGCCCGGAGATCAAACGCGACCTGGGCGAGTTCCCTTTCCCCACCTTCTGGGGCCCGGCGGCGGGTCGGGACTCGCCGCAGGGGAGTGCCGAGGCCGCGTCGCGCTGGATTGCCGAGGCCGCGAAGTGGATCGAGACCAAGCACACCCCCACACTGAGCCTGGTTTACCTCCCGCACCTGGACTACAACCTCCAACGGCTTGGGCCAGCGTCCCCGCCGAGGTGGAGCGCGGACGGTCACGTCCGCCCAGCGGGTCTGACGACCCGCGCCCCCGAAGGTGCCTGCCGGAGTTCAACCCAGACGCCAGGTGGCAAGCCCCTCGTTCAGGAGGGTGAGCATGGGCCGGTACCCAAGGACGGTTCCGGACTTAACCCTGCGATCGTGCCGGACCTGCGCGCCATCGACACGCTCGTCGGCGAGCTCATCGCGTTCTTTCGGCAACGCTCGGTCCAGGTTGTAGTGCTGTCCGAGTACGGCATCGCCTCGGTCAACACTCCGATTCACCTGAACCGGTTGTTCCGGCAGCAAGGCTGGCTGACCGTCAAGGACGAGCTCGGCCTCGAGTTGCTCGATGCCGGCGCCAGCCGCCTCTTTGCCGTGGCCGACCACCAAGTGGCGCATGTCTATCTGAACGACCCGACCCTGGACCGCGCCGCCCGGGAACTGATCGAGCGACAGCCCGGCGTCGCCCACGTCCTCGACGCGGACGGCAAAGCCGCCGCTAGACTCGAGCACCCGCGCGCCGGCGATTTGGTCGCGGTCGCGCAGGAGAACGCCTGGTTCACCTACTACTACTGGCTCGACGACGCGCGCGCGCCTGACTTCGCGCGCACGGTCGACATCCATCGCAAGCCCGGCTACGACCCGGTCGAGCTGTTCCTCGACCCGGCGAAGCCACTGGTGAAGCTGCGGATTCTGGGGCGCCTGTTGCAGAAGAAACTCGGCTTCCGAATGCTGATGGATGTCATCCCTCTCGATGCCTCGTTGGTCAAAGGCTCGCACGGGGCGCGGCCGGCCGATCTCGCCAATTGGCCGGTGTTGTGGGTCGACGGGCCCGGCTCACTGACCGCGGCGACGCTCGACTCGACGGCCGTCTATGCCACGCTCCGGCGGCTGATCGCCGGTTGAGCGTTATTTCATACGCACCGTCTCTCACTCTGGGTCGGCCAACCCCGCCCGAGTGCTGGCGTCCATGACCTCGAAGCGCATTCCCTTCGACTAGGCTTGGGCGTCGCGGAGCTCCGCCCTCCACGACGACAACGCCGCGCTGGAGGGGCGAGTTCCACGAGCCCGCGTCTCGAGTCCGCGCTCCGAACTCCGCAGCCCGAGGCGGAACCGGGCGTCGCGGAGCTCCGCCCTCCAACCTCTCTCTTCTCTGTTTCCTCAGGCTGGAAACGCCACCAGCTCTATGCGAGACGGCCCACTGGCCTCCGCTATCCGGCGACCCGCGCGCACGCCTCCCCCAGCTTCACCTCTGCCGCGTCAAGTTCGACCACCCTCCACGCGTTGGCTGAGCACACCGATGCATGTGTCGGTGTCGAGCAAATGGGTCATGGCTGCCAACAGGTTCTCGACCGGCGGCAGTAGACCTTGCTCTGGACGCTCAAGAGCGGGGTCGGTGACGTGAATGGAATCGGAGAAACCGGCTGGCCAGGTTTTCAGCCTCGCCGGCTCAAGGACGACGGCGTCGCCATCTTGGCGGACGAAGACGGTTGACGGCAAATGAACGCTCTTGGGCAGACGGACGGTTTGGCGGTCGCCTTCGACAGTGGCGGTTGCAGTCTCCGTAGAGGTTGCTTTCGATCAGCGGCGACGCCTAGCCAGGCGCCCACCTCACGGCTGATAGAGGTCGAACAGTCGGATGAGCTTCTGGCCGAGCAGTCGGCGCCGTTCCGGCGTGACGCTGCCGCGCTTCTGCTTGAGTTCATCTTTCCGTGCGAGGTAGAGCACGTCACACCGACAAAGGGTCGGCCCATCCAGGCCGTCCTCCCGATCCAAGATCAACTCGTGAACTGCCGGCGGCCGGCGCGCGGCTTTGGACGAGCAACCAGCCACGTTCACCGTCTCGATGTCCGGATTCTCACACCGGGCCGCGGGTGAAACCACCACGGCCGGATGCTCGCTGTGAGGAAAGTTCCATTGATAAACCTCCCAGGGCTTCATGCATCCAATTCCCCTGGGCGCGGATAAGAGCTGGCGTTGCCCAGGGCGCGGTCCTCCGCATGGGTCGCCCGGTCCAGTTTGCGATAGGCCCGGGCCAGAACGCCTGCCGAGATCGGCTCCAGACTCCGTTGCCGCTCCGCCTCGACCTCCCGCGCCACCAAATGCAGGCCGTAGCGCACGATTTCGCTCTCATTAGCCCAACGGCCGATGCGCAGGAGAGCTTTGACGAGTTTCTTGTTCTCCGCCGTTAGCGACGCATTCATCGCGCACACTATCTATTGCTACCTATTAAAATGCAAGCGCGCTCCGGCTGGAGGGCCTGGCCCGAGGCCGATGGGCCCCGGGCAAGGCCTCGGGCTTGAGCAGGGCCGCTGATGGGCGGTCCCCTTTGCCCGTTGCCCATCCCGTGCAGGGTCTGCCAAACGACGGGAGTCATCTGGCACAGGATAAAGCGGAGGCAACTAGTCACGTCTTGATTCAAATCTGTCACCCTGTGATCGCAGATCTGTCGAAGACCAGAAGCGCTCCGCCCTCCACGACGACAAAAGGCCGCACTGGAGGGGCGAGTTCCACGAGCCCGCGTCTCGAGTCCGCGCTCCGAACTCCGCAGCCCGAAGCGGAACCGGGACGTCGCAGAGCTCCGCCCTCCACGACGACAACGGCGCACTGGAGGGGCGAGTTCCACGAGCCCGCGTCTCGAGTCCGCGCTCCGAACTCCGCAGCCCGAAGCGGAACCGGGCGTCGCAGAGCTCCGCCCTCCACGACGACAAAAGGCCGCGCTGGAGGGGCGAGTTCCACGAGCCCGCGTCTCGAGTCCGCGCTCCGAACTCCGCGGCCCGAGGCGGAACCGGGCGTCGCAGAGCTCCGCCCTCCACGACGACAAAAGGCCGCACTGGAGGGGCGAGTTCCACGAGCCCGCGTCTCGAGTCCGCGCTCCGAACTCCGCAACCCGAAGCGGAACCGGGGCGTCGCAGAGCTCCGCCCTCCACGACGACAACGGCGCACTGGAGGGGCGAGTTCCACGAGCCCACGATCTCGGACCCGCGCTCTGAACTCCCAAGCCCGAAGGGTCATCCGGGCAATCCGGCGTCGCAGCGCTCCGCCCTCCATCCTCTCTTTCCTCTGTCTCGTCTCCTCAGGTTGGAACTACCACCGATTCATGTTCGCCTTCTAGAGCTCATCGAGCGAGACCCCGCGCTGGAGGGGAACTCAACGAGACGGCGTTGGGTCGCCTGGGTGCGCTCGTGGAAGCGCAGGCAGCCCTCGGCGATCTCGAGGATGCCCTGCAAAGCCCCGTCGGCTTGACCCCCACGCTCTGGACGGTCTCCCCGCGAGCTGCCGCGACCACGAAAGATCCAAGGCATGACTAACAACCCACTCCTCCTCGCGGTTACCATCCGGAACTCTTCGGTGAATATGCGGCCCGGCAAGAGGCGCGCCGCCGGCTGCTGACCCTCTCGACCCTGGCTCTGGCCGGAATCCTGGTCCTGCTGCTGGCGGATTTGAAGTCGTGGCGACTGACGTTGCTGGTGGCCCTGACGCTCCCCTTTGCGCTCGTCGGTGGGGTGTTCGCCGCGTGGCTCACCGGCGGCGTGCTGTCGTTGGGGTCGCTGGTCGGTTTCGTGATCGTGCTGGGTATCGCCGCGCTCAACGGCATCATGCTGGTGAGCCATTACCAGCACCTCGAGCGAGCGGAAGGCGAGTCGTTCGGCCTCCGCCTGATCCTGCGGGGCGCCGAAGAGCGCCTGACCCCCATCCTCATGACGGCTGGTTGCGCGGCCTTGGCGCTGCTGCCGCCGCTCGTGAGCGAGCCGGCAGCCGGCAACGGGAAAGGACAGAAGCCGCCCTTGCCAACCGATCCTCATCGCGACTAGGTTCAGGTAGCTATGGCGGCCGTCGAGACCAAGTCCAGCGCGGTCGGGAGGCTTCCCATGAGCCCGTTACCGTTGGAGAACGGTGAGTGCCTGCACTCGCGGGAGTTCCTGCGGCGCTATGACCGGATGCCCGAGGTCAAGAAAGCCGAGTTGATTGAAGGGATCGTCTATATCGGTTCCCCAGTCAGTGTTCACCACGCAAAACCGGACGGGGTGATCCAAGCTTGGCTTGGTGCCTACGCCAGCCGCCACCCGGAGACCGAAGCCCTCCCCAACACCACCGTCATCCTCGAAGACGACGAGTACACGCCGCAACAACCGGATGCGCAAGGCCGATTGCACAGCCGGGCGTTTCCTGGACTCCAGCTTCCGGTTGCCGATGTGCTGGCTTGCGATACCGCCAAGGTGCTGGCGGCGTTGAAGGAGTCGTCAACCTGACGATCCGAACGCAGAAGGACCCTTCCAAAACCATCCCGAGCTGCAGACGCTCTCCTTAGGGGAAATTCGGGCCGACCGTGGTGACCTTCGACCACCATTTCGCATCGATCAAGGAATCGCCGGCCGGCACATTCAGTCCCGTGTTGCCGGCTTTGCCGAAGGTCTTGATCTTACTGCCAACCCAACGGTGAATCTCCGAATGGCCATCGGCGAAGGATAGGCCCGCCGCACCGTTATGATACGAAGCCGGGAAGTCGATGATGTTCCCCGACCGGGCGTCAGGCAGCACAATCTGCACGGCACAGGCAGCATCGTTGATGCTCTCGGGATGCTCGTCGACCATCACCCAAGTCTGGGTCGGGACCACAATGTGGTCCAGACGCCCGTAGGTCTTGTAAGGCGGCGAGGGCAACCAGCCGCCAAAATCGAACACCTGACTCATCGACTGACTCCGAACCCGGGGCAGTCGCCTGCCAGCCTCGATCCGGGTCGTCTGATCGGCCGGGCATTTCCACACCTGGCGACTGTTTCCCATGTATTTCATCAGCGGGCTCCGGTCGACCGTGTTCGTCGGATTGTCGCTGGCGCTGCCCGTGACTAGTAGGACGCGCTTGCTCGCTTCGGGCCCGCCGTCCAGAGACTTGACCAGCAAGCCGTCGAAATCGTCGGCGTAGAGCCTCCAGGCCAGCATCATTTGCTTGCCGTTGTTCATGCACATGATGCCCTGCGCCTTGGTCTTCGACTTGGCCAACGCCGGGAGCAACATGCCCGCTAAAATCGCGATAATCGCGATCACCACCAGCAACTCGATCAGGGTGAAACCCAGGCGACCTGGCGGTCCGCTGCGAGGAAGAGGAGGGAGTGTCTTCATGTCAGACTTGATTGGTTATCGGTTCGGATCGGCTGATGGCTGATCAATAGGCGCCCACGCCACGCCTGTCAAGCTAAGGCGGCGGCCCCGGTCCACCATCAACCGCCTTGATTCGAGCCAGACGGAGGGCCCCTCACTCGCCCACCGAGCCCCTCCCACTCCCACGCTCGGCGGTTCGACTCAAGGCTCGATCGGCTAAGAAAGCCTCTGCTAGAGTGTCTAAGCATCAGAGGCGGCAAACGCCGCGAACGCAGCCGGAACGAACGTGCCATGAAAACGAATTGGTTGGTCTGCTCCGCCGTCGTGCTGACGGCCTCGCTCTCAGCCCAGGAAATTGGCTACCTCGAGACCTTCAGCCTCGCTACCGACCGCGAAACGGCGCTGCGCGAGTTGGTGCCTGGGACCGATGATTACTTCTATTACCACGCCCTGCAAGCCCAGAGCACCGCCCAACGCGAGCGGTTCCAGGAGGTCATCGACCGCTGGATCCGCGAGCGCAACGGCCAAGTGACCGACGCCGCGCGCGAGTTGCTCAACCGCCAGGCCCTGCTCGATTACGAGCGTGACCCGCAGAAGACGCTCGAGTACTTGCGCGAACAGTTGGACCTCCGTTTCGACCACGCGCGCAAGACCGGCGAACGCCGCAGCGATGCGCCCAGCCAATTCGACAACGCCCTGATCCGGCCCGAGACACTCCTCGAACGCGCCCTGGCCGAGGAACGGGGGCATCTCGAGCGGCTCGAGAACGGCGGCCTCGAATTGGTGGCCCGCTCGTCGCTCACCGGTGACCAGCGCCGCAACCTCCTGGCCCGGCTCCAGCGCCCCGACTACCCTGGCCTGGTGGACCTGATCGTCGCCGACCTCAAGCATCGCGACAGCCGCGGCTTCGGCAGCCTCGAGATCCACAAACGCCTGACCTTGGCCCAACTGGAGGATCTGATCGCGAAAGAGCCCGGTCTCAGGAATCAGACCGCCTTGGTCAATGCTTACCTCCCGAAGCTGGCGCCGCCCAACGAGGTCGAGTTGGCCACTGACCCCGAGGCGCGCCAGGCGTACCTCGAGCGGGTCTGGGCGTTTGCCAAGACCCTCGATCCGGTTCACAACTCCCTTAAGGCGCACGTCCTCTACCATCGCTTGCGCCACGACCAACAGGCCGGCGTCTACGATCGGGACCGGTTCCTCGAATACGTGAAGCTGCCGCGGGACGTTTACTACCTGCGCGATGAAATTCGTCAACAACTCCCCCGCGGCGATCACCTGGCGCGGCTCGATCGCGGTTTCGGCCTGCTCTCGCTGCCCACGATCGCCAACGAAGAACCGCTCGTGCGCGATTTCCTTGCCCATTTCTTCCACAAAGCGGCCAACTACGACGAGTACCGGCCCTGGATCCGGGACGACTTCCTCAAACGCGTGTTCGCCGAGTCCAAGATCGTTCAGGGCGTCGGCGACCCTCAACAATGGGCGCCGCTGCTCGCGCCCGAGGAGTATCAGCGGCTCAAGGAGCGGGTTGACCTCGAATTCGCTCCGGACAACCCCGATCGGTTCGGTATCGACGCCCCGGTCCAGCTCGCCGCCTTTGTCAAGCACGTGGCGGTCCTGATCGTGAAGGTCTACGAAATTAACACCCTCAATTACTACCGCCAGAACGCCCAACCGCTGAACCTGGCCCTCAACCTGGACGGCTTGGTGGCTTCCTTCGAGCGCCGCTTCGAGTACTCGGAACCCCCCGAGCGCCGCGTCCGGCGCACGTTCGACTTCCCAGAACTCGACCGCCGCGGCGCTTATGTCATCGAGCTCATCGGCAACGGCAAGAGCAGCCGTGCCCTGGTCCAAAAAGGCTGGCTCGGCGTCCTCCAAGAGGTCACCCCGGCCGGGCACGCCTTCACCGTGCTGGACGAAGCCGGCCGGCGCTTGGCCGATGCCCGCGCCTGGCTCGCCGGTCGCGAGTTCACGCCCGGCCCGGAGGGCCGCATCCTGGTGGCGTTCACCACGGCGCCGAAATCCGAAACCCTGGTTGTCTACCAAGGCGGCTTTGCCTGGCTGGTGCGGTTCGAGCACCTGGCTGAGACCTACGAGTTGAACGCGGGCATCTACGTCGACCGCGAATCCTTGATCCGCCGTGAGAAGGCGCAAGTGATTGTCCGGCCGGTTCTGCGCATCAACGGCCGGCCCACCAGCCTCGAGCTGCTCGAAGAGCCGCGCCTGGTGCTGCAATCGGTGGACTTAACGGGTATCGCCACGGCGAAGGAACTCTCCGGCCTCAACCTGCGCGAAGACGCCGAGAGTGTGAGCGAATTCCTCGTCCCCGAGAACGCCGTCAGCCTCACCGTGACGCTCAAGGCCCGCATCCAAAACCTCAGCCAGAACCGCAAACAGAACCTCGCCGGCTCCGCCACCTTCACCCTCAACGGCATCGAGCGCAGCCAGGCCGTCCAAGATCTCCACGTCAGCCGCACCCAGGCCGGCTATGTCGTCGAGCTCCGCGGTAAGAACGGCGAACCGCGGCCGGGCGAACCGCTCGCCTGCGCCTTCAAGCACCGCTGGTTCCGCGAGGAGGTGCACGCCGCCCTGCAAACCGACCCCCAGGGGCGCGCCTGGCTGGGTCCACTGGCCGGAATCGAGCGCTTCCGCATCAAGGAACCGGCCGGCCGCGAGCACACCTGGGTCACCGCCCGCGGCGCCTGCGCTTACCCAGCCGCGCTCCACGGTCGGGCGGGTGAAACGCTGCGCGTGCCCCTCGTGTTCCAAAGCTCCGACCCGCTCAAGGAAATGTCCCTGCTCGAAGTGCGCGGCGGCCAGTTCGTCAGGGACTGGCACGACGCTCTCGCCCTCGACTCAGGTTTCATCGAATTGCGCGACTTGCCCGCGGGCGACTATTCGCTCTTCCTCGAATTCGATAACCGCGAGATCGCGGTTCGCCTCACCCAAGGCGAAGACCGCGACGGATTCACCGGCTCGCCCCGGCGCGCCCTGGAACGACCCCGCCTCGCCCCGTTGCAGGTGAGCGGCGTCGCGGTCGGCGCGGATGCGGTCGAGATCCAACTCGCCCACGCGACGGCTTTCACCCGCGTCCACATCTTGGCCAGCCGTTATCTGCCCGCCTACGACCTGTTCGCCAAGCTAGGCTTCACGGGCGCCCCCGAGCTACTCGAGCAGAAGTGGCGGCCGGCGCAGACCTTCTACGAGTCCGGCCGGGACATCGGCGATGAATACCGGTACATCCTCGACCGCCAACGCGCCCAGAAATTCCCCGGAAACATGCTCGAACGCCCCGGCCTGCTCCTCAACCCGTGGGCCCGGCACGACACCGACACCCAGGCGGAATTCGTCGCCGACGGCACCGCCTACGCCAGTCGTGCGGCGAGCCTGCCCATGGCGGCGGCACCTGCGGCGCCCCCGGACGCCCAGGTCGCGGAACCGCCCGAGGGCTACACCTCGCTCGACTTCCTCCAACAACCCGCCGTCCTGTTGCTCAATCTCGTTCCCGAGAAGAACGGACACCTCCGCATCCTGCGGTTGGAACTCAAGGGTAAACCCCACCTGCGCATCCTGGCCGTAGACCCGTTGAGCTCGACCCTGACCCACGCCTTCCTCGAAGACTCCCCCCTCGAGACCCGCGAACTGCGCTTGGTCGCCAACCTCGACCCGGCCCAGACCTATGCCGAGCAGAAACGCGTCACGCCGCTGCCGGCACAGGGTCGGATCGAGATCGCCGACGTGACCACCAGCCGCTTCGAGACCTACGACACCGTCGCCAAGGCCTATCGTCTGCTCGCCACCCTCAGCGGTAACCCGACCTTCGCTGAGTTCGATTTCGTGGCGCGCTGGCCGGACTTGAGCCCGGCCGACAAGCAACGCCAATACTCGAAGTACGCCTGTCACGAGCTGAGCTTCTTTCTCTTCCACAAAGACTCCGAATTCTTCCGCGCCGTGGTCGCGCCTTACCTGGCGAACAAGAAGGACAAAACCTTCCTGGACCGCTGGCTCTTGAACCAAGACCTCGAGGCTGACCTCGAACCGTGGCGGTTCGGCCGGCTCAACGCCTTCGAGCAGATCCTCCTCAGCCAACGACTCCGCGCCCAGCGGGACTCCCTCACCCGCGACGTCCGCGAGCGCGCCGAACTGATCCCGCCCAACCTCGAGGACTCCAACCGCCGCTTCGACACGGCCGTGCAGACCAGCGCGTTGGAGACCGACGAAGGCCTGCGCGGCGCCATCCGTGAACTGCGCCAAGAGCACGAAAAAGACAAGGCCGTCGGGTACGGCCTCAGGCCGGCTTCGGCCGCCGCCGCACCCGTGCCACCACCCGTCGAACTCGCGGGCGAAGCGCGCCGAGGCATCGCCCTCGCCCTAGCCGACCGCCTCGAAAGGCTCGGCGCCCAGCCGAAAAGCGCCCCAGAACCCGCAGCGAAACCGGTGCCAGCACCCGAGGAGGCGCACCCCCAGCGCTTGCGCCAGCGCGACGCGGCCGACCTCGATGCCCGCCTGGGTGAGCAGGTCGTGGAACGGTTCTTTGCCGGCGCAGCCCTCGGGCGTGAGCAGGCGCGCCGTTTCTTCCAGAAGCTCGACTCAACCAAGGAATGGGCCGAAAACAACTACTACCACCTCCCCATCGAACAGCAGCTCGCCGACTTGGTCACCGTGAACGAATTCTGGGCCGACTACGCCCGGCACGACGGCACCACGCCCTTCCTCTCGCCCGCCTTCCCCCAAGCCACCCGCAACTTCACCGAGATGATGCTCGCCCTGGCCGTCCTCGACCTGCCCTTCGCCGCCGGCCCGCACCAGGAACAGCTCGACGGTCGGCGCTACGCCCTCGAGGTCCGCTCGCCAGCGGTGGTCTTTCATCGCGAGATCCGCCAGGCCGCCAAGTCGATGGAACCCGGCGGCATGCTCGTCGCACAGCACTTTTTCCGCGCCGACGACCGTTACCTTCACCAGAACAACGAACGCTTCGACAAGTACGTGACAGACGAATTCCTGCCGCACGTCGTCTATGGCGCGCAGGTGGTCCTCACCAACCCGACCGGTAACCGCCAAAAGCTGGAGGTGCTCCTCGAGATCCCGCGCGGCGCGATCCCGGTGAACAACGGTTTCTACACGCGCGGCGTCTATGTGGCCCTCGAACCCTACAGCACCCAGACCCTCGAGTATTCCTTCTATTTTCCAGTCACAGGCAGCTATCCCCATTACCCGGTCAGCGTGGCGCGACATGACGAGGTCGTGGCCGCCGCGGCGCCCTTCGTCTTCAATGTGGTCGAACGCCTGACGCAAATCGACAAGACCTCCTGGCCGTGGCTCTCCCAGAACGGCAGTCCGGAGGAACTCCTCGCCTTCCTCGACCGAGCCAACCTTTACCGGTTGGACCTCGGCGAAATCGCCTGGCGCATGCAGGAGCGCGATTCCTTCAAGCAGATCGTCGCCCGGCTCGAAGCCCGCCATCTCTACCACGACACCCTCTGGTCCTACGGCATCCGGCACGATGACCCCGCCACGATCCGCGCCTTCCTGCGGCACTGCTCCTTTGCCGACCGCTGCGGCCTTTACCTGGTGTCGCCCTTGCTCGATCTGAAGCCGGTCGAGCGCCTCACTTACCAGCACCTCGAGTACGCTCCGTTAGTCAACCCGCGCACCCATCAACTCGGCCCCAAACGCACCATCTTAAACAACGCGTTGCGCGAGCAGTACCAGCGCCTCCTCAAGGTGCTCAGCTACAAGGCCGCCTTGACCGACCCCGACGAACTGGCCGTCGCTTACTACCTCACTCTCCAAGATCGCGTCGCCGAAGCGCTCGACTGGTACGCGCGCGTCGATCGCACCGCCGTTCCCGAACAACTCCAGTGCGATTACCTCGCCGCTTACCTTGCCCTGTACCGCGGCGATGTCGCAACAGCGCGCCAACTCGCCCAAGCCCATGCCACCGAGGGTGTCGACCGCTGGCGCAACCGCTTCGCCCAAGTGCTCAATTACCTCGATGAAATCCGGGGCGGCGCAGCCGCGGCGGCCAACCAGGATGACCGCGACCAAGCCCAGGGCACCCTGGCGGCCACCGAACCAGCCCTCGAATTGGCGGTCGAGGCGGGTTCGATCCGGCTCGACTACCGCAACCTCCAGGGCTGCACGCTGAACTTCTACCCCATGGACATCGAGCTCCTCTTCTCGCGCAGTCCCTTCCTGCAAGACGGCGCTGAGCAGTGCTCGTTCATCCGGCCTGTGGCGAGCCAGTCGGTCGAGTTCACGGCTGGCCAGGACACCTGCTCGGTCGAACTCCCCAAGGAATTCCGGACCAAGAACGTGATGGTCGAAGCGGTGGCCGCGGGTCTGCGCCACACCCAGGCTTACTACGCCAACACCCTCAAAGTTCAAATGATCGAGGCCTATGGCCAGTTGGCGGTTACCCACGCCGAGTCGCGCCAGCCAGTCCCGGCTGTCTACGTCAAGATCTACGCCAAGTTCCCGCGCGGTGAGGTCAAATTCTTCAAGGACGGTTACACCGACCTCCGTGGCCGGTTCGACTACGCCTCCCTTAACACCGACGTACTCGACCGCGCCGAGCGCTTGGCGCTGCTCATCTTGAGCGACCAATTCGGCGCCGTCGTCCGCGAGGCTGCCCCACCGAAACGGTGAGGCAGCGCCGCCTGGGTCCTCCACCTCCATCCACCTCCATCCACCTCCAGTGAGGCAGCGTCTCGGCACGCAGCTCGGGCTCCGGCGCCAGGGGCACGCGGGCAGGATGCCCGCGCACCAAGTCTGGGCTGGCTGTGACAGCCCCTAAGAACTCGATACCTGCCCGTGAACCGGCAGGTAGGGCCGGACCGCCGGGCCGGCCGCTCGGGCCCGGTGACCTGGTGACCTGCCTGGTTCGGCGCGCCCAGCGGTCGCGCCATTCACCGGTTCATGGCCCCGTATCAATGCGTGCCAACCCCTTGGCGTCAACCCTTCACCGGAAGAAGTGACGCAACGATCTGCTACCCAATGACATACTATTCCTCAGTTAAGAAGTCGTTGACAGAACTCGCTCCGGCCACCCGGCGGACCCGCCCAGGAGGACCGTTCTCTTGCCCCCCTTGCCCGTGCCGCGTCACGCCCGGACTTCTTCCATTCCCTGGGCACGGGAGTCCCTGGCGTCTGTTCCAGTCTTCCGAGGCCGGTTAGCTGCGGAATTGTCTGGTGGATCATGCCCCGCTGTCGGAACAATTCGCTCCATCCGTTTCGCCGATGACGGTCGACGAAGTCCGGCAGGTGGTTCAGGTGGACAGAACCTGATGCAAGGAAATCGCGTTAAATCTTATGTGTGCGGGCTGCTGGCGGCCTGGACAGGCCTCTGCGTGGCGACGATGCTCGTGCGCCGAGCCCTGCATTTGGATACCCAGGCCCGATTGCTGCTGATGGCGGCTTCCACCGGCTTCGTGCTGATCGCCGCCGTTGGAGGAGCCCATCGCCGCAACTCCGGACGGTTCATGCTAATGGGCCTGATCTTCTGCTGGTTGGGCGATTACTTGGGGCCGAGTTTCTTCCTTGCCAGTTTGGTCGCCTTCCTTCTGGCCCACGTGTGTTTTCTGGCGGCTTTCTGGTCGCGCGGGATCGAATGGGGGAGGTTCCTGGCCTCACTGGGGGGCCTGCTGTTGGTGGGATGCGGCGTGGGCGTTTGGCTCTTACCCCACGTTACCGCTGAGCTTCGGCCGCCCGTAGTGATTTACATGATGGTCATCACCTTGATGGTGGCCTTCGCCGTAAGTGTGCGTGCAGGGAACGGTCGGATCGTCATCCTCCTTGGTGCTGTGTTGTTCTACGTATCGGACCTTTTCGTGGCTCGATGGAAATTCGTGTCCCCCGACTCGATCAACGCCTTCTTCTGTTACCCTCTGTACTATGCCGCCTGTGTACTCCTGGCTTTCAGCGTGCTTCTAGGCCAGGCCGGGACAAACCGAACCTCCGAGTTGGCTGGGTCCTTGCACCAGCATAGAGAGCGTGAGACATGATGGAATCGATGTGTATCGCTGTGTATCGCTCATGCAGAATGCATGGGCCACTGAGAAAACGTCTCGGGCAGCGCCGCCTGGCTCTTCCACCTCCATCCATCCACCTCCAGTGAGGCAGCGTCTCGGCACGGAGCTCGGGCTCCGGCGCCAGGGGCACGCGGGCAGGATGCCCCCGCACCAAATCTGGGGTGGCTGCGACAGCCCCTAAGAACTCGATACCTGCCCGTGAACCGGCAGGTAGGGCCGGACCGCCGGGCCGGCCGCTCGGGCTCGGTGACCTGCCTCGTTCGGCGCGCCCAGCGGTCGCGCCCCACCGTTCATCAACCCCATGCGCGCCAACCACCTTGGCGTCAACACTTCCCCGGAAGCAGTGCCGCAACGATCCGCTCCCCGTGATATAAAATTCTTCAGGTGAAAAGTCGTTGACGCGGCGGTGTGGGCACTAATTCTCCTTGTCTCCAACTCCCGAAAGAGGGATAAGCAAGGTCAATCAGGCGAGACCGGCGAGAGGATGTCTTGCCTGGAGCGCGAGCGAAAGCCCATCGGAATCGCCCCGGGCAAACGTGGCGGGCATCGTGACAGGCCACGAGGGGGGCAGTTTGCTCTTCATCTCCATCCCGACACACATTTCCACTGAAGGGGCGAGCTGTGCGAGTCCCAAACTGATTCCTCCGTAACCCGGAACAACCATGAACGCATCAACCCAAGACTCAACCATTCTCACCTGCCCCCGGGGCTTTGAAGACACCCCCCGCCCTCCAACACCTGCGCGTCCTATCCCGATCCCGGGTCGGGCGCGGTGTTTCTGCCGCGCCGCCATGTGTTGGGGATTGCCAGGCCTGCTGCTGGCCATGAGCTCGGCCGCCTACGCCCAGAGCGCTTACACGCCCTACAGCTTCAGCACGTTGGCGGGCTTAGCGGGGGGCAGTGGCAGAGCGGACGGGACGGCCGGCGCGGCGCGGTTCGACAAGCCCTCAGGCGTGGCGGTGGACGGCGCGGGCAGCGTCTATGTAGCGGACTCATCCAACGACACGATCCGGAAGGGCGCGTGGGCACCCCCCCCACGGGTATCATCATCCCGGAGAGTGCCCGGTTTGACGCCGGCCAGTTCGGGTTCAGCATCACTGGCCCGGTCGGCCAGGATGTCATCGTGGAGAGCACAATGACTCTGCCGGACGGTTGGACCCCCATCTGGACCAACACGCTGGGCAGCGGCCCACTCTTTTTCAGCGATCCACAGTCCGCCACTGAGGAAAAGTGCTATTACCGGGTGCGGCTGCCATGAGGGCCACCTGCCGCTGTTCTGGGCATCTGCGGGCGCAGCCTGCCTCCGCAAGGAGGTTAGGCGATGTCCGGCGGGGCCAAGGAGGCCGGCGGCGTCTATCGTCCCCGGCACCCGTTCCTGTCTGAGCACGCTCCGCACACGTCGAAAGAGCAAATGCCTATCAGTCACATCTCCCGGCGAGAATGGTTGAAGGCCGCTGCCGCGGCCGGTCTGACAGCGGCAACTGGAACCGTAGTCTCAGTCAGGGCGAATGGCGCTGAACGTGGCGAACTGGGCGTGCTTGACGTCGGCTCGCGGCTCGAGCTGTTTGTCGACGACTTCCTGATCGATCGTCTCGTCGGAAAGGCCGAACGGCGGCTGTGCCCTCCTGAACCGCAAGAGATCGCCTTGGTTCACGATGCGCCGTGGGAAGGCAGCGGCAGTGGGTATCACAGCGTGTTTCAAGACGGTCCGCTCTATCGACTGTACTACAAAGCATGGCACCTGGATGTGTCGACGGGCAAACTGAAATCGGATGCGCACCCGCTCTACTGCTGCTACGCGGAGAGCGAGGACGGGATCCGCTGGCGCAAACCGGAACTCGGACTCCACAACTTCCGAGGCTCCAAAGCGAACAACATCGTGCTGACCAGCGACAGTATCGGCGACGTGAATCAGGACGCCGGACATATTGCGGTGTTCAAGGATGAGAACCCGAACTGCCCGGCCGAGGCGAAGTACAAGGCCATTGTCCGGTCTCGCGCACCGCACGGTCTGCTAGCCTTCGGATCGCCCGACGGACTGCACTGGTCGCCCCTGTCCGATCGGCCGGTGATCACCGACGGCGCGTTCGACTCCCAGAACCTCGCTTTCTGGGATCCCGTCCGAGGCCAATACCGGGCTTATTGGCGCATCTTCACCGGGGGTGGCACGAGCGGAAAGGAATGGAAGCCTCGAGGCCACCGCGCCATCCGCACGGCGACCTCGAAGGACTTTCTTAACTGGTCCCAACAGGCAGACCTGGAGTACGCCGACTCGCCCGTCGAGCATCTCTACACCAATCAGGTGAAGCCGTACCATCGCGCCCCGCACATCTTCATCGGTTTCCCGACACGTTACGTCGAGCGCGGCTGGTCCGATTCGATGCGCGCGTTGCCGGAGTTGGAGCATCGGGAACTGCGTGCTCAGGCGGAGCTGCGTTACGGCACAGCGCTCACAGAAGCACTCCTCATGACAAGCCGCGACGGCGTATTCTTTCGGCGATGGAATGAAGCCTTCCTCCGCCCCGGCCGGGAGCGGCCTGGAACTTGGAACTACGGCCAGCAGTACGTCGCCTGGCACCTCGTGGAGACGAAATCGCCTTGGGAAGGCGCGCCCAACGAACTGTCACTCTACGCCGGCGAGAGTTACTGGACGGCTCCCGGCAGCGCGCTGCGACGCTACACGCTGCGGCTCGACGGCTTCGTCTCCGTTTCCGCACCCATGAGCGGCGGCGAACTGGTGACCAAGCCTCTGCGATTCGACGGGGACCGACTGCGCCTCAACTTCTCCACCTCAGCCGCTGGCTCGCTGCGCGTCGAACTTCAGGATGCGCAAGGGAGCGCCATCGAGGGCTACGCGCTGTCGGAGGGCCCGCCCCTGTTCGGTGACGCGATCGATCGGGTGGTTTCGTGGAGGAGCACGAGTGACGTGTCAAAGCTCGCCGGGATGCCGGTTCGTCTGAGGTTCGTCCTGCAAGACGCCGATTTGTACGCGTTTCGTTTCGCGCACGCGAGTGCAACGGGTTAGGTCTTCTGATTTCTGTATTGCCGCGGCGAATCAACGTGGGCGACCATGGTCGAGGCCATGGCCGCGGGCCTCCGCTCCTGGCCTTTCGCTGCTCTGGGCGCTAACCTCTCGATACCCCGGAATGGTGGCTTGGTGCCCAGGCGACGGCGACACGCTGGACGTGTTGGGACAGAACCACGCCAACGTCGCAGGCGCCCGTGGGGTCTGTCGGCCGGCACTCGCGGTCGACCTTGCGGCGGCCCTCATGGATGGGCAGGTGCGACTCTCGTGGCTGTCGCACCCCGGTTGGCGCTACCAGCTTCAATCGGCCACCGCCCTGAGCGCGCCAACCCGGGAAGACGAAGGCGCGGCCCTCCTCGGGACAGGGAGGTTGCTGGTCCGCGAGGTCTCTCCGACCACTCCGCCCTCCGCCAGCGAAGTCCTTCCGGTTGCAGATCAGCCACAAGCCTCTGGACCAGCCGGCTTGCGGTTCCGGCCGATGCGAACCTAATCCGGTCGGCGCGGTGGTGGCACTTCCCAAAGCCGATATTGTGACTATTCTTCTCCAGGCAAGATATTGTTGACAGACAGATCGAATCGACGTCCCCGACTTGAGATCCAGGTCTCCGCGCCCACTCCCGCTCAGCTCCCTCCTCTCCTCCACCCTTCCCCAGAAACAGTGCCGTAACCACTTGCTACGCAATATAATACTATTCTTCAGTTAAGAAGTCATTGACGCCCCATGCCCGTTCTTCGCCGCTCGCCCCCCCAAACAGCGGCACGCACCACCACCAGCGTGCCGCTGCGGCCTCTGGAGAGTCGGCAGAACGCCTTCCCTTCCTCCCGAGCCGCGGCGACCAGGAACCAAGTCGTAAACGTGGGGGTGATAGAGGCGGGCGGTTTCCCATCGAGGCAGGATGGCGCGCATGCGCACGAGGCGCCGAGTCACTTCCACTGATCGGCCGTAGGGTGGTTGTTCCGTATCGTCTTTCTCGCCCAGAAGCCGGCGCCGTCAGCCTCATGCGCGAACCGTTGGATTTCGGGGAGGAAGACTGCCGCGTTGGTCCCAAGATGTGCCAGAAAGAAGACCATCCGGTTCCCGTTTGTGGAGCGAAGGACCGAGCGAATATCGGCCTGGAGAGCTGCATCCTGGCGGTCTCGGTTCCATAGAGCGATCAACGCAGCATATTGTGCATTTTTATTCGTGCCGGTTCGCAGCTCTTTGAGGGCTGGGACGGCCTCGTCAGGAGTGAAGCCGATCAGCGCCAAAGACCGTGCAGCGCCTCCGTGCAATTCTGCCTCGTCCGGATCAGCCAACACACGACTCAGCATCGAGGTAGCGGGCCGGGCCGATGCCCCAATAGCGCCGAGGGAGTTAAACGCGAGTACACGGTTTTCGGAGTTCGCGTTAGTGGCGAAGCGCATCAGGACCTCCACTGCGTTGCTCGCCGGCGGGCCGATCAGAAACGGGACCGCGTCGCCCTCCAACGCCTCAAAAGCCCGATCGGGCTCCGAACTGGAGTCCCACTGCTGCGGAGTGAGCGCCAGCGAATCCTCGAACCAGGCGCTCACCGGCCGACCGCCGTAAGTGGGTTCCTGACAGCCCCGGAATAAGAGCAACAACAGCACCCCTGCGGCAAGGAACGGAGCCATCCACAGCGTGTACTGGGAGTGGTGCGGCGGGCTGCCGCCTCTTTCGTGCGTGTGCGACTCCATCATTCCTTTCACTGATTGACAGCGGCTTGTCGAGAAGGCGGCCCGGCCGCCGACTCTGGGAATGCGGGAGTCACAGTGGGGCGGCCACCGGTGGACTCATCGGCGATCATCTCGATTCCGCACAAGACCGGTCCGTGTTGACTGCCGGGCGCCGGGGTCAACGTGACCGAGAGGGCTTCGGGCACGAGGATGTTTCGGAATTCTCGAACCACACCGCGGAGGTTCCCGCCCGCGACGGCCACGACGTCAAACCGGCTGAGCACCTCACGGCCTTGGAGGGCGACGTCAAAGACCCTCTGACCGGGTGCCAAGCCGTCCGGTTCGACAAAGTGCAGCCGCACGGTATAGGACACCGGCTTCAGGCTTTGCCCCGTCATGGGTGTCGGCTCAAGCTCAGTGTTGTCGGTCGCGGGCGTGGCCTGGGCGACTGCGGGTGGCGCGGTCTGGGCGGTGGCGTCAGGGTTGTTTTCCTCCTCCTGCCGGGTTGGGCCGGCTGCGGGCAGGGTGGTCGAGGACAACTCGGGGGTGATCACGACACTGCGGAGGTTGCGCAAGCCAGAAGCGGCGACCCAGGGCAGGCCCGCGCCGGACACTTGCGAGGCATGGCGGCGGAAGAAGTTTGTGCCCGAGCCGGCCAACTCGATCGGCACACTGGGCGAGCTGCCGCCGACGCTGGGGAAATCCAGCCACAGCGTGCCCGACGGATCGCGGCGGTCGCCGGGCGCGCCAAGGTTGATGCCCAGCCGGTCGAGGCGACGTTGGGAGGTGGTGTTCGTGCTCAACCAACCGAACGTCCATTGCTCGACCTCCGGCATGGGCACCAAGGCGAGCGAGGTTTGGTTCTGGTAAGCGCAACTGCAGGTGCGGGTGTAATCGGGCGCGTTGAGGACACCGTTGGCCGGGATGAGGCTGCTCGAGCAGCCAGATCTGAATCCGCCAAAGTTGCCGGTGCCGGCGTGCGTGGCCAGGTCGTAGTAGCCTGCTGCTCCGGAGCGAAACGTCAGCAGATGCTCACTCGCCACGGGCGTGTTGCAGCCGTAGGTGCGGTAGACCGTCCACGGTTCAAGCTCGCCGGTGAGGGGATGCGGCACCCGATGGGGCGCGCCATCCGCCAGGCGCAATGCTCCGCTCGATGTGCGGTAAGAAACGGGCGTTGTAATAATCAGGTCGTGGTGAAGGATGCACGGGCCGGTGTACTCGAGATTGTTGGTCCAGACCAGCGCGCCATCTCGGCCGCGGTGTGTGGCCATGCCTTGGCCCACCTCGTCGCTGAGCCGATCCGCCCCGCGCGCTCCGGCTTGCAGCAACAGGTCCGGCCCCGAGGCGTATCCCAGCCACGTGCCGAAGACAGGTCGCGACTGCTCCCACAACAGCCGGCCCGTGCGCGCCTCGAACGCCGCCACCCGGTAGTCTTCAGGCAGCGGCCGGCCTTGGCGTTTGAGTCGGTCCTCCGCGCTCTGGGGCAGCCGGTCCAGGCAGTAGACCCGCCCGTTGCCGGCCACGATGCCATTGTGCAAGAAGCTGTGCCGCGCATCGGCGCTCCACAACACCGCGCCGTTATGGCGGTTGAACGCGACCAAGCCGGCGCTGCCCGACAGGTCGCGCAGACTCGGCAGGCCCGTGGCCGCCACCGCGTCATCTCGTCGGCTGTAGTTGGCGAAGCCCGCGCCGCCCAGGAGGACTTCCTCATATACCCCAATAAACCCCCAGGCTGGGGCTTCGGGTTGGCCTGGCGCCTGAGGCATCGCGATCTCGCGCAGCGTGGCGCCCGTTTCAGCCGAGAGCACGCGGCAGGTGTTACCCACGGCGAGGTACACCGCTTCCGCGGTGGCGACGTAGTTGGCTCCGCGGGCGTTGGCGCCGGGGATATGGCGTTGGTTGTAGACCGTGCTCAACGGCGCGTCCGAATAGGTGTCGTCAAAGTACACCCCCAGAGTGTCCAGGTCCGAGATCTCGCGCTGCCAGAGCACTCGGCCTGTGTAGACATCACGCGCGCTCATTCCAGTCATGCCCTGGAGGAACAGGCGGCCCCCCACCACCTGCGGCGTGGGCCCATGGCCGTGTCGCGGCAAGACCTCGAGGTTCGAGTTGCCCCCGAACCATAACACCCCCAAGGGCAGGCGCACGGTGGCATCGTCCGATTTGACCGTGTTAGCGATGTTGCCGTACTGATGGGTCCAGTCCGCCGAGCCGGGCAGCGCACCCGCGCGAACCACGACGATGCCTTCGTCGGTAGCCGACACATCGGCTTGGGGCAAACCCGCCGCCCGAATGTGCCGCTCGAGCTCGGTCTGGCGTTCTCCCGCGCTAGATACCCAGAGTAGGCCGCCGTAGGGCCGGACGGATGGGTAGATCGCCTGCAGGACACCCCGATCCGCTAGGCGCGGGGCGGTATCGCTTCCGACGACGACCAAGTTGGCTAAATACGGCGGGGCCTGAAACGAGGCGGGATCGCCAGTGTGCAGCGCCAGGCGCGTGCCGTACACCCCGGCCGCGTCAAACCGCCGCCGCAGCGCCTCGACCTTCCGCGCATCCGCATCCACGGCCACGATGTGAAGGTCGGATTGGGCCACCACCGCTTCCAACAACCGTCCATCATCGACGCCGAACCACAAGACGTACCCGTCGCGTGCGTTGGCTCGACTCAGCAGGGCTTGGGCCCGGGCCGTCGCCTCTGGACTGGGCGCCAGGGGTTGGCAGGCTTCCCGCACGGTAACGGCCGATCGAGCTGCGCCGCCAAAGGCCATGATCCGGCCATCCAGGGTGACGGCAATCAGTTTGCCGCGGGCGGCGAGCAGGCGCTGCACCGCGCCGTCCACGGGGTGGGACCAGACCACCCGGGCGGCTTCGTTAGCGGCCGGTAGTTGGACGGCCACGAGCGTTTCCGCGCCGGCCGCATACAACCGGTTGCCGGCTTGAATGATGTCGCCGGTGCCATCCACCGGCAGTTCCCACAGGACCTTCTTCTTGGCTGCGGCGATGCCCTGGATGACCCGGCCAATCCAATTCGTGCCCTGGGCCTGCTCGGCTTCGGCGATTTGCCGCTCGGCTTCGGCGATCTTCTTGACTGCGGTGGCGATGGCGTTGGTGGCTTTCTTGATGGCTGTCGCATCCGCCAACTCGAGGGCGTCCCGTAGCTCGGCGCGGGCCTTAAGCTCCGCGTATTGGCCCAGGGCAAGTTTGGCCTCCGCCTCGACCCCCGCCGTGTGTTGGGTGGAGTAGGTTTGGCCGGAGTAGTAGTGCCCGCGGCCCAACACCGGCTCGTTGAGTGTGAAGGTACCTTTGCTGCCGGTCTTCAGGTTGAAGTCCTGAACTCCGCGCCCCCGGGTATGCACGAAGAAGGTGGTGTCGTTGGCCATGACCAAAGACCCGCCGTTGCCTTTCCCGCCGTCGTCGATCCGGAAATGCACGAACTCGCCCGTGTGCCGGTCGAACGCCGCGGGCACCGACCGTCCGCCCGGCACCAGCAGCAGGTCTCGGGTGGCCACCAGCGCGCCTTGAGGCGCCACGCCGCCAAAGGCCGGCGCGCCGTGCGGCTGCTTGATGAACTGCGCCCCGGTCCCGTCGTTCACCCATCGGACCGCGCCGGTGTCGGCGTCGAGCGCATAGATGAACGTGCCCATGAACGGCCAGATGCTGGCCGCAAAGTACATCGTCCCGTCGCGGAGGACCGGTCCCCCCCGGGCCGGCCAGGCTGAGATGACGCGCCGATTGCCCAGCGCCTTGCGCGCTGCGGGTGCGCCCAGGAACTTCCACTGCAACACCCCGTCCGCCGCCCGCACACAATAGAGATGTCCATCGTCGCTGGCGAAGTACACCTTGTCCGCCCATGCCACCGGCGGGAGTCGGACTGGGCCGTCCGTGTAGAAGCGCCACAGTTCCTGGCCCGACTCGAGGTCCAGCGCGACCACCCGGTCTGCGTCGTTGAATCCCAGAAACAATCGGCTGCCGAGCGCGACCGGCTCGAACACGCGGTCATAGGGCATCAAGTCCCGGTTGAGCGGGTCGTCCCACACCGGCACCCGCGGCGAGCAGATCCGCACCCAGTGCAGGTGCAATGGGATCGGCAATTCCTCGGCTGAACAAGCTGTCCGGCCCGGGTCGAACCGCCACATGGGCCAGTCCGCCGCGCTTGACTAGTCCACTCCGGCCAGCAGGCCCAGACCGATCCACAGCCAATCCCGCGTTCTCATTGCGTTGCGCCGAGCGAGTGTCCCCGGTGCTACCGCCACGGACAACTCGATTCGCTCGGCGAGGGCGTCTACACACATGCCGTCCCTACGGGACTGAGCTGCCGGCCGCGATGTGTATGCAGCCGAAACGCCTAACGCCGGCGACGCGAGCCAGCCGCCCTGGGCGCTCGATTGCGCTCAGGGCGACTCGGTTGGCTCCCGGGCGCTGGACCGGTTGGTTCGCCCGGCCCAGTCTCACGCTGCTCGACTGCCTTCAACAAGACCTTGCGCGCCCAAGCTGCCAAGCCGTCCTCGCCTGCCGCCTCGAGGATCCGCGCTTTGTCCGACTTCGTGAGTCGTACAAAGAGCGATTCTCGGTGCCGTTGTTCCGCTGGCTTCGCTGCAAATCTGTTCCTACGAGGCGCTGGCATTGGATTTGGGGGCGCTTGAGGCCAGTCCGGTCATCGTGAGCAGCGGTAAGACAACGAATCTCTCCTCGTCATCATACACCGTGACGAATGTCCCCTTGGGAGAGAGCGAGATGTAATCCCGGCGCGGTACTGCGTATTCCCGGCCGTCCGTCATCCGAAGGCTAAACGGCGTTCCGGCCTGGATGGCCGATTCAATCTGACTTCGCGTCATGAACTGACTGCTACTCCGGCTCCGATGTTTGCGCAAGCGCCTTCTTGTGGCGAACGCAGAGGTTTCCCATCCAGCCCTCGGGCGGGATTCGTTGCACCGGTTGCTTCGGTAAGGGCCTCAAAGCAAATCCCGAAACGGATCGGGGGTAAGTCCCGCATCCTTCGCGATACCGCCCATCGTAAAGGGGTTGGTTGGGTTGTGGTGGCGGCAGATCGGTCCGGTGAGACAGTGGGCACTTAGGGGACTGGAACGGCGGGCGCGAGGCTTTGCACCGCCAGGTCCGTCAGGTTCAGGATGCTGCCGGGCATCACGCCCAGCCACAGCATACCGGCAATACAAAGCCACAGGGCGACTCGCATGGGGGTGGGCACGGCTAGGCACGGCGGCGACGGCGACGACGGCGACGACGGGGAGGTTGGCGGGTGCGGCTCCCAGTACATCGTGCGGATGACGCCGAAATAGTACGCGAGGGAGATGACCACACCCACGATCGCCACGCCCAGCAGCCAGTATAGGCCAGGGGTTCCACCCGCAGCCGCCAACGCCGCCTTCAACAGGAGGAACTTCCCGAAGAAGCCGGCCAGGGGCGGCACTCCCGCCAACGAGACCAGCGCCAGGGCTAAGGCTGCCGCCAACAGGGGCGCGCGCTCATGCAACCCCGCCAGCGCCCCGATCTCCTCACTGTCCACGTTGGGGAAGGCGAGGGCGATTACCAGGAAGGCCGCCAGCACGGTAAAGAGGTAGCCGGCCAGGTAATACAGTACCGCACTGAGTCCCGCCGCATTCAGGGCGGCTACACCCACGAGCAGGTAACCGGCGCTGGCAATGCTCGAGTAACCCAATAACCGTTTCAGGTTCTGCTGCGGGATGGCACACAGAACACCGTATAGAATCGTCAAAGCCGCCACGACCATGAGCACCGGCTGGGCGCGGTCGACCAACGCCGGCACGGCGCCGTGCAACACGCGCAACAGGAGAACCATCCCCGCCGCTTTCGACCCAACCGCCAAGAACGCAGTCGTGGGCGCCGGCGCCCCTTCGTACACGTCCGCCGCCCAGATATGGAAAGGCACGGCAGCGATCTTGAAGCCCAAGCCCACAAACACCAACAGCAATCCCAACTCGAACAGCGGGCTGCTGAGGACGGCCTCCGGCGCTTGCGCCAACCGAGTGAAGTTCATCGTGCCCGACAGGCCAAACACCAGGGCGATGCCGTAGACCAGAAACCCAGAGGCGAGCGCGCCCAGGATGAGGTACTTAACGCCGGCCTCGAGCGAGCGGGTGCGGTGCCGCTGGAAGCTGGCGAGGACGTAGAAGGCGATGGTGACCAATTCCAACGCCACAAACAGAATGCTGAAGTCGTTTGCGGAGGCGGCGAACATCATTCCGGCCAGGGCGAACAGGATCAGGGCGAAGTACTCGGACTCGCCCGCCTTGAGCCGGTCGGAGAACTCGACCGCCAGGATCAACACCAGGCCGGCAGCGAGCAGGAAGAAGCGCTTGAAGAACAGCGCGAGCTCGTCGAGCACCAACATGCCGCCGAAGGCCATGCGCGGTTCGGGCAGCAGGAAGGCGAAGGTGCCCAGAAAAACCACGCCTAACACGGCCGCCGCGGCATAGCCGATGGTCTTGCGCTGGCTCGGTGGCGCCCACAGATCCAGCAGCAGCACGGCGAGGCCGGTGATCAACACCGCGAGCTCGGGTCCGATGAGGATGAGGTCGTCCATGGAGGCTAACGCGGGTGTCGAGATGCGGTGAGCCCGTCCGTCGCGCCCGGGCGGGCGAGGGCCGGCGCGGCGGCCGGTGGCAGGGCGATCCGGGCCAGTCCGGCAGCCGAGTTGGCCGGGGGCGCCTCGGCCCGGCGGACGATGTCCGCCACACACGGCTGGATTTTGTCCGTCAACAGGCGGGGCCAACACCCGAACAGCAAGAGCGCCGCCAACAGCAGGCCGTAGGGTAGCTTGTGCCACAGATGCGGCGCATCGGCCACCTTGCCCCATCGCTCCGGCAGCGGCCCATGCAGCAGGACGCGCACAGCGCGCAGCATATAGACGGCGGCGAGAATCAATGCGCCCCACGCGGCCAAGATCGCCACCCCAGGGTACCCCTGCCACGCCCCAAACAACACCAGCGCCTCGCCCGGGAAATTGGCGAAGCCCGGCAGGCCGCATCCGGCCAGAAAGGCCATCACCAGGACGCCGCCGATGAAGGGGAGGCGCTCGAGCAGGCCGCCCATGTGGTCAAGGTTGACCGTGCCGGTTTGTTGTCGGACGTAGCCGCTGAGGGCGAAGGTGAGGGCGGCCAGGAAACCGTGTGCCACCATGACGACCACCGCGCCGGTGAGTCCGAGCAAGGTGAGGCTCGCGATCCCCAGGAAGGCGAACCCGACATGGGCCACGCTCGAGTTGCCCAAAAGCAGGTTGAGGTCTTTCTGCCGCATGGCCACCAGACTGCAGTACAGGATATTCCCCAAGCATAGCCAGGCCAACACCTCCGCCCAGCTCTGCACCCCGGCCGGCAGCAGCGGCACGGCCACTCGGATCAGGCCGTACAAGCCGAACTTCTTGAGCACGCCGGCGTGCAGCATGGCCACCGCGGTTGGCGCGGCGGCGTAACCCAGCGGGGCCCAGGTGTGGAACGGCCACAGCGAGACCAGGATGCCGAAGCCGAAGAGGAGCAGAGGGAAGAGGTAGCGTTGCCGCGCCGGGTCGATCGGGTCGGCCTCGAGCTGCCGGGCCAGACTCCAAAGGTTGAACGTCTGGTGTCCGGCCTCGAGGTAGAGCGCGATCAACCCCACCAAGGCCACCAAGGCGCCCAGGCTCAGGTAGAGGGTGATCTTGAACGTGGCGTAGTTGCGCTGTTCACCCCGACCCCACACCCCGATGAGGATAAAGGTCGGCACCAGCGCCAGTTCGTGGAAGAAGTAGAAAAAGAACAGATCGTACGAGGCGAACGCGCCGAGGATCCCCCCAGCCATCAGCAGGAGCAACAGGTAGTATTCCTTCTGGCGCGCGGTGATTTCACGCGAGACACACACCGCCGCGAACGCCACCACCGCCCCCATCAGGATCAAGCCCACATTGATGCCGTCCACGGCCACGTGGTAGCTGATCCCCAGCGAATCGACCCACGCCACCTGCTCCTCGAACTGCAGCGCGGCCGATCCGGTATCGAACCCGGCGAAGATCCGGATGGCGCCCAGCAGCGACAGCAGCGTGCTGAGCAGGGCGAGCGACCGGAACACGACCTGGTAGTTGCGCGGGACCAGGGCGATGAGGCCGGCGGCCAACAACGGACAGAGGATAATGAAAGACAGCGACTGCATGGATTAGCGGGCCATCACCAAGAACAACAACAACGCTACCCCAGCCACCAACACGAAGGCGTACGTCTGGAGGTTGCCAGTCTGGGCTAACCGCAGCAGGCGCCCGAGCAACTCGAACGTGCCGTGCGTGCCCTTGACGGCCACCCCCATAATCACCCAGCGATCCACCCCGTCCGCCAACCGCGCCAACGACTCCTGCGTCCACCCTATCAGCCGTTCGTACAACTCGTCGAAGTAGAGCCGGTCCCGCAGCCAGCGCGCCACGGTCGCGAAGCGCGCGGGCAGCGGATCCTGCAGCGCGGCTCGATACCAGGCCCAGGCGCCGAGCCAGCCCATCAGCGCGGCCGCCAATCCGGCGCCGGCCGCCAGGGGCGCGTGCGCGAACGGCTCGACCAACTGCTGGGCCCAGGAACCCGCGGCCGCGGGCTCGGCGCCATACTGCGCGCCGTAAACCCGGTGGATGCCCCAAAAGCCAGCCAGGACACTCGGCACCGCCAGCGCCAACAGCGGCAGGGTCATCACCGGCGGCGACTCGCGCGCGTGATCGGCGGCCTGCGACTTGGCCGGGCCGGTGAACGCCACGAACACGAGCCGGAACATGTAGAAGGTCGTCAGCGCGGCCACCAGGGTGGCGAGGGCAAACAAGCCGTGATGGCCGGACTCGAGGGTGCGGGCGATGATGGCGTCTTTGCTGTAGAAGCCGCTCAGGGGCGGCACGCCGCAGAGGGCGAGGGTGGCCAGCAGGAAGGTCCAGAAGGTGATCGGCAGGCGGCGGCTCAGACCGCCCATCTTCCAGATGTCCTGCTCATGATGCAGCGCGTGGATGACCGACCCAGCTCCGAGAAACAGCAGGGCCTTGAACCCGGCGTGCGTGGTCAGATGATACATCGCCACCGAGGGATCGCGACTGGCCCCGCTGACGCCCACCGCCAGCACCATGTACCCAAGCTGCGACAGCGTCGAGTAAGCCAGAATGCGTTTGATGTCGTTTTGTTGCACCGCCAACAACGCCGCCAGCAACGCCGTGACCCCGCCGATCCAAGCAATCAACTCCAGCGCCACCGAGCCCGGCACCGCCAACACGAAGAATACCCGGCACAACATGTACACGCCCGCCGCGACCATCGTTGCCGCGTGAATCAAGGCGCTGACCGGTGTCGGGCCTTCCATGGCATCCGGCAACCACACGTGCAGGGGGAATTGGGCTGACTTGCCCATTGCGCCGCAGAAGATCAGGAGCCCCGCCACGCTGGCCGCGGCGCCCAGCGCCGCCGGATCGTCGGCCAGCCGCGCCTCGAGCTCGGTAAAGCTCAGCGTACCCAGCGCGGCCCAGACCAAAATGATCCCGAGCAAGAAGCCGAAGTCGCCCAGCCGATTGGTCAAGAACGCTTTCTTGGCGGCCTCGGCGGCGGCGGGTCGGGCGAACCAGAAGCCGATGAGCAGGTAGCTCGACACCCCGACCAGTTCCCAGAAGATGAACAACATCAGAAAGTTGTTCGCCAAGACAATCCCCAGCATCGCGAAGGTGAACAAGCTTAACCCGGCGAAATAGCGCCCGCGATTGCGGTCGGCGTGCAGGTAACCCCACGAGTAGATGTGAATGGCGCTGCCGACCCCGGTCACCACCAGCAACATCAGCCGGCTTAGCGGATCCAACTTCAGACCTAGCTCGATCTGCAGGCCACCCGTTCCCGTGCCCAACGCCAGCCACGTCACGGCCGGTTCGCCGGTGGCGTCCCGGGCCCATAAGATTAGGCTGCCCAGGAACGCCAGCAGCACGGCGCCGATCGATAGGCGCGCGCTTTTCGCCGCGTCGGGCAGCGTGAACAGGGTAATGGCCGCCGCCGCCAGCAGCGGTCGATCATGCGTCAGAGCCGGAGCGAGGCGAGGTCCTCGACGTGAGCCGTGCGGCGCTGGCGGTACAAAGCGACGATCAGAGCTAGGCCCACCGCCACCTCCGCCGCGGCGACGGTGATGATAAAGAAGACCATGATTTGGCCACTGAGGTTGTGGTGGTACCGGGCGAAGGCGACCAGGGCCAGGTTGGCGGCGTTGAGCATGAGCTCGAGCGACATGAACATGACCAGCAGGTTGCGTCGCACCAAGACCCCGAACAACCCGAGGCAAAACAGCAACAGGCTGACCACCAGGTAATGGGTGAGGCCGACGCTCATGGCACCGCTCGCTTGCTGAGCCAGATCACCCCCACCATCCCCACCAGCAGCAGCACCCCCACCAACTCGAACGGCAACAGGTACTGCCGAAACAGCAGCTCGCCCAAGGCCGCAGTCGAGCCCTCGACCCGCGGCTCGCCGGCGGCGCCGAGCGGCGATTGCCGCAGGGCGGCGTACATCAGCAGCGCGATCAACGCCACCGCCACGCCGCCTCCCACCAGCCCGAATTTCCGCCAAGACCGGCGTTCCTCCTCCTTCAGGTCCAGCAACATGATCACGAACAAGAACAGCACCATCACCGCTCCCGCGTACACCAGGATCTGCACCGCGGCGAGAAAGAACGCGTGCAAGAGCACGAACAAACCCGCCAACGCCGCGATGGTGAGCACCAGGAACATCGCACTGGCCACCGGGTTGCGGCTGAACGGATTGGCGACCACCAAGAATCCGCAGACCACAGCCAGTGCGGCAAAGAGATAGAAGCAGAGCGTTTCCATGGCCGTCGAGTCCGGGTTCAGGTTCGACCCACGGGAAAGACCTCCTGCGCCTCGGCTTCGCGGGCCTTGCGTTCCCACTTGCGGATCTTGTCCTGGTGCACGCCGCCCAGGGCGAGCAGTTTCTTCAGGTCATAGATCATCTCCTCGCGCCGCGTGCCGGTGAGCGAGTAATCCTGCAGCAGGAAAATTGCCTCTTCTGGGCAGACCTCCTCGCACAACCCGCAGAAGATGCAACGCAGCATGTCGATTTCGAATTCCCGCGGCCGCTTCTCGACGTTGCCCGCGGCGGGGTCGACCGCCGGTCCGGGCGGGACGATCCGGATGGCCTTGGGTGGACAGACGAACTCGCACAGTTGGCAAGAGACGCACTTGGTGCGGCCGGTGGGATCTTGCACCAGGTACGGCGCGCCGCGGTAGCCTGGGGGCACCACCCAGCGCTCCTCGGGATACTGCATGGTGACCTTCTTGCGGAAGAAATGGCGGAGGGTGACCTTGAAGCCATTCCAGATGGCCGGCAGGTAGAGGCGTTCCCAGAAATTGAGTTGGGGGCGGGGGACGATCATGCGATTATGCGCGCAGCCACAACCAGGTGGCGGTGAGGACAATGTTGGCCAGGGCGAGCGGGAGGAGCCGCTTCCAGCCCAGGTGCATCAATTGATCGTAACGAAACCGCGGCCACATCCAGCGCACCCAAATAAACACCAGCATCAAGGCCAACAGCTTGGCCAGGAAAATGCCGATGTGCAACACCCCGCCCAGGAAACTCGACGCCGGCTGGTCCAACCCCCAAATCGGCAAGGTCCAACCTCCGAAAAACAGCGTGACCATCATCGCTGCGGCGGCGGCCATATTGGCGTACTCGCCCATGAAGAACAGGGCGAATTTCATCGAGCTGTACTCGACGTTATAGCCGCCGGCCAACTCCTGCTCGGCCTCCGGCAGGTCGAACGGCAGGCGGTTGGTCTCGGCAAAGGCGGCGGCGAGGAAGATGCCGAAGGCGAGCGGTTGTTGGAAAACCAGCCAGTGGGACCAGCCCCCGGCTTGGTGAGCGATCACCCGGCTCAAGTTCAAGTCTCCCACCAGCAAGAACACCGGAACCACCGACAGGCCCATGGCGATTTCGTACGAGATCATCTGCGCGCTGGATCGGAGGCCGCCGATGAACGGGTACTTCGAGTTCGCGGCATAGCCCGCCAGGACCAGCCCGTACACGCCCAGCGACACGATGCCGAAGGTGTACAGCACCCCGACGTTCAAGTCCGCAATCACCATCCGTTGCGCGCCGAGCTGGGAACCGAACGGAATGACCGCCACCGTGACCAAACTCGGGATCATCACCGCCGCCGGCGCCAGCCAATAGTACACCTTCCGGACGTGGCCAGGCGTGAAGTCCTCTTTCAGGAACGACTTGACCGCGTCAGCCAGGGGCTGCCAGATCCCGAACGGCCCGGCCCGGTTGGGGCCGACGCGATCCTGGATGGCGGCCGCCACCTTGCGTTCGACCAGGACAATGTAGGCCACGATGAACATCAAGACGGCAAACACACCCGCCACCTTGAGCGCGCTGAACAGCACGAACTGTTGGCTCGAACTCAATTGGTCCAGGATTTCCATGACGGTCGCGCGGCGAGTTACCCCGCCGTTGCGTCGGCGCGCGGCCGCACGCGCTCGGCCTCCGGCGGCCGCGCCGCGCCCGTGTCGCCCAGGCCCGCCCAAGTGAGCCCGGCAAAGGCCGGCACCTCCGCCGCCATCCGGTGAAACAGCCCCTCCGCGGTATCGGGCTGAGGCTCGCCGCTCACCCGTTGGAGCAACTCCCGCAGAAACTCGACCTCCGGACGCGCCCCCCCCGGCGGCTCGACGGCCTTGAAGAACCGCTGCACGCGGCCGTGAACGTTGGTGAAGCTGCCGCACTTCTCCGCGTGGGCGCAGCCGGGCAGGAGCACGTGGGCGCGCTCCGTCGTCCGGTTCGGCAGGATGTCGCTCACCACGAGGCACTCGAGCCGGTCCAGCAACTCGGGGCCAAGGCCCCGAGGCGTCACGTCTTCGCCAAAGACCAAGAGCGTGCGGAGAGTGCCCTGGCCAATGGCCGCCGCGAACTGGGATAATCGGCTGCCGGCCGGATCGGCGCTTATCCCCAGTCGTTGCGCCCCCAGCGAGTTGGGGTTCTTGTCCGCGTGGATCAGCCAAGCGTCGCCCGGGCCCGATCGCGGCACGATGTCGGTCGCGGCGCCCGTGTGCTGCGCCAAGCGCCGAATCAGGTAGAGCTCTTCATTGGCCAGGCGCGCGGAAGCGACCACGGCCACTGAGCCCGGCACGGCGTGGCGCAGGCGCTGGGCCACCTCGGTCAAGGCGGCGTCCCAGGTGGGCGCGGGCAATCGCGAGCCAGCGAGTTGGCGGAGGCGATCGGGCCGTCCGATCCACCGGTAGTTGAGCCGGCCGTGGTCGCAGAGCCAACAGACGTTGACGGCGTCGTTGGCGCGGGGCGTGTAACGGAGGATCCGATTCTCGCGCGAGCCGATGAGCACGTTGCAGCCGGTGCCGCAACTGGTGCAGAGGCTCTTGGTTTCCTTGAGGAACCAGACGCGCATTTGGAAGCGAAAATCTTTGGCGGTCAGGGCGCCGACCGGGCAGAGATCGACCGTGTTGAGGGTGTAGGGGTTGTCGAAGGCGCGGCCCGGATAAGCGGCCAAGGTGTTGTAGCTGCCGCGGTTGACGATGCCCAGGGCGTCGTCGCCGGCGAGGTCCCGCGTGAACCGGATGCAGCGGGTGCAGAGAATGCAGCGTTCATCGTCGAGCATGATCCGCGGCCCGAGATCGACCTGTTTGGGCTTGTGGACCTTGGTCTCGACAAAACGCGAGGCGGCGTGGCCGTACTCGACCGAGTACTCTTGGAGTTTGCATTCGCCCGCCTGGTCGCAGATCGGGCAATCGAGCGGGTGATTGATCAGCAGAAACTCGAGCACACTGGCCCGCATCTGCTGGACCTCGGGTGTGGCGGTGTAGATCTCCATGCCCGGAGAAATGGGCGTGGCGCAGGCAATGGCGGGGCGGGGCGATTTCTTGACCGCCAACGAGCCGTCCGGTTTGCGCAGGGGCTGCCCCTCCGGCCCGAGGGCGGGCAGGCCATACTCGACGAGGCACATCCGGCAATTGCCGGCCACGGGGAGTTTGGCGTGGTAGCAGTAATGGGGCACCTCCACCCCAGCCTGCTCGCAGGCCTGAATCATGGTCGTCGGGACCAGCTTGCCCCGCCAATCCGGCAACAACCGCGGCACCGCCACCGTCCGCCCGTCCACCGTGACGTTCACGGTGTCGCTCGAGGGTGGCGCAGGGGAGGTGACGACGGCGGCCGCGGACATACTCGGGAGTCACGGCCAGAGACAACCGCTCGATGGACAACCGCTCGGTGGTAGGGCGCGCAGTCCCCTGCGCGCTCTCCGGATAAGCGCTCGGTGGTAGGGCGCGCAGTCCCCTGCGCGCCGCCAACCGCTGTGGGCAGAGGGGGCTGCAGCGCGCAGTGGACTGCGCGCCCTACCTTGACCTGAAAGCTGTAACCTATCCCGAAATCTCATCTGTCAGATTCGCTTAGCCTGCCTCCAGCCAATCATACCCGCCGCGCCATCGCAATTTTCATTTCGCAGTTTCCCCCGCCTGGGCCGCCGCAGTCCGCCGCGCCTCGTGGTCCTTGCCCCGGGCCACAAACTCATCTTTGAACTTGGCCACCGTGCTCTGCACCGGCCACGAACACGCTTCGCCAAAGGCGCAAATGGTTCGCCCGCCCGGGATGCTATCGGCAATGCGCGCCAGGTACTCGGCGTCCTGGGCGCGCCCGGCGCCCTGGGTGAGCCGGCGCAACGCTTTGGCCAACCAGAGCGATCCCTCCCGGCAGGGGGTGCATTGCCCACAGCTCTCGTGGGCGAAAAACTCGCTGATGTTCGCCAGTGCCGACACCATGTCGGTGGTGTCGTCCAGGACGATAATTGCGCCCGAACCGGACATGCTGCCCGCGGCTGTGAGCGAAGTGAAGTCGTAAGGCAACTCGAGCACATCCAACGTTTGCTCGAGCTCCCGCCCGTCGGGTCCTGGTCGCTTGACCTTCACCTTCTCGCCGGCCTTGAAGATCTTGGCCGAGACCCCGCCCGGGATGATGGCCTTGAGGCGGCGGCTGGGGCGCAGGCCGTTGCCGAAGGCGGGGTCGAAGATCAGCTCGCCCAGGGTGACCTTGCCCACCTCGATCTCGTAATAGCCCGGCCGCTGGATGTGGCCGCTCAGAGAGACCAAGCGCGTGCCGGTGTTGTTGGGTGTGCCCAGCTTGGCGTACTCGGCGCCCCCCAGGGCCATCACGTGCTTGACCGCGCACAGGGTCTCGACGTTGTTGACGATCGTCGGGCAAAGATACAGGCCGAGCACGGCCGGGAAATAGGGCGGCTTCACCCGTGGGTAGGGCCGTTTGCCCTCGAGCGACTCGAGCAGCCCGGTCTCTTCGCCGCAGATGTACGCCCCCGCCCCGCGATGGACATAGACCTCGAGGTCATAGCCGGACCCGAGAATGTTGCGCCCGAGAAAGCCCTGGGCCCGAGCCTCGGCCAGGGCGCGTTCGAGGATCCGGGCGCCCTCGACAAACTCGCCACGGATGTAGATGTAGGCCAGATGGACGTCGTTGGCGTAGCTCGAGAGGATCAGGCCCTCGAGCAACTGGTGCGGGTCCTTGTAGATCACCTGGCGGTCCTTGAAGGTGCCAGGCTCGGACTCGTCGGCGTTGCAGACCAGGTAGATCGGTTTGCCGCTCTTGCGGTCGACCAGAGACCACTTCAGCCCGCAGGAGAAGCCGGCGCCGCCGCGGCCGCGCAGGCCCGAGAGCGTGACCTCGTGGCGGAGCTGTTCTTGGGGGCTGATCGGCTTACCGTCCGGGCCGGGGCGAGGCGCGAGGGCGAGCGCTTGGCGCAGGACGTGGTAACCGTCGTGGCGCAAGTAACAATCCAGGTCGGGCGTGTAGCCCGGTTGATCGAGGTGTTTGAGAATGAGCCGGTATTCGGAGGGCATAGCGATGGCTTGACTCTCGAGGCGGAAGCCCTAGGTTGGATTGCCGGCGGCGTTGCCGAGTGGTGTAACGGTAGCACAGCAGACTCTGGATCTGTTTGTCATGGTTCAAATCCATGCTCGGCAGCCAAACCACGGCCCTCACCCGCCTTCGCACTGCGCCAGCAGCGCCTCGGCCTGGGCCAGCGTCACCCCCTCGTGGCAGGCGTCATTGCACATCAGCACCGGCGCCGTGCCGCACCCGGCCAGGCACTCGACGAACTCGACCGTGAATTTCCCGTCGGGGGTGGTTTGCGGCCCGTGCGCGTGCCGATCCAGCCCCAACTTCTCGCACAGGTGCCGGTGCAGTTCATGCGATCCCGCCAAGGCGCAGCTCAGCGTCCGGCACACCTTCAGGTGGAACCGGCCCACAGGCGCTTGGCGGAACATCGGGTAAAAGGTGACCAACTCGAGGATGTTGATCGGTTGCAGCTCGAGCTTGGCCGCCGCCCATTCCATCGTCTCCGGCGCCAAGCAGCCGAAGTGGTCCTGGAGCGCATGCAGCACCATGACTGCCGCGCTCCGTTTCTGCGGGTAGCGCGCGATCAACTCCTCGATCTGCGCCTCGAGAGCGCTGGGCACAGTCACAGGCATGGGCTCGTCAGCGGTCGCATTCCCCCATCACAAAATCGAACGAGCCCAGAATCGACACCACATCGCTGACCATGCACCCCGGCAACAACCGGGGCAACACGCTCAGGTTCACAAAGGAGGGCGACCGGATCTTGAGCCGGTAAGGCGTGCCGCCTCCCCGACTGTTCAGATAGAACCCGAGCTCGCCTTTCGGGTTCTCCGCCCCGAAGTACACCTCGCCGGGCGGCGCGTTGACGCCCTGGGTCACCAGCAGGAATTGATGGATCAACTCTTCCATGCCCGTGAGGACCTTGGCCTTGGGCGGCAGGACCACCTTGCCGTCCGCAACGTTGATCGGTCCGCCCGGCAGCGCATCCAGGCACTGGTGCACCAGCCCCACGCTCTGCCGCATCTCTTCCATGCGCACGAGGTAGCGGTCGTAGCAGTCCCCCACCGAGCCCAGCGGCACGTCGAACTTGAGCTGGTCGTACACCAGGTACGGCTGCGCCTTGCGCACGTCGTAATCGACTCCGCTCCCCCGCAGATTCGGCCCCGTCAACCCGTAGTCGATCGCGACCCCCCGCGGAATCACCCCGATGTCCCGCGTCCGATCCACCCAGATCCGGTTGCGCGTCAGCAATTGCTCCACCTCGCCCAGGGTGACCACCACCTCGCGCAGGAATTGGCGGCATTGATCGGTCCAACCCGCGGGCAAGTCCCGCGCCAACCCGCCGATGCGCGTGTAGTTGGTGGTGAACCGCGCTCCGGTGAGCGCCTCGCACAAATTGTAGACCTTCTCCCGCTCGGTAAACGTGTGCAAGAACACCGTCATGGCACCCACGTCCATCGCAAAACAACCCACCCCCAACAAATGCGACGAAATCCGCGCCAGTTCACAACAGATCACCCGGATGAACTGGCAGCGCGCCGGTAACGCTCCCGCCAGCCCCAGCAGCTTCTCGACCGCCAACGCATAAGCCACGTTGTTCGCCAACGGCGCCAGGTAATCCAGCCGATCCGTGTAGGGAATGAACTGGGTCCACGTCATGTTCTCGGCGATCTTCTCGTCGCCCCGGTGCAGATACCCCACCTCCGGCACCGCTCGGGTGATCGTCTCGCCGTCCAGCTCGAGCACCAGCCGCAACACCCCGTGCGTCGACGGGTGCGATGGGCCCATGTTCAAGACCAGCTTCTCGCCCGGCAGATCCACGACTTCCTCGGTCGCCGTGGAGCGCGCAGCCAACGCCTCCGCCTCGGCGGCGCCGCGCGCGGCCGAGTCCGGCACCTGCATGTCGACCTGATGAGACATCACGACCACACGCTGCGCCGCCGCGCCTGCCAACCCCGCTCGGCCCCTCGGCGCGCCCGCGCGCTCAGCCAAAGAAAGCCACCTGGTTTGGCTCGCGCGCCCATGCGTCACCTCTCGAGGGCCCGCGCCCTGGGTTCGCGCTCGATGGCGTCCTTGCCTCCCGGCGCAGTCACAAACGGCCCCCCTTCGAGCGGGGCGGCTCGGGTAAAGGCCACCGCGGGTAACTCAGTCGGCTTGCCGGCCAGGGGGAAGTCCTTGCGCAACGGGAAGTACGGGTATCCTTCCCACATCAGAATCCGCCGCAAATCGGGATGCCCGCGGAACCCGATGCCCATCATGTCGTAGATCTCGCGTTCGTGCCAGTCCGCCGTGCGCCAGACGGTGGTGACCGTCGGCAACTCGGACCGCTCCTCGCTGACGTGGGTTTTGAGACGCAGATGACAGCGGTGGCCCAGCCCGTAGAGCTCGTAGACCACCGTCCAACGCGGGTCCTCGCCGTAGTTGTCGATACTAGTGATGTCGAGCAGGACCTCGCAGCCCAACACGCCCTTCGCGTGGGCGCACACTTCCGCGATCCGTTCTGCCTCGGTCACCAGAACGGTGGTTTCCTTCCGGAACTCGACCGGTTCGCCCAGCAGTTCGCCGAACCGGGTCCTGAGTTGGCTGGCTAGATCGCGGCTGGTCACTGGGGCATCGAGTTAGGAGACCATCACGGGGAAACGACCGGTCACGCGACCTGCTTGAGCGTCGCCAAGACCGGTTCCCGCGACACCTTCTGTTGCAGGCGCAGCAAGGCGTCGAGCAGGGCCTCCGGGCGAGGCGGGCAGCCGGCCACGTACACGTCGACGGGCAGAAGGGTGTCGATGCCTTGCAGGACCGCGTAACTGCGGTACATGCCGCCCGTCGAGGCGCAGGCCCCCATCGCGATCACCCACTTGGGCTCGGCCATTTGGTCGTAGATGCGCTTGACCACCAACGCCATCTTGTACGTGACCGTGCCCGCCACCACCATGACGTCCGATTGCCGCGGGGAAAACCGCATGACCTCCGCGCCGAAGCGCGAGATATCGAACCGGCTGGCGCCGGCGGCCATCAGCTCGATGGCGCAACAGGCCAGGCCCATCGGCATCGGCCAGATCGAGTTCTTGCGGAACCAGTTCATGGCCGCGTCCAGCCGCGTGACGACGACGTCGCCTTCGATTTTCGAGTTATAGCCGAGTTCCGCGTTGGTGTTCATCGAGCTTGGCGGGAGGCGGCCCGCAGAGACGCGCGAAAAGCTAAACCTCGACCCCCGGCCGCGCAAGTTGATTCAACTGCCCCAGAGGTTCATCGGATCGATGTCGATCGTCAGCCGGAGATCCTCCGGCAGGCGCAGAGCGGCCTCGAGCTCGGCTAGGGCGCGGCTCAGCTTGGTCATCTGCCGCGTCCGCACCATAAGGTGGTAGCGATAGAAGCTCTGCGCGCGAAACAACGGCGCCGGCGCCGGCCCCGCCAACACCAGCCCCGGCCAACCCCCCAAGCGCCGGTCCAGTTCCTTGCGCACATGCTCGGCGGCAAACTTGACCTTGTCCTCGTTGCGACCGCGCAGGACCAGCAAAGCCACCCGGCTCAGCGGCGGATATTGCAGCTCGGCCCGCATCTCCAGCTCTTGCTGGTAGAACCCGACGAAATCGTGCCGGCGGGCGTACTGGATGGCCGGGTGATAGGGAGTAAAGGACTGCACCACCACTTCGCCTTCGACGTCGCCGCGGCCGGCGCGACCCGCCACCTGGGTCAGGAGTTGGAAGGTCCGCTCGCCGGCGCGGAAGTCCGGCACATGCAGGCTTAGATCGGCGTAGACGATCCCCACCAAAGTGACGTTGGGAAAATGCAGGCCCTTGGCGATCATCTGCGTGCCCACAAGCAGGTCGATCTTGCCCGTGCGAAAATCGCCCAAGATCCGACGGTAATCTTCCTTGCGCCGCAAGGTGTCCGAGTCCATCCGCTGGATCGTCGCCTTCGGAAACAACCGCCGCAGCGCGTCCTCGACCCGCTGGGTCCCCACCCCCGCATAGCGAATGGCCGGATTCCGACACTTAGGCTCCGGACAAGCGGCCGGCGCGGCGGTTTCGTGCCCGCAGATATGGCACAACAAACGCTGGCGCGACCGATGGAACGTGAGGGCAACGCTGCAGTTCGGGCACCCCGCCACATAGCCACACTTGGGACACTGAAGCGACGTCGAGTAGCCGCGCCGGTTCAAGAACAGGATGATCTGCTCGCGCCGTTCCAGCCGAAGCGCCATGGCTTCCCGGAGCTGGTTCGAGAAGATCGGCACACCGTGCTCTCGGCCGCCCGAGCCTGCCCGGCACAAATCCACCACCCGAACCACCGGCAACCGCTGGTCGTCCACGCGCGTGGGCAGTTCCAGCAGCTCATACTTCCCGCGCTGGGCATTGTGGTAGCTCTCCAGCGAAGGCGTTGCCGATCCCAACACGACCACCGCGCCTTCCCGTTGGCCCCGCCAAACCGCCACATCCCGCGCGTTGTACCGCGGAGCCTCCTCCTGCTTGTACGAGTGCTCGTGCTCCTCGTCCACGACGATCAGGCCGAGCGGTTCGACCGGCGCAAACACCGCCGAGCGCGCCCCAATGACGATCCGGGCGCGGCCCTGGCGGATCTTGTGCCATTCATCGTGGCGTTCCCCACCCGAGAGGTGGCTGTGCAACACCGCCACCAACGTCCGCACCGGCCCGGCGCAAAACCGCGCCTTAAAGCGTTCCACCGTCTGCGGGGTGAGCGAAATCTCCGGCACCAACACGATCGCGCCCCGGCCGCTTTCGAGCGCATGCGCCAAGGCCTGCAAGTAGACCTCGGTCTTCCCGCTGCCCGTCACCCCGTGTAGCAAAAAGACCCGAGCCGCACTGCCCGCGGCCGTCCCAGCTCCGCCCGGCCCTCGGTCCAGCCCCTGCCGAATCGTGTCTAACGCGCGTTGTTGCTCGGGATTAAGGGTCAAGGCTTGCGTCGGCAGGATCGCCTCTTGCGCGTACGGATCGCGCTCCGAGACCTGCGGCGCCAGGGTCACCAAGCCGCGATCCTCGAGCCGCCGCACGGTCTCGGCGGTGGTCCCGGTGAGCCGAAGCAACTCCTGCAACGAAATCTCGCGCCATTCCTCGATCACCCGCCAAACGTCCGCTTGGCGGCGGGTCAGTTTGGGGAGCGGTCCGGGGCCGGCTCGGGCGGTGACTACCAACCGCTCGCGCCAGCCGTCTTCCTCGCGCCGGATCGCCTCCGGCAACACGCTCTTGATCGCCGTCTCGACCGAGCAGCAGTAGTAATCCGCCATCCACCGCGCCAAGGCGAGCACCTTGGGCGTCACCAAGCTCTGCTTGCCAATGACTTTCAGAATCGGCCGAAGATTGGCCCGCGGCGAGTCCGTACCCACCGCCGTCACGCACCCGAAGACCTGCCGCGGCCCAAAAGGCACCTTCACCCGGCTCCCCACCGTCACCCGGTCAGCCAACTCCTCCGGCACCAAGTAGTCGAACTCCCGGCGCAAGGCGATCTCGAGCGTCACGCGCGCGATCATGGCCCCGAGAGCGTCAGCCCCCCTCGAAGGCCCGTCAAGCCGGCGCTCGCACCCCCTCGCGGTCCGAGCCTCCCGTTTCACCTGCGCCCAGCGCCGCCTCAGAAAAAAACCCCAGATCACCCGCAACCCCGCTTGATACCGCCTCCTCCGGCTGGCATAATGGACACTACGAATTGCGAATCGTCTTATGAAAACACGTCACTACTCGCTTAGGAACCCGATTCCCAAGCTCGCACCCGTCCGCCGCTGCCTGCGCGGCCTCGCCCGCATGGCCCTGGCCATGCTCGCCACCGGCCCGTTGGCGGCCGCCACGGTCACCCTCTACACGCAGGATTTCGAAGGCTTCACCGACTCGGCCGCTAACCTCGCGGACACTGCGGACGCTAACCCCACCACCGCCGAGTTCACCATCACCGACGACAACCCCGCCGGGGGTGTCGCAGGTAGCGGCGTCCAGGTGGCCGGCTGGCTCGGTCGCTCCGGCACCAAATCCCTGCTCGTCCGCACCGGCTCCGAGGCCGTCCTCCAGCTCCAGCAAGCTCGCAGTGGCATGCGCTATCAATTGGACTTCCAGCTCTACGTCGTCAAGGAAAGCGGCGACCGCAATTTCTACGTGATCGTCCGCGCCATGGGTTCGGATACCAACGGCGAGGATTTTCTCGCCTACCGCTCCGATCGCAGCGCTACCGCCGGGATCTTCTATTATGACGGCATCGCCGGCGACGGCGTGGCGGGCTGGCAAGCCACCGGCGCGCAACACCTCGAGGGGCAATGGCAACATCACCGCTTCGTCTTTAACATGGCCACCCTCAAGTTCGATCTGTTCATCGACAACATGAACACCCCGGTCGTCAGTAACGCCGACCTCTCCCGGAGCGGCGCCGCCGTCCCCACCGCTATCATCCTCCGCCACGAAGGCAATTCCGCCGACGACGGCTACTGCGCCTTCGACGACATCGCACTCACGGTCGAGGACTCGCGCGACTTGGCGACGACCTTCACCGAGGGTTTCGAGACCTACCCGGCCGCGGCCTTGGGCTCAGCCGATGACGCCGACCCGCAGGGCGCTTGGATCACCACCGAGGCGGACGGCACCGGCGACAACAAACCGCTGAACCCGGCCAAAGTCCAGGTCGTCGGCAAAACCGTCGTCATGCCCCGCTCAGGCAACCAATGCCTCAAGATCGAGGGCGGCCAACGCGCCGGTGTCACCTTCGCCTGGGGCAGCGCCCCCGACGCCGACGTGCAGATCACCTGGTGGGCGCGCGTGCCGGCTTCCGTGAAAGGCCAGCAGGCAAACTACCTGCGCATGTCGCTCTACGGCCTCGAAGACGGCCGCCACGACCAAGGCGATTGCGCCCTGCTCGGCTATGGCTCACGCGACGCCAACGTAGGCGACGAAACCTCGCTCACCATCTTCACGACCGCTTGGCAGGATACCCCCGTCGATTTTACGCCCGACACCTGGGAACAATACCGGCTCACCACCCACACCGCCCAAGGCACCTACTCGCTCATCAAGAATCCCACCGGCGCAGACCCGCAGGTCATCGCCGACCGAGCGCCGTTCATCGGAGGCGCGCGGACTTGGGGACCGATGCTCGTCGCCGCCTGGAGCTCGTCGAACGGCTCCGGCCATCCGCCGGTCTATGTCGACGACATCGAGATCAAGTCCGTCGTTTCGAATCCGGAACCGTTGCCGGATCCCTACACCCCCACCATCGCTGGCGGCCGCTTCGAGAAGGTGACCGAACTAAAGGTCGGCGGCCCCGTCGGCGCCGTGGCCGTGGACCCGCGCGATAACGCCACCGTCTTCTTCGCTTACGACACCCCCAGCGGCGCCATCCACCGCGTCCGCAAGACCGGCAGCGGCACCTGGGCCGTCGACGAGCAACCGCTCGTCCAGAACCTCGATCGCCCTTCGGGCCTCGTCGTCGACGCCAACGGGACCCTCTGGTGGACGCACGATTACACCCAGCGCCTCATGCGCCTCCAGGCCCCGTGGGAGAACCATACCCCCGAGACCGTAATCGAGAACTTCGGTGAAACCGCCACCGACGACGACCCGATCGACCTGGCCATCGCTCCCGCAACCTTCAACGGCGCCCTCGGGCGGCCGAACTGGATCGTGGTCGCCGACCGCGGTTCCGACGGCGACGCCAATAACGCCCTCTACCTGGTCGATCCGGCTACGACCGACCTGAACCAGAGCCCCTACAACAACTTCCTCGTGCCCCCCACACCCGCCGACTTGGGCAGCGCAAACCTCAATGCCATCGCCCCCTTGGGCGCCCGCGGCGAAGTCGTGGTCCTCAACATGGACGGTTACATCACCGCCGTGGACGCCAACGGCTGGTTCCGCTACCTCCCCCTGCCCACACCCTACCTGGACCCCTTCGCCTCGGTCGCGCCCCTGGCGCTGGCCGTCGATCCCACCACCGGCCGCGTGTGGGTCGCCGACGACCTCCTCGACCAGGTCTGGTCTGTCGGGTCCGAACTCGCCAACCCCGCGCCGGACCGCCTCGAGCTGAGCTTCCCGCTCACCAACCCCTCGCGTCCGGATATGCAGATCCGCTTCCACGATCCCGGGATGGAGTTTGCCCCGAACGGCGCTTTCCTCGTCGTGGCGGACGGCAGCACGGTCAACGGCGGCGGGCGCTTGCTCATCTTCCACAGCGAACAACCCGACCCCATCCAACCTTTCCCGCTCACCCACGTCGAGCTCAGCCCGCAGGGCCTGCGCCTCGAATGGCAAGCTGCAGGAGGCGCTCGCTACCGCGTCGAGCGCGCCACTCAATTGGGTGTCGCCGGCGCCTTCGCTCCCATCTCGGGCGAACTGACCAACACGAGCTACACTGACACCGCGCCACCCGCTGGCACAGCCTTTTACCGAGTCGTCGCAATCCCCTGAGGGCGCCTCCGCCGGGCACCCGGCTCGAGCAAGCGCGGCCGCCCGAGCGGCGGCCGCGCCTTCTGGACGCTGGGCCCACCTCGGGGTTTGGAGATAGCTCCTCCGCGAGGACGACGCGCGCGGAAGCAGACTCGGCGTGGAAAGGACCGCCGCCCATGGACCGCCCACCGATCGAGGCGCGGACGCGCACCCTCGATGCCCTTGCGCAGGCGCCGCTGGACCTCCTGGTCGTCGGGGGCGGCATCGTCGGCGCTGGCGTCGCCCGCGACGCCGCCCTGCGCGGGCTGCGCGTCGGGCTCGTTGACCGCCACGACTTCGCCTTCGGAACCAGCAGCCGCTCGAGTCGGCTCCTCCATGGCGGCATCCGCTATCTGGCACAAGGCCGGTTGGGGCTGGTGCGCGATGCCCACCGCGAAAAAGGCGTCTTGCGCCAAGTGGCACCCCACCTGGTCGCGCCTTTACCGTTTATCTTCCCCGCTTACAAGGGCCGCGGCTGGCCGCTGTGGCAGTTGCGCCTCGGCGTCAAGCTCTACGATCTGTTGTGCGCAGCCTGGGGCGCCGATTCCTCAAGTGCGCTCCCGCGCGAGGCCGTGCTCGCAAGAATCCCGGGCCTGCGCCCGCTCGAACTGGCTGGCGCCGTCCGCTACTTCGACGCCCTCACCCAAGACGCCCGCCTGGTGCTCGACACCCTCCATTCCGCCGCCAACGCAGGCGCGTTCCTGGCGAATTACCTGCGCTTCGACCAGGCCCTCGAGCAACGGGACGGCTATGCCTGTCAGCTCTATGATGAACGGGCGGCTTGCCCTCGCGAAATTCGCGCCCGCCGAGTTGTCAACGCCACCGGGCCCTGGGCCAACTCGATCCCCTCCAGCCAGGTTCGCCTTCGCTTGACCAAGGGCATCCACCTCGTGCTCGACCGCCTCCGCCTCCCTATTCAGGAGGAAGCCGTTGTCATTACCGAAGGCGCCCGTCTGCTCTTTGTCATCCCGTGGGGACAACGTGTGATCGTGGGCACCACCGACACCGACTACCACGGACCGGTCGCCGAGGTGCGCACCGAACCGGCAGATGTCCAATACCTCCTGAGCACCGCCAACCACTTCTTTCCCCAAGCTCACCTCGCCGAAGGCGATGTCCTCAGCAGTTGGGCCGGTTTGCGCCCCCTCATCGCCAACCCCCAGGGCGTGCCCTCGGACCTCTCCCGCTCGCACAGCATCACCTCGCCCCGGCCGGGCTGGTGGGATGTCGCAGGCGGCAAGCTGACCACTTACCGTCTCATGGCTGAGCAGACCGTCGACCGCGTCTGTCGCTCCCTCGGCAGCGAGTTCGCCCCTTGCGAAACCGCCAGCCGCCCGTTGCTGAGCGGCGCGGAAGTCAACGGAGCCAGTGGCATTCTCCCACCCGCGTTCGCCCGCGAATCGGTCGAGCATTGCTGCGCCCGCGAATGGGCCTTCCACCTCGACGACGTGCTCGTCCGCCGCACCAGTTGGGCGCACTACCATGGCGCAGGCTCCGATCAAGTCGATCAAGTAGCCGGCTGGATGGCGGATTGCCTCGGCTGGACCTCAACGCAGCGTGTCGAGGAAGTCCAGCGCTACCTCCGCACCGCGGACTGGCCTCCTCGAGGCCACAAAACCCCTTAGCGTTAGCGGCTCTAGCGGCGCTGCGTTGAGCGGTTCCTGCGCTTCCTCTGCCTTGCTTTGCCCCGCTCGCCCCGGCTACATCCAGCCCCAATCCAGTCATTCTGCCACGATTATAGTTATTGACAGCAAACGATGGTCCGAAGCGAGGACGAGCGAGAAGCAAATCCTGCTCGATGAGAAGGGCTTTAAGAGCGTCAGACCTCCCTTACGGCCGACCGCTGACGGCTCGGGGAAGGAAGGGGGGATGGGGTCGGGCGCGAAAGGCGAAGAACGGCGGAAGTGGCACTAAGCACCGACCGGGCGCTGACGTTGGCCGCCTAATCTATAAGACAGTTTTAATATAGTTGACACTGACGGCTCGGGTAAGGGGAAGTGCGATTGCGGCGGGGGTTGGGCGCTGGAATGACGAAGGTGGCCTAACCGTCGACCGGGCGTCCATGAGGGTCGGCGAATCTGTGAAACAGGTTTATTATAATTGACACCAACGAGCTTCTGATCGGCTTGGGCTCCAGGCTTTAGGCTGGCCTTAGGCTAGCCGGCGCCGGCTGATGTTCATGGGCTCTTGTTTCTGGCCGCAGCAGGATGGGCATCGGCCCGGAACCTCATCGGAATCCCATGGGTCTGCCAACTCCAGCACGAGGTTCCACAACCGGCCCAGGATGGCCGGCAAGGCGGCTTGCAGCGGCGGCGTCAGGGTGGTGCCGACGGTAAACGGGTCCGCTACCTCGATGGCGAGGATCAGCACGCGGGTGGGCATGGGGAGGCCGAGCTGGCGACCCAACGCCAAGGTCTCGCCCACACCTAGGAAGTGTGGGGTCACGCCAGCGAGCCGCCTGAGGGCTGGGGCGTCAAGTTCGTGGACAGTCCCCACGGGGGCCCGACCGGTTTGGATCGCATCGACGAGGATGACCGTCTGGTAGCCCACCAGGAAGTCGAGCAAGGCCAAGCCCATCTCGGTGGTCTCGCACACATCGATCGGGAGCGGGTGTCGGCCGGCTAATCCGGCGCGGAGTTCGCGAACCGCCAACAAGCCAACGGCATCATCGGTCAGGATGTCGTTGCCGAGTCCCAGGACCAAGATCCGGGGCGTAGACGCCGCGGCGGGGTAGAAAACCGGGCCGGCTGGCGCCCGATCCGATTCGGCCACCGGCGAAGCCACACGCGGCACCGCGGCGGGGTCAGCGGCGCAGTCGTGCACGAGGGCGTGAATAGAGGCAGTGGGCACGGGTGATGCGTTCAAGCCAACGGGCGATCTGAGATGGCGCGCTAGCCCTGGCGCAGCTCCTGGAGGAGGTGGCGGTGGCGGTCGTAGATCTTGACCAACAGGGGCAGGTGGCCGGGCAACGAGTGCGTGGCGCAGCCGAGGCAGGGGTCGTAGGCGCGGAAGGCCATCTCGACCTTGTTGAGCAGGCCCTCGGTGACTTGGCCGCCCTTGATGAGCCCTTTAGCGGCGCGCTCGACGCTCATGGCGATGCGGGCAGCGTTGTTAGCCGTGGCGACGATCAGGTTGGCCATGGTGATGCAGCCGCGCTCGTCGGTTCGGTAGTGATGGAACAGAGTACCGCGGGGGGCTTCGACGACGCCGATGCCTTCCTTGGGCACGTTCGTCGGCACGCGACGGACTTCCTGGCTGGTGATCTCCGGATCGTTGAGCAATTTTTCCATAGTCTCGGCGGCCTGGACCATCTCGACGATGCGCGCCCAGTGGTTGGCGAGGGTGTGGTGGACGGGTTTGCCGCCGAGGGTTTTGTAGAACTCGTCGCAAGCGGCCTGCGCCTTGGGCGTGGCCATACCGTCGGAGGCGTTGAGGCGGGCCAGCGGTGCGACCGAGTAGATGCTGGTGTCCGGCCCTTCGGTGAATCCCTTCCAGCCGCGCGGTTTGAGGAAGGTAAACTTCATGTAGCTCCACGGCTCGACGTGTTCGGCCACGAAGTCGCGGTATTCTTGCGCAGTGAACTTGTAGATTTCCTTGCCGTCGCAATCCACGACGCGGAGCTTGCCGTCGTAGAAATTGACCTTGTTCTGCTCGTCCACCATCCCCATGTAACAGGTTTTGTGGGTGTAGGCGTCGGAGGTGATGAGCTTCACGTAGTCCGAGTTCTTGAGCACGATGTCTTTGAAGACCTGCAGAGTCCACTCGGCGAACTCGACGCCGTCTTTGGCCAGTTCCTTGAACTTGGGCAGCTCGGCGGGATCGAGGGCTTTGCTGACGCCGCCCGGCAGGCCGAGCACCGGGTGAACGACCTTGCCGCCGAAGTAGGCGATCAGGTCACGCAAGCGGCGGCGGGTGGCGATGACTTTCTTGCCGGCCTCGAGGCCGACCTTGCCGATGACGCCGACGATGTTGCGCTCGGCCGGCGGCGCCTCGGGGCCGACGATGAAGTCCGGCCCACCGAGCACGAAGACATGCAGGGCGTGGTCTTCGAGCATGAAGGTGTTATAGACCAACTCGCGGATCTTCCGGCCGGGCGCGGTGGGCGGGGTCTGGTAGAGGTCGTCCAGGCACTTGGTGGAAGCCATGTGATGGGCTGTGGGGCAGACGCCACAAATGCGGCTGGTGATCTGTGGCATGTCTTCGGCGGGCCGGCCGAGGCTGAACACCTCGAAGCCGCGCAACTCGGGGACTTGTAGGTAGGCGCGTTCGACATCGCCCTTTTCGTCCAGGTAAATGTCAATCTTGCCGTGCCCTTCCAGGCGCGTGATGGGGTCGACGGTAAAGCGGCGGCGGCCCATCTGATAGGCGGCGTTGGCGCGGGCGGAACCTTGATTGAAGGTGTCTTTGACAGCTTGTTCCATAGCGAATCCTTTCCCTTTACTTGACCGGGAGCGTCACTTTGCGGCGCACGAGGCTCTTGGCAAGTCCGTACCGGTAGAATGTGCCCACGGGATCGGGAATCCCTTCGAGCACTTTGTTGATGTCGGCCTCTTCCTTGGGCGCGACGTTGGCGCAGAGGGAGGACATGATCTTGAGGCCTTGGTCGCGCACGCGCGAGGTTGGGCCGAAACAGCCGGTGCAGGGCATGCCGCCGCAGGTGCAGGCGGCCTCGCAACCGCTGCGGGTGCTTGGCCCCATGCAGACGACGCCCTGGGCCAGGAAGCATTTCTCCGGGTCCATCAACATCTGATGGGGCCTTTTGAAGTGCGTGAAGCTGACATTGGTCGGCTTGCTGGCCTTCCGGGGGCATTCGTCGCAGAGCGCGATGTCCGGCGCGATGACCGAGCCCTTCGGAGGCAGTCGGTTTTCGAGCAGGGCGGTCACAGCGGCGCTGGTGATCTTCGGCGTGGGAGGGCAGCCGGGCACATAGTAATCCACGTCCACCACTTGGTCGAGGGCACGGACGACGTGGTGCAACGCTGGCAGCGTGGGGTTGTGGCCGTTGTGGGCGAAGCTCAATTGGGGGCGGGTTTTCTGCTCGTTCACCACCGAGGGAGCGTCTTCGTAATTGAACTTGAGGATTTGCTCGCGCGGGAACTGGTTGGCCAGGCCAGCAATGCCGCCGAGGTGAGCGCAGGCGCCGTAGGCGATCACATACCGGCTCTTGCGGCGGAGCAGGTGTGCCATTTCCTCCTGTTCGGTCGAGCGGATGGCGCCGTTGAGCAAGGTCGCCACAATGGACTTGTCGGGCATGGCCTCGAGGTCCTTGTATTTGAAATCCATGGCCACCGGCCAGAGGACAATGTCCACTTTCTCCACCACGCCCAGAATATCCTCGGCGAGGTCCACCACGGTTTCTTCGCAGCCTCCGCAGGAGGCGCACCAGTAAAAGGCAACTTTGGGCTTAGGCATGAGCGGGTTCCGGGGTTCGAGGTTGGGGCGCGTGTTCGGCGCAGCCGGAGGCGCCGGAGGCCGCCTCTTGGGCAGCGACGCGTTGGGCAAAATGCTCCATTTCCCGGTCCCACTCGTGGAATTTCTCGGGGATACCGAGCGGGCCCAGCGCGGTGAGGGTTTCGGTCATCTCGTTGACGACGCGTTTGACCTTCTCGCCTTCGGCGGCGGAAATCCATTCGAGGCGGAGGCGATCGGGTTCGATGCCGAGGTCTGCCACCATCCGTTTGAGCATCTGGAAGCGCCGGAGGCACTTATAGTTGCCCTCAGCGTAGTGGCAGTCGTTGGGGTGGCAGCCGCCGATGAGCACGCCGTCGGCGCCCTTGGTGAGCGCGTCGATGACGAACTGCGGGTCGACTCGGCCCGAGCACATGAGTCGGATGATGCGCGCGTTAGAGGCGTGCTTCATGCGGGAGACGCCGGCCAGGTCGGCGGCGGTGTAGGTGCACCAGTTGCAGAAGAACGCCACAATGCGGGGCGTCCATGGGCCGCTGGAAGCGGGGGATGATCTGGTCATAAGAGTGTCACTGCTGGGTCAAGGGCGAGAAGCTCGCAATCCGAAAGCCGGGGCAGGTTAGGGGTTGTCTGGTCGCCGCGGCGGCGGTAGAGTTCGCCCGATGAAAGTCGAGGACGTTAAAGAGGTCGTCGAGCGCCAGCCGTTTCGGCCGTTTACCGTCCGGCTGAACAACGGCGCACGCTATACCTTCAGTGAGCCGAGGAATTTTGGCGCGCCGAAGAACTACCGGGTCATCTACTATTTCGGGGAAACGGACTGGGTGATGCTCGACCTCGACAGTATCGCGGAGATCATCCACCAGTAGCGCGCCGGCGGCAGTGGCGCACGACGGGTCGTCCCCCTGCGTGCGGTCTCGGGGTTGGGATTTCGGATAGGTTTCGGAGTTCATGTCAGGCCGGCACTGGAGCCAGCACGCCACGGATTTCGCTGAAGATTTCCTCGTCCTCGAAGAGGTTCTGCACGATCGAACCGCTCGGGCAGGAGGCCACGCAGGTGCCGCAGCCTTTGCAGAGCGCCTCGTTAATGAGGGCTTTCTCCCGTGTCTCGTCGAAGCTGATGGCCGTGTAGGGGCAGAGCGGGATGCAGGATTTGCAGCCGCTGCATTCGTCCGCGAGGATGTAGGCGGTGTTGGGTTCCTGCTCGATATGGCCCTTGTCGATCAGGGCCATGGCTTCGGCGGCGGCGGCGCCAGCCTGGGCGACCGAATCCGGGATGTCTTTGGGACCCTGGCAACAGCCGGCCAGGAAGATGCCGTCGGTGAAGGTGTCCACGGGTGCCAGTTTGCAGTGGCGCTCGAGGAACCAGCCTTCGGCGCTGCAGCTCAGGTTGAACATCCGCCGCAGATTCTCGGCGTCGGGGTGGGGCTCGAGTCCGACGCCGAGCACGACCATGTCCACGGGGATTTTGAGGATCTTGTTGGTCAAGGTGTCCTCCGCCTGGACGACTAACCGCCCGGTCTGGCCGTCGTCGAGGTCGGGATAGACATCGGCCACTTTACCGCGGATGAGGTGCATGCCTTCCTCGGCGATGCGGTTGTAGAACTCCTCCATGCCTTTGCCGGGGGTGCGCATGTCGATATAGAAGTTATACACTTCGGCGTCGGTATGTTCCTTGATGAGGTGGGCGAGCTTGAGGGAGTAGAGGCAGCAGACGCGCGAGCACCAGCGATTGGTGTTTTCGTCGCGCGACCCGACGCAGTGGACTATAGCGACCTTTTTGGGGCGTTGGCCGTTGCGCAGGATCAGGTCTCCCTCGGTGGGTCCAGAGGCGTTGATGAGTCGCTCGACCTCGAGGGCGTTGTAGACGTTGGGATAAATGCCGTAGCCGTAGAACGGGGTGCGCTTCGCGTCGAAGATCTTGAAGCCGGTCGCCATGATGATGGTGCCGACGGTGATGTTCTTGAATTCGTCGGTTTGGCGGAAGTCGATCGCCTTGCGGTCGCCGCAGGCCTCGACGCACGTCTTCTTGCACTTGTCGGACACGGTGTGGGAGCCGTCCGGGTTTTTGCCGCGCTTGAAGTTCAAGCAGACTTCCGGGTCGATCATGGTGACGGGCGGGATGGCTTGCGGGAAGGGCAGGAAGACCGGCTTGCGTTTGCCCAGGCCGAGGTTGAATTCGTCCGCGAACTTCGGCTCCCTGTAGACGCAGGCATCCACACACTCCTGACAACCGGTGCAGAGGTCTTCGATGATGTACCGCGGTTTCCGGCGCACGGTGACCTGGAAGTTGCCCACGTAACCGTCCACCTTGCTCACTTCCGAGTAGGACCAGAGGTGGATGTTCTCGTGGGACCCGGCGGAGGCCATCTTGGGGGAGAGCACACACATGGCGCAGTCGAGGGTGGGATAGGTCTTATCGAACTTGGCCATGTGCCCGCCGATAGTCGCCTCGCGCTCGACCAGGTAGACCATTTTGCCGGCCCGGGCCAAGGTGAGGGCGGCGTGAATGCCCGCGATGCCGCCCCCGACGATGAGGACGTTGGGGTTGATGGCGACTTTCTTCACCTCGAGCGCCTTGTGGTGAGGCACGCGATCGATGGCGGCCCGCGCCAGGGCCATGGCCTTGCGGGTGGCCTCGGTGCGGTCGGTATGGACCCAGGAGTTGTGCTCGCGGGTGTTGACCATCTGAACTTGGAAGGGGTTGAGGCCGGCGGCCTCGGCGGCCTTGCGAAAGGTGCGCTCGTGCAAGAGCGGCGAACACGCCTCGACCACGATCCGGTTGAGGCGGTTCTCGCGGATGTCCTGTTGGATCAGTTCCTGCCCGGGGTCGGAGCACATGTACTTGTAATGCCGGGAGACGGCCACATTGGGCAAGGTGGCCACATACTTGGCGACCGCGGCGACATCGACCATGCCGGCGATGTTGGTGCCGCAGTGGCAGACGTAGAAGCCGATGCGCACCGGTTCGTGTTTCTTGGGTACAATGGGTTTCATAAGTCGCTTCAGGCGAGGGATTCCGCGAGCAGTTCCACCACGTCCCGCACCACCATGGGCCGGTCGTGTGGAACGACTTTCAGTGCGTCTTCAAAACGCGACACCTCGTAGGGGCAAGCCACCGCCAGCACGTCGGCGCCGGTGGCGATCGCCTCCTTGACGCGGCGCTCGGAGAGGCGCTCGAGGCCCTTCTGCTTGTAGTAGGTGTCCAGCCACATGCCGCCCCCGCCCCCGCCGCAGCAGATCGCATTGGCGCGGTGATGGACCATCTCGACCAGCTTGACGCCGGGAATCGCCTCGAGCAAGGCGCGCGCCTCATCGTAGGAGCCGCCGGCTCGGCCCAGGCAGCAGGGGTCGTGATAGGTCACGCGGCGATCGAGCCGCTGGGTGAGGAGGGGCCGGAGCTGCGGGAGGTGACGCGCGAAGAACCCGGTCGTGTGTTCGACCGGCGCCTGCAAGCCGTACATGGGGTAGCGGATGCGGAAGGCATTGAAGGCGTGCGCATCGCCCGTGACGATGCGGTTGAACCGATATTTGTTGAAGACCTCGAGGTTGTGGGCCGTGAGCGTCTCGAAGAGGCCCGACTCCCAGGTCAGTTGCCCGCAATCGCCGGCGCATTTCTCCTCGTTGCCCAGAATGGCGAAGTCCACGCCCAAGGCGTCAAAGAGCTTGGCGGTGGCGCGACTGTTGTCTTGCCCGCGGGCGTAGAAGGAGGTGTAGCACTCGACAAACCATAGCACCTCGACCGGTCCGTTCGATTGACGCTGGGCCAAGAGCGGCACTTGGACGCCGGCGGTGGTAGCCCAGTTGGCCCGCTTGCGGGGCGACTCTCCCATCGGGTTGCCGTAACGCAGCAGGTTCTGGAGCGACTTCTGCAGCTCGGCGGGGATCTCCGACTGTTGGACGAGGGTTTGTTCCTTAACCAGGGGCAGCAGGACGTCCGTTAACCGGATCCCACGGGGGCATTTGGCCATGCAGGCGTAGCAGGCCACACAGCGCAGGAGGCTCTCCGACTGGATCACCTCGTCGAGGAAGCCCCGCCGCAACATGTTAATGACGAGTCGGGGCGAGAAATCCATGCCCTCGCCGTACGGGCAGGTGGCGGCGCAGGTGCCGCACTGAATGCAGGTCATCAGGCGCCGCCCGGCCGGCGTCTGGAGCAACGTGTCGAGCGTGGTGTTCCGATCAACCACCGTAGGGTCTAGCTGGGCGACCATGAATGTCCTTTCGATTCGAGCCGAGCGGCGGGGAGCGACAGCCACAGCTCGCGGTTGCGGGCGTTCTTCATGCGGTTTGCGGATTCGTGGCGGCGTTCCCCGCGGCCGGCGGCGCCGTCGCTTTCGCGACCAGCTCCGCAAGGTCTCGGACCGCGATTTTGCCTTCGCAACCCGTGGTCTTCACGGCGTCGCGGAACATGGCGATGTCCTTGGGGCAGGCGACCACGAAGGTCTGCACCCCCGCCAGGGCGACGGCTTCGCGAATGCGGCTCTCGGCCGGGCGTTCCTGAATTTTCTCGGTGTCCTCCATCCAGATGCGCCCGCCGCCGGCGCCGCAACAGTAGCTCCGGTCGCGGCCGCGCGGCATCTCGATCACTTCGAGGCCCAAGGCGTGCAGGACGTGTCGGGGCGCGTCATAGACGCCGTTGTACCGGCCGAGGTAGCAGGGATCGTGGTAGGTCACCCGCCCGGAGAGTTTCTTGTTCAGGGGCAACTTGCCCGCTTGCGCCAACTGGCTGAGCACCTCGGTGTAATGTTGCACTTCGGGCCGGTGGCCGTTCCAGGGATACTCGTTCTTCAGCGTGTGGTACGTGTGGGGATCGGTGGTGACGATCTTCTGGAATTTCGCCTTGGCGAGGGCCTGGAGGTTCTTGTCCCGCAGCATTTCGAACAAGCCTTCTTCGCCGACGCGGCGCACGTCGTTGCCGGCGTTGCGTTCGCCCTCGTAGAGCAGGCCGAAGTCGAGGCCCGCCTGGGCGAAGACCTGGGCGGTCTTTTTGGTGATGTCCTCGCAGCGCGGATCGTAGCTGGCGTAGTCCCCCACGAACCAGAGGTACTCGACCGCTTCCTTGCGGGCGTCCTTGATCTTGAGGCCGGAAGTCTGGGTCCACTTCGCGCGCATGCGGTCGGACTTGCCGAAGGAATTGCCGTAACGCTGCAAGTTCCCGAGCATGTCTTGGAGGGTGCGCTCGACGTCTCCCTCGCTCACCAGATGGCGGCGGAGGCTGACGATGAGCGGGACTTGCTCGTTCCAGACGGCGCAGCAATTCATGCAAGCCATACACGTGGTGCAAGCCCAGATTTCCTTCGGCGCGATGACCTCGCCGATCAGCTTCTGAGCGCCGTTCCCCTGCCGGCCGTGCAAGCCCGCGTGGATCATGTGCTCCTTGACTTTCTGAATGAGCTGCTGCGGTTGGAGCGGATAGCCGGAGGCTGTGGCCGGGCAGGCGCGGTCGCATCGGCCGCATTCGGCGCACGAGAAACCGCCGAGCAACTGCCGCCAGGTGAGCTCTTGCCAGCGCGCCGCCCCCGCCGAGAGGTCTTCTTTCGCGCCCAGCACACCCAGATCACCCACGGGCCGGGTGGCGCTCTGACTGAAGAAGACGTTGAACGGTGCCGCCAGCAGATGCAGATGCTTCGAGTAGGGCAGATACACCAAGAAGAACAGCACGACGATCATGTGGAGCCACCACATGGCGTTGGCCCAGGCGTGGGCGGTCTCCGTTGGCGTGGCCGCAAAGGCCTTCGCGAGCAGGCTCCCGAGCGGCGTCCAGGCCGAGGTATGGCCGCCTTCGCTGACGATGCGGAATCCGTTGCCGAAGAGCGTGCTCAACATGAGCACACCGATCAGGACCAGGATCAGGTTTGCGTCCAGGCTCAGATGCAGGTGAGGCGGCGCGAAGAACAGCCGCCGCGCCACGGCCACCGCCAGCGAGATCAGCACCAAGACCGAGAAGACCTCGAGGAACAGACTGACGACCTTGACTTCATCCGGATACGGCACGGGCAAGAACGGAAACAGTCCGCGCACGAGACTCCAATTGAAACAGGTCGCATAGACCAGGAATCCCCAAAAAATCAGGAAGTGGGGCAGGCCGATGGCGCGCTCGTTGAAAATGCGTGGTTGCAGCAGGACATGCCGGATCATGTGCCCCAAGCGCCGGACCGGCTGGTCAAACCGGTTCTCGTAGCGCCCTTGCCGCAACAGACCGACGAGTTGCCAGATCCGGAAGCCGAAAACGCCCCAAGCCAGGAGCGCCAGCGCCCACAACAGCACCAGACCGGGCAAACCCAACAGGTTGATGTTGACAGGGTCCATAGTCATGAATCAGCGAGGTCGGCCACCCCTCGGCGCCAGGGCGCGTCGTCCAAGACGCTGCGCTCCGCCGGCGGCGGTGGTCTGAGACTGAGGCTGTCGGACTTCGGACGTCTCATCTCGGTTCAGCCCTTTTTCGCCTTCACCTTCTCGGTCAAGGCGGGCAGCAGCTCGAGCACGTCGCCCACCACGCCATAGTGCGCGCCGTCGAAGATGGGCGCTTTGGCGTCCGTGTTGACGGCGATGATGCACTGGGAGTTCTGCATGCCTTCCCAATGCTCGGGCGCGCCGCTGATGCCCAAGGCGAAATAGACGCGCGGCTTGACGGTCATGCCGGACTTGCCGACCTGCCGGCTCAGGGGCAGCCAGCCCTGGTCAATCACCGGGCGCGACGCGCAGACCGCGCCGCCGAGGACCTGCGCCAGTTCTTCGGCCAATTCCACGTTGTCTTGGGTTTGGATGCCGCGGCCCACGCCCACGAGGACATTTTGCTTGGTGATGTCCACATCGCCGGTCTCCGGTTCGAGATACTGCTTAAAGGTCACCTTGGGCGCTGCCACGGGCAGGTCCACTTTCTCGATCGGTGGCGCCTGGTCGCGCTTGCCGGCGTCCACGGGAAAGGCGCCGGGGTAAATGCAAACGACGCCCTTCCCGTCGGCGAGTTTGACGTCGGAGTAGATCTTGCCGCCGAACAACTGACTGGTGCACACGACGCCGCCGCCTTCGGCCTTAGCTGCGCGGCAGAAGTTCACCAGGGGCAACCCGGTCTTCACGGCGAGCATCGAGCCGATGCCGGCCGCCACATTGGTGCAACCCAGCAGCACCAGGCCGGCCTGGGTTTGTTGCATCACCGCTTCGAGCGCGCCGGCCACAGCGTCCGCGGGGGCCAGATCCCACGGCGCGTCGTCGGCCACCAAGACTTTGTCCGCCGCGCCTAACTTGGCCGCGAGCGGCGCCGCTTCGGCGCCGAGGAGCACGGCGCACAAGGAGGATCCGGAGGCCTCGGCCAGCTTGCGGCCGGCGCCCAGCATTTCGAAGGTGATGTCGGTGACTTCGCCCCGGAGTTGTTCGGCCAGAACCAGGATGGTGTTTGCCATAACTTAGGTCTCCTTAGATCGCGCTGTTTTTCACCAGGATTTCGACGAGCCGGTCCGCCACCTCTTCCGGCGAGCCTTCGAGCATTTCGGCGTGGCCAGCGGCCTCAGGTTTGTAGGTGCGTTCGAGTTCAAGCTGCCGCGGGCGGTCGGGCGGCGGGACGTCCACGGTCTCGATGCGGGCGGACTTCATGGCGGCGCGCACCTTGGCGACCGGCACGTAACGGGGCGGTTTGTCGGCGGATTGAATGCCTAGCACCGCCGGGAGCGCGACCTCGAACTCCCCGCGCAGGCCCCCGGCGAATTCCTTTCGCACCGTCGCCTTGCCCTCGGCCGGCGCGATGCCGCACACGACGCCGACATAGGGCAGTTCGAGGGCGGTGGCCAGGAGCGGGGCGAGCTCGCCCTCGAGATCGTCGATGGCGTAGGAACCCGGCAGCACCAGGGTGTCCGGCGGCAGGGGAGTTGCCTCCGCTTTAAGGAAGTCGGCCAGCACTCTAGCCGCGGCCACGGTACCCAGCTCCGCCTGGTTCACCGGGAGCTTCACCGCGCGGTCGGCGCCTTTGGCCAACGCCGTGAAGAGCACGTCGTCCACCTCCGGCGCGTCCAGGGTCACGACCGTCACCTTGCCGCCGTGTTTCTCCTTGAGGAGCAACGCCTGCTCGAGGGCGTGCTCGTCCGGATCGTTGAGTTTGAACCGGAGGAACTCCGAGTCCAACGACTTGCCGTCGGCGGCGACGTTGAGTTCTTCCACCGTGTCCGGCACCATTTTGAGGAGGACGTAGAGGTTCATAAATCCAATATCCGAAAGTTGAGGGCTGCCGCCCGTCCGCGAGCCATGGAACCGTTTGTGAACGGTGAAATGGACGTCGTGGAACTCCGCCCTCCATTCGAGGAACGGACGATGGAGGGGCGAGCTCCGCGAGCCATGGAACAGTTAGTGGACAGTGAAATGGGCGTCGTGGAACTCCGCCCTCCATTCGAGGAGAGGACGATGGAGGAGCGAGCTCCGCGAGCCATGGAACAGTTAGTGGACGGTGAAATGGGCGTCGTGGAACTCCGCCCTCCATTCGAGGAACGGACGATGGAGGGGCGAGCTCCGCGAGCCATGGAACAGTTAGTGGACAGTGAAATGGGCGTCGTGGAACTCCGCCCTCCATTCGGGGAGAGGACGATGGAGGGGCGAGCTCCGCGAGCCATGGAACAGTTAGTGGACGGTGAAATGGGCGTCGTGGAACTCCGCCCTCCATTCGAGGAACGGACGATGGAGGGGCGAGCTCCGCGAGCCATGGAACAGTCAGTGAACAGTGAA
>VHCO01000016.1 GCA_016871715.1 Verrucomicrobiota bacterium
TGACGTAGCGGCCGGAGGCGACGTCTTGGTAGCCGAGGGCGACGGTGGCAACGGCCACGCCGGCGTCGCGGCAGACGTTCAGGCTGCCCGGGGGGGCATTCTTGCCGATGCACTTCTTCATGCGCACGCGGAAGCCGCCCTTGAAGCCGAGCGAGCCAACCCCGGAAGCGTTAATGGCGGTGCCGTCGGGGAGTTTGCCTTTGACGGAGGCACTGACTTTGCCACCGACGAAGAAGGTCGAGCCGATGCCGCCCTCGAGGCAGACCTGAGGATCCTGCAGGAGACACTTGGTGGTGGCGCTGAGTTTGGCGTAGCCGGTGGTGTTCAACTCGACGCCGGCGCCGCCGAAGAAGGTGCCCTCGGCGTCGGTCAACCCGGGCACACTGACCTGCTGCTTCCAGTTGAGGTTGGGGCCGATGAAGACTTTGGCGATGATCGAGGCGGAGAGTGAACCTTCGGCCTTGAGGCCCACCACGCCCTGGCCGTTCACATCGGCGCAGCAGGTGCAGATCTTGCCGGTTCCGTTGATGTTGACCTCGACCCCGAGAACGCGGGTGTAGGCCAGGGAAGCGAGAGCGGTGTTGACCAACTCTTCCGCGAACCCTTTGAGGCTGGCCTTGTAGCCCGCTTCGCCCTGGACGCAGGCATCGACGTGGTTACCGACCTCGCAGGCGCACTTATTGGGTTGCTCGTAGGTGGTTGGCTGGCGCGTGCCGACACGGACATCGACCTGGAACGGCCTGGGCTGAGCCCGGCCGGGGGTACCGTGGCCGCCCCGGCCGCCGCCTGGCGCCGAGGGGATGGAGTAGCCCCAACCCCCGCCGCCCCCGCCGCCTCCGCCGCCGCCACCCCCGCCGCACAACCCGAGATCGACCACGGGCACGGGCAGCCAGTAAGCGACGCCAAAGGGGCCACAGATGAGGCGCCAGTCAACACCCACCGTGGGTGGGCGGCAGCGCGAGACGCCTAGGCCTTGGCGGGCTGCGCCTTGAAGGGCCACTTGCTGGCGAGGGGTCGCCAGGGTGCCTGGGATGCGGCGGAAGATGACAGGGACGGTGATGCTGCTTTTGGCGGGGATGATCCCGATTTCCTCGACGAGGGGATGCACGCTCCAGAAGGAGCCGTCTTCGAAGTTCATCCGCACATCTTGGGCGGCGATCAGGCCCTGGTTGGTGAACTTGACCTCGAACTGGACTTCCTCGGCGGTGACCTTGCTTAAGTCGATCATCGGCGGGTCCACGGTCACGACCGGCGCGGGCACGGTCGTCTCGAACACGGTCTCGAGTCGGACGGTGGCGCGTTCTTCGATCTCGATTTCTTCGACCGTCCACTTGTAGCGGACGAGTTGGGTGCGGAGGAAGACGGTCTGTTCGTTAAGGGCGCCGGGCTTGACCTGAATGGTCTGGAGCCAGGCATCGTGTTTGGGGGCGGTGACCTCGAGGTTGTAGGCGCCTTCGTTGACGGCGGGGATATGGGCGATACCGGTGGCGTCGGTCAGCCCCGTGGACTTGGTTTCGCCCGAGATCGCATCGCGGAGGGTGACTTGGGCGTTGGCCAACTTGGCCCCGTCGCCGTAATAGGTGGCCTCGTCGGTGACCGTGACGGCGAGATCGCCGGTGGCATCGGAGACGTGCCGGAACAAGAACGGCACCAGCACACCGACGTCCGGGTTGCCTACGGCCAAGCGGCCGTCGAACTCCTGGAGGGGGAGCGTGGCCTGGGGGGTGAGCAAGAGGGTGATGGTGGCGGCGGCTCCCGGGGCCAGCGACGGCATGGGGCTTTCGGTGACGGACTTCAGCCAGGTGGTGTCTGGCAAGGTGATGTTCAAGGGGCCGGTCTCCGCCCCGCCGGTGTTGAGGATCGAGAGTTCAACGTAGGTTTGGCGGTCGCGCACCATGCCGGCCTTGAGCGAGGCGGGTCGGGCGGCCAAGCGCGGGAAGGGCAGTTCGACGAGGTAGTCGATGGTCGCCTCGGCCTTGGCGCCCTCGACACTCTCGAGGATGACCATGAACCGGCCGGCCGCATCGCGCGGTTCGGGGGCGGTCGAGGTGACGCGGACGCGGGCGGTTGCGCCGGGGCCCAGTTGGCCCGGGGCATCGATGTGGACGCGGATGCCCTCGACAGCGCCGGAGCGGGCGGCGAGGCCGGTCAAGGGTTGATCGCTGAGGTTGATCAAGTCGAACTCGGAGACGGCGGCGGCGCCGGGGAAGATGACTTGGGTGTCGTAGTTGGGCGTCAGGCGCATGGCCAGGAGACTGAACGTGTCCTGGACCGGTGCGGTTGGCACACCGGGATGAACGGCGCCGATCGTGTACGTGCCGCCCTCATAGGGGAAGGGTTGGAAGGTCGCCGTGAAGTCGCCGTTGACGTCGGTGAGGGCCGACAGAACGCGCCGCGCGTTGTCGACGACGACGTGGATGTTGACCAGTTCGCCAACGGCCGGTTGTCCGCCGGGCCGGAGTGCTTTGCCCCGGAGCGGAATGGGCGTGCCGGCTGGGGCCGAGTTCACGTCCGTTTGGACGGTGGCCGAGTAGGCCGGGTCGACGCGCACAGGGGCCAAGGAACGGGCCGTGTTGTTGTCTTCCAGGGTCTCGGTCACGGCGTGGGTGGCGTCGGTGACGACGAACACCCACCAGTTGCCGGTCTCGGGCGGGAGGAACAAGGTCAACGTACGACGGAACGAATCGCCTGCGGGCAGCGCCGGGCCGAAGGGGGTTTGATCGAGCACTTGGTCGGCGTCGTCCAGGATCGGGTCGCGGGAGAGGATGACCTTCTGGACGAGGCTGCCGGTGGCGGTATCGAAGCCCTGGTTGGCGATGCGGTAGGCAACTTGGAACTGGTCGCGGGTCAGGCCGGTATCGGGGACGGTGAGTTCGCTGACGACGAGGTCGGGCAGATCGCCATCGGTGACGGTGAACTGGGCCAGCGCTGGGGCGTAACCCTCCGCTGTGGCGGTCAGGGTGACGCGCTGGTTCCCATCGACCTGGCCGTCGTCGAGCGTGACGACGGGGAAAGTGGCCGAGGTTTGACCCGCGAGGATGGTCACGCTCGCGGGCACGGTCGCCTCGGTCTCGTCGTTCGAGCTGAGCTGGACGTCGAGGGGGGTGTCGGGACTCGAGTTGCGGGTCACGACGGCGGTGAGCGCTGGGCTGCGGCCCTCGCGAGCGAGGGTGCCGCCAAGCACGAACCGCAGCGACGGGCCGTCGTCGTCGGTCACGGTGAAGGTGACGGGGGACGCCTCGGCCAGCGGTGCGGTGGCGCCGGGGTCGAGGACGAAGGCGCGCAACTGGACGCTTTGGTTGCCGTCGAGGAGGTTATCGTTGACGGCACTGACGAAGAACTCGGCTGAGGCCTGGCCGGCGCGGATCAGGACGCTGGGTGGCACGAGGGCCTCGGTGTTGTCGCTGACCTCGAGTTGGACGAGCAACGGGCGCGGGGTGACGTTGCGGCGGGTGACCAGACCGCGCGCGGCCAGACCACCAGCGGCCTCACTGAAGGTGGTCGGATCGAGGGCCACCGTCAGGCCGGGATCGTCGTTGTCGTCGACCCGCAGCGTGCGGCGGCCGGGCAGGTGGTTTTGGGCGGTGACCGTGACCTCGACGGAGCGAGGCGGGGCCACGGTGGTGTCGTCCAGGGCGGCCACGGCGAACGTCACGCTGGTTTGGTCGGCGAGGATGGTGACCGCCTCGGGCACGAGCAGGTTGGGATCGGAGCTAATCACGGTCACGTCCAGCGGGCTGGGGCTGGCTAGCGAGCGTGTGACCGTGGCCGGCACGGTGAGCCCCTCCCGGACGAACGGTTCGGCAAAGGTCAATCCAAGTGTGGGTTGGTCACGATCCTGGACGGTGACCACCGCGGCGCCGTCAACAAGGCCTGGCGCGGTTGCCGTCAGGGTGACGACCTGCACACCGTCGACCTCTCCATCGGCCACGATGCCGAAGACCACGTCGATGGCTGGGGCGCCAACGGGGAGGGTGACGGTGTCGGGGGCGGTCAGCTCGGTCGGATCGCTGCTGGCGAGGGTGACCTCGAGCGGCGCCTCGAGTGGGCCCGAGCGGAACAGGCGCCCGCGGAGCGTGGGCGGGTTAGCGTCCTCACTCACGTTGAGGGTAGCGAGGTCGAGGGTCAGCTTGGCGGGGAGGGTGGCGGAGTGGGCGGAGATGCCGGCGTTGTTGGACTTGATGGGCTCGATGACTTGACCTTCGGTATCGGCCACGACCACGAACCAGAATTCGCCGGCGAGACTCGCCGGGAGTCGGATACGATTCGTGCGCGTGACCGTCGCACCGGCGGGCAGGGCCTGGTCGGCGGTGGCACTGGCCAATAACGCGTCGCCGCCAATGGCCTGGTCCCGGGAGAGCGCGAGGGATTCCTGCCAGGGGGCAGCGGCGGGGGCGGTACCGCGGTTGGTGAGGGTCCAGATCAGGTCGACTTCGGTTCCCGGCAAAGGGTTTTGCGGCGCGAGGACTTCGGCCACTTCGAGGTCGGGCAGGGCAGGCAAGGCGATAGCCAGCGGCGTGCTGGCGCGCGTGTTGTTGGCTTCGTTGGGTTCTGCGATGACCAGGGCGGCATCGGCATGCAGCGCCAGGGCATACGTGCCGGCAGGCAGTGCCGAAAGCAGCGGCAAGCGGACGGTGGCAGTGCGGCTGTAGCTGGCGCCGGGCTCGAGGGGGAGTCGATCAGCGGTGGCCCGCTCGAGCAGGGTGGTGGCGCCGCCCGGCCCGTTGAAGACCAGGCGATCGTGCCAAGGAGCGGTGACGGCGGCGGTGCCGGCGTTCCGCACGGTCCAGGATACCGCGATCTCATCGCCAAAGACGCCGGTGAGGGGCACGTCGAGGCTCTCGGTCACGAGATCCGGCGCGGTGATGAGCGAGGGTTGGCCGGTGGCGGCGAGGTTGTTCACGGTCTCATCGGCCTCGCGCAGTTGTTGGGCGGCATCCGTCAACACGCGGAAGTACCGCGGCCCAGCCAGCGCCGTGGTCAACACGACCAAATTGGACCGGAGGACGCGCTCGCCTGGGGCAATGGTGCCCGCGAATTCGACTCGCGTGAGCTCGGTGGCGGTGGCGGCGGTGGGGGCGGCGGCCAGTTGCAGGGCGTCTTGCCACGGACCGAGGGCGGGCGAGACGCCGAGGTTCTCGAGGACCCACTCGATCCAAACCGGTTGGCCGGCCGGGAACGTGGCGGGGGCAGCGACCGAGACAACCGCCAAGTCGGCTGGGGGCGGCAGTTGGGCCGACACCGCCGCGCTGGCCGCCCAGTTATTGTCGTCTCGTTCTTCGGGCACGAGGTTGGTGTGGTCGGTGTGGACCACGAAGTAGCGCGTGCCCTCGGCAGCGCCTGGCGAGAAGGGGACGGAGACGGTCACCCGGTTCGTGTACGTTGCGCCTGGTTCAAGCGGTTCGGCGAGCGGGGCCTCGACCGACGCGAGCGGGGCGCCTCCGGTGGGAGTGGTACTCGAACTGATCTGGTCGCGCCATGGGCCGTGGGCTTGAACGAGGCCGGCGTTGGTCACGCGGTAGCTGATCTCGACGGTATCGCCCAGGGTCAAGGTGCCCGGGGCAGCCACGGACAGCACCTGCAAGTCGGCGATGCGCAGGGCGATGGGTGCGGTGGACGCGGCGGTATTGTTGCCCTCGAACTGTTCCTCATGGACTTGCAGCGCCGAGTCGACGCGGACCACGAGGTAGTGATCGCCCCGCAGATCCGCCGGCACGGTGACCGTGGCTCGGCGCACCCTCTGGCCCGCAGGCGCCAGGTCCTCGCTCACCGGCACTGTGGCCACGACACGGCCCCGGAACCCACTGGCGTAGGGAGCGAGCCATACGGTCTCGACCCAAGGCGCGCGGGCCGCGGTTGCCCCGTCGTTGCGGGTGATCCAGGTCACCTCGAACGTGCCGCCCACCGCGACCTCGGTCGGCGCGGTTAACGCCGTCGCCAAGAGATCCGGTGGTCCGGTGCGCTCGCGTGGCTGCAACACGAAATCCACGGGCGCCGGGTTCGGGTCGGCGTTGACGGTGACGGGGAGGACGTCGGCCCAGTTGCGTTCGGCGAGGCCGACGGGTTGGACCTGCCACGGGCCCGGCGGCAGCGGGAGTGTATAGCGGCCGGCCGCGTCGGTGCTGGTGGTCAACAGAAGGGTGCGGGCCGGAGGCGCCGCCGCGGGAGCCGCGCCGTGCAATCCGGGTCCGGACCCGCCCGGCACGGGAACCTGCATCGCCTGGACCACGATCGCCTCGAGGCCTTGGCCGGAGGCGTCGGCGATCCGGCCCGAGAGTTGGCGGTCGGCATCGGCGCTGGCCTCGATGACCAGCCGGATGCGCTGGGTCACCTCGGCCGTCCAGCGGAAACCAGCCGGCAGGGACGGCAGCTCGAAGCGAGGACCCGCGCCGGCCAGGGTCGTGGCGAGGACCACGTCGTAGCGGTTGCCGACCGCGGGGGAAACGCCCGTGGGGAAGCGGGCGCGAACCAGGCCGGAGAAAGTGAGCGGGCCGTTGACGGCGAGTTGGGTCTGGCCAAGCACGACCTCGAGCTCGGCCGCGGAGCCAACATCGAGCGAGCCGTTCACGGTCAGGACACCCGTCGGGACAACGCGGCCGGAGGGGACGCTCACGTCGCCGTTGATGGCGCTGTTCCCGGTCAGTTCCCCGTTCGAGCTGACGAGCGGTCCGCGGAGCGTCGTGGCGGCGGCGACCTCGAAGCGGCCTTGGTTGAGGAGTGGCTCGCCGGCCGTCCCCACCGCCGTCGGGTAGAGGACACGCAACCGACCGCGGTTGACGATCTGGGCATCCAAATCGCGCGCGCCGCCGGAACCGGCCGCGAGCTCGATGGTCCCCTCGTAATCGTTGAGCAAGGGACCGCCGGTCACGTGGAGCGCGCTGGTCCAACCGCCATGCGCAGAGGCGATGCGCAGGGTGCCGCGGTTCAGGTAGCCCGCCGGGGCCGAGGCGGTCGTGTGCCCGGTGGGATTATCTCCCTGGACCACGACGGTGACACCGGGGGGAGCGTGGCCGAACAACCGTGAGCCAGAGCCGCCCAGAACCAGGGTGGCGCCCGCGCCTGCGCCCGCGCCCACTTCGAGGCGCGAGTTGCGCAGCCAGACGACGCCATCGATCAGTCCACCAGCGTAGATCAGACCGCTGTCCTGGACGGTGAAGGTGCCAGCCACGTTCACGAGGCCGCCGGCCTGGTCGAACGTTTGATTGTTGCCGAGGTGAAGGGCCCCTGCAGGAAGGATCAGCAGATCGCCCTCGTTGCGATGACGCAAGCCGGCAGCGCCGAGTCCCATGGGCCAATCCACGAGCACCTGTCCGAAGTTGTAGAGAGGAGCAACCAGGTTGCGGCCGCCCCCGGCACCGCGGCCGATGCGGACCGTGCCGGTCGGGAGGTTGGTGAGGGCGCCCTCAGCAACCCGGAGCGAGCTTTCCCAACCGCCGTGGACGGACTCGAGCGCGAGCGTGCCGGCGTTGTTCAAGCCTTGGGGGGCAACCACGGTGGTGTGACCGCCATCGTTGTTTCCTTGGATCCAAACGCTCTGGCCGGCGGCGAGGTTCCCGAACAAGCGGCTACTGCCGTGCGTGAGCGTGAAGGCGGCCGGGGCCGTGGCGGTCGGGCTCATGCGCAGGGTCGAGGCGAACAGATACGGTTGGCCAACGAGCTCGCCACCGCGGTAGTCGAAGGTCATCTCCCGCGCCCAAAACGTGCCGTTGGCAACCAGGCGGCCGGCCTCTTGCTGAAAGGTCTGGCCGCGATCCACCGCCATCGACTGGCCGGCGTCAATCGTCCACCCCCCCTGGTTGCGGTGAACTGCGCCGGCCGGTCCCAGGGCCAACGGCCACTGGACCTCGACGGTCCCACGGTTGAGGGTTGGGCCGATCAGGTTGCGTCCGCCGCCAGCGCCGCGGCGAACCTGCACGCGTCCGAGGGGGAGGTTGGTGAACCCGCCCTGGGTGATCTGGAGCGAACTCTCCCAGCCGCCGGCGCTGGATTGGAGCAGGAGGGTGCCGGCACTGCTCAGACCCTGCGGGGCAGTCACCGTGGTGTGTCCACCGTCGTTGTTCCCTTGAATCCAAACGGTCTGTCCCTCGAAGACGCGGCCAAACAAGCGGCTGGCACCGTGGTTCAGGATGAAGGCCGCCGGGGCGGTGGCCGCCGGGCCGAAAATCAACGCGGAGGCGTGCAAGTAGGGTTGCCCGAGGATTTGCCCGCCGCGGTAGTCAAACGTCATCCCCCGGCCCGAGAACGCCCCGTCCACCACCAGCCGACCGTTCTCCTGCTGGAACGTCTGGTTCCGGTCCACCGTGAGCGTTTGGTCCGACGCGATCTCCCAGGTCCCGAGGTTCCGATGCACCGCGGCGGCCGGACCCAGGTGCAGCGGCCACTGGACCTCGATGGTGCCTTGGTTGAGGACAGGCGCGATCAGGCCGCGCCCGCCACCCGCACCGCGGCCGATGCGGACCGTGCCGGCGGGTAGGTTGGTCAGGGTGCCGCGCTCGACGAGGAGCGAGCTTTCCCAGCCGCCGTGAGCGGACTCGAGCCGCAACGTGCCCGAGTTGCCAAAGCCCTGCGGCGCCACGACGGTGGTGTGGCCGCCATCGTTGTTGCCTTGGATCCACACGCTCTGGCCAGTGGCCAGGTTGCCAAGCAACCGACTGCTGCCGTGGGTGAGCGTGAAGGCGGCCGGCGCCATCGTCGTATCCAGGATGAGCGTCGAACTGCTCAGGTACGCTGGGCCGACGATCGTGCCGCCGGCGTAGCGGAAGACCGCCTGCACCAGATCCAGACCGCCTGGCACGCGCAATTCACCCTCGAGTTGGTCGAACCGGCTCCCCACGCCGCGGATCGACAAACCGCCGCCCTCGCCCGCCACCCAAGTCCCCAGGTTCCGGAACCGCGCTTGCGTGCCGGCAAGCGTCAGCGGCCAGTTCTGGGTCCAAGAACCGCGATTCCACACGCTGCCCGTGACACTCCGCCCTCCGCCGCTGCCGGGGTTAATCAGGACCGTGCCTTGAGCCTCGTTGGTGATCGCGCCCGAGGTGAGGATTAATGCCGAGGCCCAACCGCCATGGGCTGACTGGAGTCGCAACTGGCCACGGACGGCGAACCCGTCGCGTTCGAGGTACAGGTGGCCGTTGCCGTTGCTCCCCTGAATCAGCAGTTCGTCCCCCACGCCGACGTCGTTGGGCAGGTCGACCGGCGGCAGGCACTTGCCGGCATTGCCCGCAGCGTACACGTCCTCGAGTTCATCCAGTGCCAGGGCCCGGTCGTAGAGCGAGAGTTCGTCGATCCAGCCCAGAAACGTGCCCGTGCTGGCGTCCGGGCGACCGCCCAGCGCAGCGCTCGAGCCAATCCCGAAGAGCGGGTTGATCCGCCCCGTGCCCGCCAAGGCGCCGTCCAAGATAAACGTCACTTCCCCTAACCGAACCGTGACGCCGACGTGATGCGGGCCCAAGTCGCTGACGGGCGCGCCGTCGGCGACGACCTCTTCGCCCCCAATCCGGGCCAAAACCAGCCGGCCATCGGCGGTCAGGCCGAACCCGAACCCGCCGCTGCCGAGGGCGAACACCCACGCCCGCCCACTCCCGTCGGCGGCGACTTTCGCCAGGTTGCTGCGCTGAATCCAGGCCTCGACCGTGAAGTCCGGCGGCAGCACGGCCCGCGAGACCGGCACGCGCACGGCTTGCCCCGCCGCCGTGAAGGCGAAGGCCTGCCCCACCATCCCGGGCGTGAAACCAGCCCCCTCGACGGCGCCACCCGGCCCACCCGCCCGGTCGGTGGCATCGCCCTCGCCGGGCCACCAGCCGACGAGAGCTCTTGGGGCGGGAACGCATTCGGCGGCATGGGCGATGCCGGGGCCGAAGGCGAGGAGGAGGAGGGTGAGGCGCCCGAGGGCCAGCCACGGTCCAACGCCAGGCGGTTGTGTGCGGTTCATGGGTTAGGCAGCTATTTGATACTGCGGATTAGGACTCTAATGAACGAAGGCTTCCTGATCAAGCATAACCAAAAGTCTAATTCACGTGCCCCGTCCCGATCTGTCGCCCAGCCGCGCGGGACGGGTCGAGGACCGGCTTCGGCTTCGGGCTGGTGGCGAGTCGAGACGGCTGCTACGCTGCGGCGCGATGAAACCGATCGCGCTTTCTGCAGGGCTGGTCGCGGGCGTCCTGGTCAACCTTCCGACCGGACTGGGAGCCGAGTCGAGCGTCGCGCCGGCGGTTTCGTGGCGGCAGTGTTTAGGACAACCGCCGGCCTGGTACGCGACGGCGGAGGCGGCTCGCGTGGCGGACCAGGTCTTGCTGTACCAGCGGGCGTGCGGCGGATGGGGAAAGAACGTCGACATGGCGGCGCCGCTGACGGAGTCGGAGCGCGCCGCGCTCGAGCGCCAGCGGGGCGAGCGAGAGTCGAGCACGATCGACAACGGGGCGACCTATACGCAGATGGCCTTTCTGGCGCGGATCTACGCGGCCACGCAGGAGCCACGGTTTCGGGAGGGTTTCCTAAAGGGCTTCGAATTCCTCTTGGCAGCGCAGTACGCGAACGGCGGTTGGCCCCAGTTCCCTTTGGGCAGGGGTTACAGTCGCCACATCACCTTCAACGACGACGCCATGATCGGCGTGATGCGGCTCCTGCGCGCCGTGGCGCAGGGGGAGGAACCGTACGAGTGGGTCGTGCCGGCGGACCGCCGGCGCGCGGCGGACGCCGTAGCGCGGGGGGTGGCCTGCGTCCTCGATTGCCAGGTGGTGGCGCAGGGCCGCCGCACCGCGTGGTGCGCCCAGCACGACGAGCGGACGCTCGCCCCGGCCGCGGCGCGGTCGTACGAGCTGGCGTCGCTCAGCGGCAGCGAGAGTGTGGGGATCGTGCGGTTCCTGATGGGGCTCGAAGCGCCAACGCCGGAGGTGAAGCGCGCGGTCGAGTCCGCAGTGGCGTGGTTCGAGCAGGCGAAGCTCACCGGGATCCGCCAGGTCCGACAGCCTGACCCGACGCTGCCCAGGGGCTATGACAAGGTGATCGTTGCGGACCCGACCGCGGAGCCTCTTTGGGCGCGGTTCTACGATCTCGAGACCGGGCGCCCGTTCTTCTGCGGTCGGGATGGGGTGAAGCGGCAACGGCTGGCGAACATCGAGTATGAACGGCGCAACGGCTACTCGTGGTACACGGACGCACCGGCCCGGTTGTTGGCCGTGGATTACCCGGCGTGGCGGACGCGGCATCAGTCGGGCGCCGCGCCGCGCCAGGCGCCTTGAGCCCGAGCCAACTGGCTTTTGTCCCAGAGCCATTCGCGCAGCTCGGCCGGGACGGGATCCAGCTCGACGAGTTCCGGCTCCGATTCACGGAGCGCCTCGGCGGCGTGCCCATCGCTCGAGGTGGCCGCCAGGTGGTCGGCGAAGACTCTCGCCGCTGCGGCACTTAGTTCAGACCCGAGCCGCTCTTCAGCCAAGGGAACGGTTTCGAGCCGAATCCGATCGTTCACGCACGAGGCGCGGGCTGCGAACCAGGGGCGCTCGAGCTGGAGCACAAACGTGCCGCCCTCCGGATGGGCCACGAGTGTCCAGGTGCGATCGCTGGAGGCGCCGCGGTTGGGCCGGACTCGAGGGCGGTGGGGTGGGAGGAACCGGTCTGTGGCGGTCGGGGATAGCGGCTGACGTCGGCGAGACCGATGGCGCCGAGATCGGCCGAGGCCGAACCGGCCCACCAGGAGGGTCGAGACGCCCAGAACCAACGCCAGCGTCGCCCAACCACCCGCCGCCGCTTTGGGATTTCGGGGCCGGGGCACGCTGTCGGGCGGAAGTTGGTCAAGGCGAAACGCCATGCAGACGGCCACGACCGTGCCGACCCCCAGCAGCGCAGCCAAGATGCTGAGGGTCAGGCGTTGGAGGTTCGGGTTCGGATCGTGCGGAACGGGCGGAGTTCTCATGCGGCACCCTCCCACCATGCGCCCGGTTGCGTAGGGACGTCAAGACCCTCTATGAGCGACGTGACCTACCTGCGGAGCCGGAAGAAGCCCTTGGCTTCGGCCAGGTCGAGGGTGACGCCGTTGGCTTCGACGCCGGGGACGGGTATCCAGGCCGGGGAATCGAGTCGCGGCGTCTGTTCGAGGGTGTAGCCGGTAAAGGCCGTGTTCCAGAACAGACGCGCTTGCTTCGCCAGTAGTTCAACCCGGAGCCGCGGACGGGGTTCCTCGCCGGCGGCAATCTCGGTGTCGGGGTCGGGGTGAATGGCGTACCCGGTCAACAGAACGACCGTGTAGCCGCCGCCGCGACGGGGTTGGGCCGGAGAGACTTTGACTAGTTGAAGCCAACCGAGAATGCGAACCGTTGCTTTGGAGAACGCGGAACCCGAACAGGCCATTCGTCGGGCCGCTGTTGGACAAGAAACCAGTATTGCGATGGTCATAGCAGACCACATCGTAACAGGGCGAATGGGAGACGGTGCCGCTGCTGGTGCCCATTCCCAGCGCATGGCGCACAATCTGTGCCGCCGGCGGATCCCAGGCCCAACTCTCGCACGCCGGACACTCCGGCTGCGGGTTGACCTGAATCCTCTGCCCAGGCTCCAGCAGCATGGTTGGTAGGTAGTTCCAGCGATACCCCTGTTGAGCCTCGGGATGGGCGTAGAGTTGCACGTGCTCCGCCGGGAAGAGCGCTTCGGTGTAGTCCACGTAGTAGTCACGCACGCCCGGGAGGTTGTAGAAGTAGGTGTGCGTCTGCCGATAGGAGCCGTGCCAGAATTCCGCGATGCCGTCCCCGTCTAAGTCCACTGGGTCAACCCAGTCGCTCGTAACGTTGCAGGTATACTGGTGGGTGCCGGGCAGAAACACCCTGTCACAACTCACGGTCTGTGCGCGAATCGGGTTCGACCCGGCTAGCACCAGGACGGTCAAAAGCAACCGGATCGACCGCAGGCGCAGCGGCGACGGAAGCTGGCGCCTGTCCCTGAGGCATGGGTGACGGACACTTGCCCCAGGGCGAGGGCTCGTCCGATCAACCGTGCCGGCCAAAGGAGGCCTCGGTTTCATTGGGACACAACGGTTTGCGGCACGAGCACAAAGCCTCGTCTGCGGGTTGTCAAGAGTGAAGGCGACGTTGACCGCGAGGAACAGTCTGAGCAACTGACGGAGGGCGATTCGAGGAGGTCAGAAGGTGTACCCTACGGCGGCCTGGAGGGTGAGGTCATTGCGGCGGACGTCGGCGGGCGGCCGGGAATCGTACAGATCGATTACGTTGAGGTTGAGCGTGAGTTGTTTCCACAGCGGATAGCTCAGGTTCACATCCAACCGCACCCGATAATCGGCGAAGTCGTTGATGTCCGGCAGGAATTGGAGTTTCTCGGTGAGGGTGAGCTTGGGCGTGATCTTCCAGACCACCGACTCGCCGAACGTGACTGAGATCGAGTCCTTCGCGGTCCCGTCCGCATACCTGTATTCGTGGAATTGGCCGCCGGTCTCGACTGTCATCAGGAGGTTGGGGCGCATGACCAGTTTGTAGCCCAAACCGGCCCCTTCCTCGTAGCTGAGGTCGATCTTGCGGACCTGGTCGTACCCGGCAGCCGCCTTGTTGAACAGGTAGACGCGTCGCTCGCGGCCGAGGTCAAACGTAGTGCGCAGCGCACCGTCCATTCGATTGGCGGAGAGGGTCTGGTCGGCTTTCCCGTAGGCCACCAGGTAGTCGAGTGTGTTTTGGAGGCGATTCAGAACGTGGGTGGCCTGAAGCTGGCCGGTGTAGAGCTGCCGGTCCTTGGTGCCGAAACCCAGGTCCACCCCTACTTGGGTCTTGCCATGCACCGTTTGCAGGAACGGACCCAACGCCGCAGGCAACGACGGCCCCGGCGGCTTGAGCGCCACCGCCCGGCACGGCCGCGGCGCCGGCTGGCCTGGCTCAGTCACGCTGGCCGGAGGCGGTTCAGGCGCTCCGGCGAGGATGGCCTCGCGCCGCCGGTGGTAGTCTTCCGGGCTGATGCTGCCGGCGCGGTATCGGCTGGTCAGAGCCTCGAGCTGTTGACGAATTGCCGCGGGGCTCGGTGGCAGGGGCGCGGCCGGTTTGCTGGGCGGAACCGACGTGTCCGGCTCGGGCGCCACCGGTCGAGGTCCCGGTCGAGTGGGCGGGGTAGGCGCAGGCGGGACCGGTGTCTTGGACCGGATTAGGGTTTTGGGAACCGTGATCGTGCCCAGCGCCGTTTCGAGTACGAGCTCGGTCTGGGTTTCAGCAACCACTCGCCCGGTCAACCGGTCGCCATTGGCCAATTCGAGCGCGCAAGTATCGGCCAGCGCGGCTCCGGTCAACAGCCACGCCAGCAACCCGAGAGCAACTCGGCCCCGGCTCCGGCGCAAGGTGCGTCCGGTCGGTCGGGCTGCTACGGCGCATCGAATGGGTGGCAAGCGCCCCGGCATTACGGTGTCGAGGGCGGTTGCGTTGGGTGGGGCGCGACGACGCCGGGAGCCGCGGTTGCGGTCGGCTCGGGTGGACGCGCGGCCGGGGCGGGCGCGGGGAGGTCCGTCAGATCGCGCACGCGCACGCCGCCGTAGACGACGATATTGCCCTGGGCATCCCCGCGCAGGGCGGGGCGGGTGTCGGTGTAGTGATGGGTCTGGCGCACGGCCAGGCGGGCGTCGGGCGCCACCACGCAATAGGTGAAGGGGCGCGCCCCGGTCTGGAACAGGACATGGAGGTTGGCCCGGCGGTCGATCTGGGCTTCCGGCCGGCTGAAGGAGAGCATCGGGCCGATGGGATAGACGCCATAGGTGCGCTCGGTCTCGGGTTCCGTCACTTGCACATAGAGCCGGATCACCTTCTTGTTGAAGGCCTGCAGCAAGGCGTAGCGCCGAAGCTCGGGCGGTTGCGCGGCAGACTCGCCCGTGGCGGGCACACCCACGACCTGGGACCAAAGTTCCGTGCCTTTGATGACATTGACAGCCGCGGGTCGGCTCGAGATCTCCGCCCCGAGTTCCCGCACCCGCACGGTGGCCACGACCTCATAGCGCCCGGGTTGGCTGAGGTCGAAATGCGGCGCCAAATCCACCCGCCGCGTCGCCCGCGCGCTCGAGGGTACCTGGAATTCTTCGATCACCGCCGGCGCGCTGTGCCGCAAGACCAGGTGTCCTTGGACCGACTCGACGCCAAAGGTCAGCCATTCCGGTTCCTGACCCAGGGTGAGGGTGCGCCCGGAGAAGTTGGTGATGCGGACCAGGGCGAAGAGGGCCTCGTGCGGCAGGTACTGGTCCTGGTCGAACTCGACCTCGACAGTCACTTGAGCCAAGGCGGCGGAGCCGAGCAGAGCCAGGGCCCCGAACGCGCTCAGGAACGATTTCATACGAGCCAATCTAGAGGCGTGCCTCCCACTAGCAAGCGGCATTTCGCACCTCCGCCAGGCGCTCGATCACGGCCCGGCACACGCGGTCCGGTTCCAGGAGACGAAGGCATTCGAGGGGCAACCGGTAGTGGCACCGACTCTTGAGGCAAGGCACACAGCTTAACGGCGCCTGGAGCACGCGCTCGGTTTGTCCGTAAGGCCCGGTGCGCCGCGGCTCGGTGGGACCGAAGAGGGCGACGACCGGCCGACCCAGCGCCGCAGCCACATGCATTGGACCGGTGTCGTTGGTGACCAACAAATCACTCAACCGCAGCCACTCGATCGTCTCGGGCAGACTGGTTTGGCCGCACAAGTCCAGGCACCGCTCGGGCAGGTGCCGCGCCAACTCTCGCCCGAGCGCCTGGTCCGTCACGCCGCCGAGCACGGCGAACCGGTGCGCGGGCAGTTCCTGGGCCAGCGAACGCAGCAACCGGCCGAAGGACTCGACCGGCCAGCGCTTGTTCAGCCAGCGCGCGCCGGGTTGGAGCGCGATCCAGGGGGTGTCGTCGACCCGCCAACGCTGGCGCACACTCGCCGCCGCAGCCGGCCGGGGCGGCAGCCACTCGAAGTCCCAGTGCACCGGCACCGCAAGCGCGCGCAGCACATCCAGGTACCAGTCGACGGCGTGGGTATGGAAGGAACGGCGCGGCACGCGCTGGGCATAGAAAGCGACCGCACCCTCGCGGGAGTCGTCCAGGCCGATGCTCAGGTCGGCCTCGACCAGCCAGGCCAACACCCCGCTGCGGGCCAGGGCTTGGAGGTCGATGACCCAGTCGAAGGCCCAGGCGCGCAGGGCCCGTACACTGGCCAAGGCTTCCGGCCAGCGCAGCGGCGAGGCCCACCGCCGGCGCGGGAAAGGGATGACGCCGGTCAGGTCGGGGTCGCCTTCGAGCAGGCCGTTGAGGTCGGTGTCCAGCCACCAATAGATTTGGCTGGCGGGGAATTGGCGCCGCAGCAACCGGAGCACCGGCAAGGCCTGCACGACATCGCCGAGCGAACTGGGCTTAAGGATGAGGATCTTCAGCTAGCGGCCCTCGGCCAGGCGATCCGCCAGACGCGGGGGCAGGCCGGCGGCGCGGATCTTGCCCTGAGTTTTGGCGATGTCGTAATCGAGCCGGCGCAGCTCGATGGTCCCTGCCTGCACCTCGTAGATCACGTAGGTGGCCTTGGCCACGCCATCCCGCGATTGTCCCACGCTGCCCACATTGATGAAGTACTTCCGCCCGGGCTCGACCTGGAACTTCGAGTAGGTGCCGCCGCGGATGGCGCTATCGCGGACAAACGCGACCGGGACATGCGTATGGCCGAAGAAGCAGACGTTGGTGTTCTGGTAGGTGAGACTGGCGGCGGCGGCGAATTTATCGTTAGGGAAGACGTAACCCCAGCGCTGGGGGCCATCGAGGGTGGCGTGTACGATCGAGAAGCTGGCCACCAGCCGCAGGTATTTGAGTTCCCGCAACCACTTGCGATCCTCGGCTGTGAGCTGGTCGCGCGTCCAAGCCACCGCCTCGGCCGCGTGCGGGTTGAACCCCTCGAGGTGTTCGTCCATCGAGCAGTATTCGTCGTGGTTGCCTTTGACACACGGCATGCCCATGTCCCGCACGATGTCCAGGCACCGTTTCGGGTCGGCGTTGTACCCGACGACATCTCCCAGACAAGCATAGTGCGTGACGCCCTGTTGTTTGGCATCCGCCAGCACCGTCTCCAGCGCTTCGAGATTCGCGTGGATATCGGCTATGATCGCAAACTTCATCGCAGCGTTCCGCAACTCTTACCTGACCGCATTCCCCATTCCCGCCACCGCACCGTGGGAGGATCCTGCTCCCGCCACGCGACGGTGCCGCTGGCCGGCCCGCGCGGCGCCCTTTCTTGCCTGGGCGATGCGCTCGCCGGAACCCGCTCGCACCAACTGCTACCCTACGATCTGGAACCCGCGCAAGTCTCCTTGCGCCGCACTCCAACTCGCTTCTTCCTGCCGAACCAACGCGCCCAAACCCGAGTCGCGAATGGCGGACCGGAAGGCCTCGAGTTCGTCTCGGGCGCCCTCGGCCACGAGTTCGACCCTTCCATCTAGCAAGTTGCGCACCATTCCCGTCACTTCATACCCCCGCGCGGTCGACTTGACCGTGTACCGGAATCCGACTCCCTGGACCTGGCCGGAATAGAACACATGCAGGCGGACCCGCGTCATGGCGCCTCGGTTCGGCTCGGCCTACGCCACCCCTTGACACCGCCCGCAGGCGCCCGCAGGCGCTTGCGGCGGAGACGGTCCAGGCTCCGCCTCAAAGTTCCGCACCCGCTGATGAAGCCACAGTCCCACCGACGCCTGCAACGATTTTGTGCCAAACCCAACCAGGCTGGCCCCCCCAACCGCCACTGGTTTCACAGCCAAGCCGACAGCCGACGGCTCGGGCGGGGCGCTGCGGCGTTACCGATCCGCTGGAGTCCCGGCAGGACCGACAACGCGTTCGAGCGACACGCACTTGTGTTGCGCGTCACAGGTGAGCACAAAACGGCCTGCGACACCGTCCTGGGTGACGAACCGTTGGAGGAGTGCGGCGGGGAACTGGACGGTCTGACCCGTGGTGCACCGGACGATGACCTGCCGGATAGCGCCCCGGTAGTAGTCCAGACACTCCTCGGGCGACAGCCGGAGCGGGAACTCGTAGCGCTGCAGGTTCATGGGCGACTTACACCGCACATTCGCGTCGATCCTGAAGTCTCAGGTGTCGGCGCGTCGGACGCTAGAGGTGTGGCGGGGCTTGTCAAGCACCGCACGGCTTGCACCGACTCGGGTTTGGACCGAAGATCCCTCCGCGTTGCCGAGCCCATCCATCCATCGCCCGGTCGAGAGCCTTGCGGGCCTGATCGAGCGCGTCACCTTCTTTAACGAGGAGAATGGGTTCGCCGTGCTCAAGGTCAAAGTCCGGGGGCGCCGCGAGCCGGTGACCGTGGTGGGCACCGTGCCGGCCGTGAGCGCGGGCGAATGGCTGGTGGCGGAGGGGCAATGGGTGCAGGACCGCGAGTTCGGACGCCAGTTCCGTGGCGACACGATGAAGACCTCGCCGCCGACGACGCTTGCGGGGATCGAGAAGTATCTGGGTAGCGGCATGGTCAAAGGGATCGGCCCAGTGTATGCCCGGAAACTGGTCGCGCGGTTCGGCGAAGGCATCTTTGACGTCATCGAGACCTGCTCAGCCCGGCTCGAAGAGGTCGAGGGCATTGGGCCCAAGCGCCGGCGCAAGATCAAGGAGACCTGGGCGGGCCAGAAGGTCATCCGCCAGATCATGGTCTTCCTGCACTCGCACGGCGTGAGCACCAGTCGCGCGGTGCGCATCTATAAGACCTACGGCGAGACCGCCGTCGAGCAGGTGCGAGCCGATCCCTACGGGTTGGCGCGCGACATTCACGGCATTGGCTTCAAGACCGCCGACCAGATCGCCCAGAAGGTGGGCGTTCCTCACGACTCGCTCGCGCGCGCGGGCGCGGGCCTGAACCACGCCTTGCTCGAAGCCACCAACGAAGGCCATTGCGCCCTGCCTGAACCGCTCCTGCTCGAAGCCGCTGCCAAGCTGCTGCTGGTGCCCGAGACGGTCGTCCGTGCCGCGCTCGAACAGAGCCTGGCAACTGGCGCGTTGGTTCGTGAAGCGGTTGGTGGCGAGGTCCTCCTTTTCCTGCCGCACCTCCAGCGTGCCGAGCAGGCCATCGCCCGCCGGGTCTTGGCCCTGGCTGCCGCGCCCCCCGACTATCCGCCCATCGACCTGGACAAGGCGGTTGCCTGGTGTCAACAGCGGACCGGCCAGGCCTTGGCTCCCAGCCAAGTCCAAGCCCTCAAGGCCGCTTTGGCGAGCCGCATCCTGATCCTCACCGGGGGCCCTGGCGTCGGCAAGACCACCCTCGTACGAGCCATCTTGCGCATCCTGCGCGCTAAGCGACTGCGCTGTCTGTTGTGCGCGCCCACCGGCCGCGCCGCCAAACGCTTGTCTGAGGCCACCGGGGGCGAGGCCAAGACCATCCATCGCCTGCTCGAGGTGGATCCGGCCCAGGGTAGCTTCACCCGCAACGAAGGACGCCCGCTCGAGTGCGACCTGTTGGTCGTGGACGAGTCCTCGATGGTCGATGTGCCCTTGATGCACCAGGTGCTACGCGCCTTGCCGGCGCGGGCCAGCCTGCTGCTGGTCGGGGACGTGGACCAATTGCCGTCGGTCGGACCCGGGCGCCTCCTGGGTCATCTCCTGGAGTGCGGCCGGGTGCCGGCGGTGCGGTTGACCGAGGTGTTCCGCCAAGCGGCGGCCAGCCAGATCGTCACCAATGCCCACCGGATCAATCAGGGGCGATTGCCGGAGTCGCCGCCGCGCGCTGTCGACTCGGACTTCTTTGTGATCGCGCGCGAGCAGCCCGAGGCCACGGTGGCGACGCTCTTGGAGGTGGTTCAACGCCGTATCCCCGCCCGGTTCGGCTTGGACCCCATCCGCGACGTGCAGGTGCTCTGCCCGATGAACCGCGGCTCGCTGGGCGTGCGCGAGCTCAACGTGCGACTGCAAAGCGAGCTGAACCCGCGGCAGGGCGCCGAGCCGGTGGTCGAGCGGTTTGGCTGGCAGTTTCGTCTCCGGGACAAAGTCATTCAAACCGTGAACGACTACGACAAAGAGGTGTTCAACGGCGACATCGGCCAGGTCGCCGGCCTGGACCCGGTCGAGCAGGAGTTGGCCGTGCGCTTCGACCAACGGACCGTAAATTACGACTTCGGCGAGCTGGACGAGTTGGATCTGGCCTACGCCATCACGATCCACAAGGCCCAAGGCTCCGAGTTTCCGGCTGTGGTCATCCCGCTGGCCCTGCAGCATTACTTGATGTTGCAGCGAAACCTGCTCTACACGGGTGTCACCCGCGCGCGGCGGTTGGCCGTTTTGGTGGGGCAGCGCAAGGCCCTCGTCCTGGCGGTCAAGACCCATCGGACCGACGCGCGCTATTCGGGATTGCTCGCCCGGTTGCGCTGAGGCGATTTTTCCTGGCGAGGTCGATGGATGATGGCAAGTTAGGCGGGTCATGATCCTGACGCCAACCGAGCTCGAGAGTCTCATCCAGGCACGCCACGGCGCGCCTCACCAGTTGCTAGGAATGCACCCTCTGGGAGCAGGCGCAGGCGTCGTCGTGCGCGCTTATTTGCCCGATGCCGCCCGCGTCGAGGTCGTGCCGACCCACGAGAAACACCAGCCTTCCTTCCCACTCGAGCGGTTGCACGAGTCCGGCCTCTTCGAGGGGCAGGCACCGGCCGAGCGGGTCTATGCTTACGACTTGGCGATTACGGACTATGCCGGCGGGCGCCGCACCACGCGCGATGCGTACTCCTTTCTGCCCACGCTCGGTGAGTTGGACCTACATCTGTTCGGCCAAGGCAACGACCGGCGCCTCTACGACAAGCTCGGCGCGCAGGTGCGCGCGGTCGATGGCGTGCCGGGGGTGAGCTTGGCGGTTTGGGCGCCCAATGCCCAGCGAGTCAGCGTGGTCGGTCCCTTCAACCAGTGGGACGGTCGCTACCATTCGATGCGCAGCTTGGGGTCGTCTGGGGTTTGGGAACTGTTTGTGCCGGGGCTTGGGGAAGGGACGCTCTACAAATTCGAGATGCGCGACGCGGCCGGGCGCGTGTTCACGAAGGCGGATCCGTACGCCAGCCTGTTCGAGGTCGCCCCCAAGAACGCCGCGGTGGTTTGGAACACGCGCAAGTTCGCTTGGAACGATGCCGCCTGGCTCGAGCAGCGGCGCAACCGCGACCCGTTCCGCTCGCCGATGAGCGTCTACGAGGTGCACCTGGGTTCGTGGCGGAAGAAGACGGCCAACGAATCCCTCGGCTACCGCGAGTTGGCCGGGCCGCTGGTGGATTATGTGCGGCGGATGGGCTTTACCCATGTCGAGTTTTTGCCTGTGGCTGAGCACGCGTATTACCCGAGCTGGGGCTACCAAGTCACCGGGTTCTATGCGCCCACGAGCCGCTACGGCACCCCGGACGATTTCCAGTGCCTGGTCCAGGCGCTCCACGAAGCGGGGGTTGGAGTGATCATCGATTGGGTGCCTGCCCATTTCCCGCGCGATGCCTGGGCCTTGGCCCGCTTCGATGGCACCGCCCTTTACGAACACGAAGATCCGCGCCAGGGCGCCCACCAAGACTGGGGCACTCTGATCTTCAACTTCAGCCGACACGAGGTCCGGAATTTTCTCACGGCCAACGCCCTGTTCTGGTGCGAGCGCTACCACGTGGACGGGTTGCGCGTGGATGCCGTGGCCTCGATGCTCTACCTCGACTACTCCCGCAAAGCGGGCGAATGGGTGCCGAACCAGTATGGCGGCCGCGAGAACCTCGAAGCCGTCGAGTTCCTGCGCGAGTTCAACCACCTGGTTCACTCCGAGCACCCCGGGGTGGTCACCATCGCCGAGGAATCCACGGCTTGGCCGCAAGTCACCCGGCCGCCGTACCTGGGCGGGCTGGGTTTCAGCTTCAAATGGAACATGGGCTGGATGCACGACACCCTGGGCTATTTCAAACGGGAACCGGTCTACCGCAAGTACCACCAGAACGACCTCACCTTCGCCATGCTCTACCATCACGACGAGAATTTCATCCTGCCGCTCTCCCATGACGAAGTGGTGCACGGCAAGGGCTCGTTGCGGGGACGGATGCCTGGCGACGATTGGCAAGGATTCGCCAACCTCCGCGCCCTGCTCGGCTATCAGTGGCTTTTCCCGGGCAAGAAACTGCTCTTTATGGGGGGCGACTTTGGGCAGAAACGCGAATGGAACGAGAACGGCGAGCTGGACTGGGCCCTCTTAGGCGCCGGGCCTTACCACGCCGGGGTCCAGCAGTGGCTGGCCGATCTGGGCCGACTCTACCGCGACCACGCCGCTTGTTGGGAAGCCGACCATGACCCGCGCGGCTTTCAGTGGGTCGATTGCAATAACCACGAACAATCCGTGCTGGCTTTCCTGCGCCGTCCGCTCTCGGCCGGGCCCGAGTTGCTCGCGGTCCTGAACCTGACGCCCGTGCCGCGCCTGGACTACCGGCTCGGCTTGCCCCAACCGGGTTTCTGGCGCGAGTTGCTCAATTCGGACGCGGCGATCTACGGCGGCAGCAACGTCGGCAACCAAGGCGGTGTGACGGCCGAGCCGGTGCCGAGCCACGCGCAGCCTTGCTCGGCCCCTTTCACCCTCCCGCCGCTCGGTGTGGTGGTGTTCGGCGTCTAGCGCGGTCGGCCGCGCGCAGCGGGCTGCGCACCCTAGCTGGAGAGTGCCGTCCATCCCGAGGGTGGTTCAACACCGCCTGGCCTGAGGGCTTGCCGTGCCCGGACGTCCCGCCGACTCGATCGCAGCCGGGGCCCTTCAGCCCTCGATTTCCAGATTCCGTTCGCGGCCGAAAGCTGTTCCACTTGCGGCCGTGAACCCATATCGAACCTCAGTTTCGGAACGGAGCGGCGCGGGCGGCCCTGGACCGTTGATCGCGCTGTTGGCGCTGGGGTGGTGCTTAGCGACGCTCGCCGCGGCCCCCGAGGACACAACGCTCCTCTTCTCCTTCTTCCGCGACAACGGCCAGGACGGCCTTTACTTGGCCACCAGCCGCGACGGGTTGGCTTGGACGGAACTGAAACCGCCAGGTAAGTCCTTTCTCCAGCCGACCGTGGGCGGCAAACTCATGCGCGATCCGTGTCTGGCGTTGGGCCCCGACGGCACCTTCCATATGGTTTGGACGACCGGTTGGGGCAAACCGCCGGTCATCGGCGTGGCGCACTCGAAGGACTTGCGCCACTGGTCGGAGCAGCGGGCCGTGCCGGTCATGGCGCATGAGCCGGAGGCGCGCAATGCCTGGGCGCCGGAGCTTTTCTACGACGCCGCCCAGCAACGCTGGCTCATCTTCTGGTCGAGCACCATCCCCGGCCGGTTCCCCGAGACCGAAACGACCGGCGACAACGGTTGGAACCATCGCATCTACTTCACCAGCACGACCGATTTCGTGACCTTCGCGCCGACCAGGCTCTTCTTCGACGGCGGCTTCAACGTCATCGATGCCACCCTCCTCCACGCGCGGGGCAAGTTCTATCTGATCGTGAAAGACGAGACGAAGGTGCCCGTGAAGAAAAACCTACGCATCGCCACCGGCGCCTTCGCCGAAGGGCCGTTTGGCGCCGCCGGGGCGCCCTTCACGGGCGATTGGGTCGAAGGCCCCTCCGCGATCCGGTGGGGCAACCACTACGTCGTCTACTTCGACCACTACGCTCGCCCGCAATACTATGGTGCGGCCAGGTCACCCGACCTCGATCGGTGGGAGGACATCTCGGTACAAGTCAAGTTCCCGCCGGGCGCACGCCATGGCACGGTCCTGTCCGTCCCTGCCGGCGTGGTGAAGCACCTCGAGTCGGCCCCCGCGCTCGAGTGAGGCTAGGCGCCGAGCGGCTCGGTCTGTCGCAGCTTCTTGGATGCGAGCGCCTGGTAACAATCCGGGAGATCGAAGTGGTTTAGCACCCCAGGCAAGAAGGTGGACAAGGGCCAGCGGTACGTCTCGGACTCGGCGACGGCAGCATAGGAGGTCAGCGCGCGTTTGAGGGTGACCTGAACCACGGTCGGGGCGAGCATCGCAGCGAAGGTGGCGGGCAGCGTGCCCCAGCCCACAGCAGCCAGGTGAACCTCCGCGTGGCCGCAATCCTTCAACCAGTCCAGCACGGCGAGGACATCGTGGGTCTTCTGGCCCAGGTACGGCCGGTCGAGCATGAACGAATGCACGGCGTAGAAGTAGTCGCTGCCATACGGGTTGAGGAAAGTGTCGTGACCGCACGTGTCCGGCCGCGATTCCCCAATGCCCCGCACGTCGCAAGCATAAACCGCAGCCGCCGGCTCGGCCTCGATCAGTTCGCGGATGAGCGGTTCGTCACGCAGTTCCGCGTCGGCGGATTGATGCGCCACGTAAAGGATCGCTCGGGCAGGTCCTGCAGGGGGGCGGGCATCGTGTCGCTCCTGCGAGAGGCGGTACACGAGCGCATGAATGCCCGGTTCGGTGTTGACCGCGTAACAGGTGGCCTGAGGGCGCGGATACCGGCGCGCCGGTAAGGCGCGCAGGATCCGATAGTCCAGGACTCCGCTGCGCCGCGACAACTTCAACTCTCGCCTCAGGAGCCGAGGGAGCGCCTCTGGGCCCGGGGCGCGCCGGCTGGCAGCCAAGCCCCGCGACCTCGCTTGCGTGAAGGAGAAGACCGTTCGGGACTCGAGTTCGTGGACCTGTCCACTGCGAGTGCATCGGAGGGTCTCGTCCCGTTCGAGAGTCAACATCGGCTCGGTTTGGGCGCCCGAAATGCCCGTGACCCGGTTGAACCACCGATACATGGCCTCCCGGTTCTCCTGCGAGTAACCGTGCGCGGTCGGCCCGACAAACAACCCGATGTTCTGCTCAGCGCCTAGGAGGCGATAAAGCCGTTGCAGCCGGCTGTACGCCGATTCGGTCCCGCGCACATCGAAGTAGTCGCGTTCCTTGGCCAGGATCAGGACGGGCTTGGGCGCCATCGCCGCTAGGAAGTCTTCGTGGTCCAGGCCCAGCGCCAGGACGCGAGGCGGGCATTGCTCGGTGTCGGCGGGCAACTCGTTCTCGAGGTTGCGCCGGAACGTGGTCACGAAACAACTCGGCGCCGCCATCGTCCAACGCGGCTCCACCCCGCACAGCCAAGTCGTCAACGTGCCGCCACCGGAATTGCCGGTCACACCCACGTGGCGCGGATCCACCTCCTCGCGCGTCAGCAAATAGTCCAGGGCGCGGATGCCGTCCCAAGCGCGCCACGCACCGAAGAATTCGCCCACCAGAAACTGCTGGTTGCCCGCGTACAGGTGTTCGCGCACGCCCACTCCCACGCGCGATTTGAGCTGTGCGTCCGGGTACTGCAACCGCTCGCCCTGCCCAATGGGATCGAAGATCAACACCACATAGCCCTGGCGGGCTAGGCCCTGCGAGAAGGCTTGGTAGGCCTCTTGGGCCTTGCCGTTGTCCGAGTGGCCACACGAAGCGACGACACCAGGCAAAGGGAATGCGCGGCCCTTGGGCACGTAGAGATTGGCCGTGACGAAGAACCGTGGCCGGCTCTCGAAGATCACCTTCTCGATCCGGTACGCGTCGCGCTCGATCACACCGGTGACTCGCGCGTTGAGAGGCGTCTTCTCCGGAAGAGGGCCAAAAACGCTTCGGATCTTCTCCTGCATGGACCCGACGTACGCCTCGGCGTCGGCTCGCGTCTGTAGCGCGGCATGGGCGCGATCGTGGGCGGCCTCGAACTGGCGCAGGCGCCCGACGAAGTACTCCTGTACCATGCGCGGAAACCGGTTCAGAGGGGCCAGCTCAGGGGCAGCCTTGGCCTCGGCGGCGGCAGCCCGCGGGACGTTCGGCCACGCCGTACTGGCCAGGGCAAGGCCTCCCAGCCCAAACCCAACCCCCGTCTGCCGCAGCATCTGTCGGCGCGTGAGCCGCGCCCGGCCGGTGGTCGGAGTCGAGTTGCGGGCATGTTGAACCGGTGGTTGCGGAGCGTCTTGAGAGTTCATCATCGGTAGGTGGCCACGCGGGTTGCGCTGGCGAGTCAGTCGCTCGATCCTGCCAAGGTCTCCAGCCCCCCGATCATGTAGGCCTGCAGCGTGCCCGACTCGTCCGAGTTGAAGAAACCCAGCGCACCGCCCTCGATCAGATCCCGCCGTGGCAGGGGACCGCTGCGTGCGCCCGACCGCCCCCTGGCCCCCGGCCCTGCCGCGCTCGCCAGGATGCGGACTCCTTGGCCCCCAACCACGCCAGCGGCCAACCACCCAACCCAACTGGCTTGCCGCAAGAACACGCAGCGCGACACCCGGCGACGACGGTGCGTTGGGCGCAACGAACTCAGGGCTTCTGCTGGCGTCATCGGGATGGGATTGGAGAACGATCTCACGATTCAATGCACGGTTCAGCGGGTGTCTTACCGCACCCGGCCGACCGACGCAAGGCCGAGCCTGAGGCCGGCCCGAGGTCCGGCGAAGGGTTCTCCCCAGGCTCACCGCCAGCAGCCACGGGGGCGAGTGCCACGTTGGTCGGTGGTCCATGTGCGTCCAGATGCACGCTTGTCAGTCGCGCCGGATTCGTCTACGGTCGCAGGGCGTCAGTCTAAACCGCTTAGATAAAGGTATACCATGCACGCTGAAATCAGCTTGCCGGTTCCGGTCGGCAGACCTCGCCGGGGCGGCTTCACCCTCATCGAGTTGCTGGTAGTGATTGCGATCATCGCCATCTTAGCGGGCATGTTGTTGCCCGCTTTGAGCAAGGCGAAGGCCAAAGCGCAGGGCATCATGTGCATGAGCAACAACAAGCAACTCATGCTGGCCTGGCGGCTCTACGCCGAGGACAATGACGACAAGGTGGTCGAGGGCTACGGCTCCCGGCATGGGTATGTGGGCACGAGTTCGCTGGATTTTAATGGTGGTAACCGCTCGAATTGGGACGTTAACCAGGACATTGCCAAAGGCCCTCTGTGGGAACCATGCGGCAGATCCCCCGGCGTCTGGAAATGCCCAGCCGACAAAAGCACCGTCCGGCCAACCTCGGGCCCCTTCCAGGGCCAAACCGTCCCCCGAGTGCGCAGCATCTCCATGAATAACTTCGTCGGCGGCAACGGTGAATTGGCGTTCGTCCCGGGTTGGACCCAAAGCGGATGGCCCGCCAACGTGTGGCGGGTCTACCGGAAGATTGGGGAGATGACCGACCCGGGCCCTTCGATGACCTGGGTGTTGCTCGATGAACGCGAAGACAGCATGAACGACGGGTTCTGGGTGACGCAGATGAACGGCTATCCGAACCTCGCCTCGACTGTGATCGTCGATTATCCGGCCAGCTACCACAACGGCGCTGCCGGTTTCTCCTTCGCGGACGGCCATGCCGAGATCAAGAAATGGCTCGATCCGCGCACGACACCGAAGCTCAAACCGGGGCAGACGATCCCCCTCAACGTCAGTTCCCCCAATAACCGGGACGTCTTGTGGCTCCAAGAGCGTGCCACGCGCAGGCTTACTGGCCTCTAGTCGCTCGAAGAGATTCCCGTCCCCCCGCTCCATCTTCCGAGCAGTCGGGAGGTCCAGGTTGTTGCACCATGGTCCCATGGTGCTTCCCCCTTGGGTCGGCAATTCGCCCAGGAGCAGAAGAGGGGAGAGGGAAGCGAGGCCTGAAGTCCTTCGCTGCGCATCCCGAAGTCACTGTTCCCGAGCCTGGTACCCCAGGAGGATGTGTCAACGTTTAGTTACCCGCCTCATTATACTTACGAGACATTCAACAGTAAGTTGATTGAGTTAGTCATGAATTGCGTGTCAACAATATTCATCCCGTTTACTTGTATCGAGCTCTCTCTTCTCGCGTCTCGGGTGCACGAGTGGACGGGGTCGGGGCGGGTGGGGCGTGTCGAATCTGACGTGGGCGTGTCTGTCAACAACCAAATTCCTGGCGAATTAAAAGACACGAGGGGGGGCAATCAGGCTAGGGCGCGCAGAGGACTGCGCGCCCTAGCGCCGACTTGTAGGCCATATTGGCGGCTCACGAGGAACACCTCGGTTGCGGGACCGAAGCTGACAGGATTCGTAGGATGCCGGACGCGCGTGTGAGCGTGGCTGGTGCCGGCAGGGCCACCCAAGCGCGCGGGCCCGGGCTCCGCGCTTGACCGACTTGGGCGAGGCGGGAAGGATGGCCCCGTCCGGTCGAGCCAGCCGAGTCGAGTTGCCGTCTCGGGTCCGACTTGGGGAGACCGCGACGGAAGGCGAGACGACGATGCAGACTCAAACCCGCCGACAGTTTGTCAAGAGGACCAGCACGGGATTAGCGGCGTTCACGACGCTGAACGTGTTGCCGGCTTTAGCGCAGGACCCGCCCAGCGAGCGTATTCGACATGCGGTGATCGGCACCGGCGGCCAAGGCACCGGCCATTGCCGAGGGTTCAGTGCGCTGCCGCACTGCGAGGTGGCGGCAGTTTGCGACATCGATCCCGAGCGGCGGGAGAAGGCGGCTGCGAGCGTGCCCAACGCGGACCGAGTCAAGCGGCACGAGGACTACCGACGGTTGCTCGAGGACGCGTCGATCGACACGGTGAGCATCGCCACCTGCGATCATTGGCATACGCCGGTTGCGCTAGCTGCAATCCTTGCGGGCAAGCATGTCTACGTCGAGAAACCCTGCAGCCACAACGTGCGCGAGAGCCGGCTCCTGGTCCAGGCCGCCCGCGCGCATAACAAGTGTGTCCAACATGGGACGCAGCGGCGCAGCCATGGCGAGTCTAAGGCCGCCGTGCAAGCCCTGCGCGAGGGCGCGATCGGAAAGGTTCTGGTCGCTAAGGCGATCAATCACCAGTTGCGCGGGCCGATCGGGCGCGCCCCGGTCAGCGATCCGCCGGCGGGTGTGAACTACGACCTGTGGCTGGGGCCGGCGCCGGTCCGGCCGTTCACACGGAACCGGTGGCACTACAACTGGCATTGGTTTTGGGACTACGGCTGTGGCGACCTCGGCAATGACGGCATTCACCAACTGGATGTTGCCCGGTGGGGGTTAGGCGTCGAATATCCCCATGCGTTGACCGCTTCGGGTGGTCAGCTCTTCTATGACGACGATCATGAAACGCCGGACACGCAAACGGTCGTCTACGAATACGAGCGTTGCCACCTGATCTACGAGATGCGGCTGTTCACGCCTTACGGACTCGAGGGGCACGACAACGGCAACGTCTTCTATGGCACCGACGGCCGCATGGACATCGGCCGGGGCGGCGTGGTCATTACCGCCAGAGACGGCAAGACCCGCAGACTCGAAGGGGGCCGCGAGAGCAACCTCGAGGATTTCCTGGCGGCCGTTCGCGCGCAGGATCCGAAGCGACTGAGCGCGCCGATCGAGGCCGGCGCGATCTCGGCCGACCTCTGTCACCTGGGCAACATCGCCACGCGGCTCGGGGGTCAGCGCCTGGTCTACGATCCGGTCGCGGGCCGAATCACCCACTGCGGCGGGCGCGAGGGGGAGGCCAACGCGCTGCTGACCCGGACCTACCGGGCCGGCTATGAGCTGGGGTACCGTGGCTGAAACCGCAGGCGGGTGTAGCCTATGAACCAAACCGCACTTCCGGGGTCAACGCCTCTTGCGCAAGAGACCATCGGGTTGATCGGTGTCGGCTTGCTGGGAACGGCGCTGGCGGAGCGGTTGTTGGGAGGCGGGTTCGGCGTGGCCGGTTGGGACGTCGATCCGGCGCGACGCGCGGCGCTGGCAGAGTTGGGCGGGCAAGCTGCTGCCAACGCGGTCGAGGTGGTGTCGCGGTGCCGGCGCGTGGTGTTGAGCCTGCCGACGGCCGAGGTGGTGGCCGCGGTGCTCGAGGGGGTGCGCGGATACCTCCTGCCTGGGCAGGTGATGGTGGACACGACCACGGGCGGGCCGGACGCAGCGGAAGCGGCTGGGGCGCGCTTGGCTGGGCGGGGTGTGGCGTATCTGGACGCGACCGTGTCGGGCAGCAGCGCGCAGGCGCGCGCGGGCGAAGTCAGCGTCATGGTCGGCGGGTCACGCGAGGCCTTCGCGCGTTGCGAGGATCTGTTGCGGTGTTTTGCGCGGGAGACTTTTTACCTGGGACCGTGCGGGAGCGGGGCGCGGATGAAGCTGGTGAGCAATTTGGTCTTGGGCCTGAACCGGGCGGCCTTAGCGGAGGGGTTGGCCTTGGCCCGCGCGCTCGGGCTCGAGCTGAGCCAGGTGCTGACCGTGCTGCGGTCGAGCATGGCTTACTCGCGCATCATGGACACCAAAGGGGAGAAGATGGTGCGCGGCGATTTCGCGCCGCAAGGCCGGCTGTCGCAACACTTGAAGGATGTGCGCCTGATCCTCGAGGCCGGCGCCCAGGCGCGTCTCGAGTTGCCCTTGAGTGCGGCGCACCGGGAGCTGCTCGAGCGGGTCGAGGCTGCCGGCGCGGGTGCCCTGGACAACAGCGCGATCCTTCGGGCGTATGAGAGCAAACCGGACTGCGAGCCCGCGGGCTCGTCCTGAACCGCGAGTGGCCAGGCGGCCCATTGGGGCGCAGTCCCCGGGCACAGCTCAGCGGGATGAACGACCGCGGGTGGGGTGGGCATCGAACGTTCGCGACCGGCCCAGCATTTTGTGACGTTCGCGGGCTGGCTCGAGGCCCCGCCTGCCGACACCATGTCGCGGCTCCAGAGTACGCTTGACCTCGACGACCCGATCGACCTGACCCCTCACGCGCTTCAGACCCGCTGAGTCTAAGAACAAGGCCTGGTGCTGTGTAGCCTGCTCGCCAGCGGCGCGCGGCACCGACAACGTCCCTGATGATTGGAGCCTTGTGGGGCTTAAGATCTTGGGCCGCGGCGAGGATTGACAGAGGGCTGGGCGATGCCAGAGTGAGGCTGGCAATCAACAAGGCGTTGAGCGCCAGACGATACCGAAGAGCCGTTGGGTTGACGACCGGGTGCAGGTAGGACGCGCCGAGGACTGCGCGTTCTTTCCGGCGACGGGTGATCCAGTTCGGCGGTTCACGAGTCAGACGATCGCTATGCGATAAGGGCCCGCTTGATGAATCTCCTCGAGGACTTGAAGTGGCGCGGTTTGGTGGCGGACTGCACGGACGAAGCCGAGCTGGGACAACGGTTGGCGGCTGGGCCGGTCACGCTCTACTGCGGGTTCGATCCCACGGCCGACAGTCTGCATGTGGGCCACTTGATGGGCCAGTTGATGCTGCGGCGGTTTCAATTGGCGGGTCACCGGCCGATCCCGCTGGCTGGGGGTGCCACGGGCCAGATCGGCGATCCGAGCGGCAAGAGCGCCGAGCGCCAGTTGCTGACGCGGGCGCAACTCGAAGAGAACGTCGGCTGCATCAAGCGGCAGCTCCAGCGGATTCTGGATTTCGAGAGCGGGATGAACCCGGCGCAATTGGTGGATAACGCGGCCTGGACGGCGCAGGTAAGCTACCTGGATTTTCTTCGGGACGTGGGGAAGCACTTCTCTGTGAACGTGATGCTAGCCAAGGAGAGCGTGCGGGCGCGGCTTGAGGATCGGGAGGCGGGGATCAGCTACACCGAGTTCAGTTACATGCTGCTGCAGGCGTACGATTTTCTGCACCTGCGGCAGACGTTGCAGTGCGAGTTGCAGGTGGGGGGGAGCGATCAGTGGGGCAACATCACGGCGGGCATCGACTTGATCCGGAAGAAGACGGGCTTGGGGGCTTATGGATTGACCTTTCCGCTGCTGACGAAGGCGGACGGGACGAAGTTCGGCAAGACCGAGAGCGGGGCGGTGTGGCTGGACCCGCGCAAGACGAGTCCGTACCGGTTTTATCAGTTTTTTATCCAAGCCGACGACAGCATGGTGGTGTCGTATTTGAAGCGGTTGACGTTACTGCCGCGCGAGGAGATCGAGGCGCTGGCCGAGGCGCACGCTGGCAAGCCCGAGGCGCGGCCGGCGCATCGGGCCCTGGCACGATTTGTGACGGAGTTGGTGCACGGGCGGGAGGCGATGCTCGAGGTGGTGCGGGCGAGCGAGATCCTGTTTGGGGGCGACCTGGCTGGCATCAGCGAAGCGACGTTTCGGGAGATCGTGGGGGAAGTTCCCACGCGAGAGGTTGCGCCGGCGGACTTGAGCGGGCAAGGCAAGTCGTTGGTCGGGCTGTTGGTCGAGGCGGGTTTGTGCCCTAGCAAGGGGCAAGCGCGCAAGGATATCGAGGGGGGCGGCATCTACGTGAATAACGTGCGCGCAGGGGACGTTGGGCGGGTCGTTGGGGGCGGGGATTTGCTCTTTGGCAAGCATTTGTTGTTGCGCAAGGGAAAACGAAACTACGTGGTGGTAACGGTGGTGGGGTGAGGCCACGAGCGATCGTGAAGGGCGGTTCGCGCGGGCGATGCGGTTTCCACCAAGCGGTGAGCAGGCTCGGGGCGGGCTCATTCGGCGGCGGGCAACCGGACGGTGACCCGCGAGCCGCGGCCGGGGTTGCTCTCGATGTGGAAGTTGCCCGCGTGCAGTTCGGTGAGGCGGCGGGCGATGGTCAGGCCGAGGCCGCCGCCGCCGTTGTCGTGGATGCCGTGGTTGAACAGCATTCGGGCGTCGCCGCCATTGGCCTCGGCGAGGTTGAGGCCGGGGCCGTGGTCCTGGATGAGCAGGCAGGCCCAGCGAGCGTCTTCGACGAGGGAGACGCGGACAGGGGTTTGCGGGGGCGAGAACTCGAAGGCGTTGCTGACGAGTTCCTCGATGATCTTGCTAAAGAGCTCCGGGGAGATGGTGACGGCGGTCGGGCTAAGGCTGAGTTTGAGGTCGAACTGGCGATGGGCGGCGAAGGCGATGCGGCGGGCGATGGTCGAGACCAGTTCGGCGCCGTCGGGGGTGCGGCGTTTCCGCAGCAGTTCGATGGACTTGGGATCGGTGCTGAGGAGCTCGATTTGGGCGAAGATGAGCACGCTTTGGATCCAGCGTTGCAGGCGGCGGGCCGCGCCGCAGATCTTATCGCCGATCTCGCTAAGAGTGGCTTCGTCGTTCGAGGTGGCGCCGCTACCGAGGGCGGCGCCGAAGCTCAGGACTTCGGTGAGGGCGCTGCGGGCTTTGCGGGGCAGGCCGAGGCGGAGGGCCGAGCAGACGTGGGCGAGCTTTGCCTCGGCGTGTTGACGGAAGGCGGCCTGTTTTTGCAGGCGGGTATCCACGGCCGCCAGGAGGGTATCGACGGTGAAGGGTTTGGGGAGGAAGTCATCGGCGCCGCCTTCCATGCCGCGGCGCATGTGGCCGCTGCGGGGGTCGCCGGTCATGAGGATGAGGGGCACGCCGGCGGTGGCGGGGTGTTCGCGCAGATGGGCGAGGACCTGGTAGCCGTCGCCGTTGTCCATCATGATGTCGCTGATGATCAGGTCGGGTCGTTGGGCGCGCGCCAGTTCCAGTCCGCTCAACCCGTCGGGGGCTTCGAGGGGTTCGTAGCCGTGCAACTGAAGGGCGCGCGTGACCAGTTCCCGCAAGGCCGGGTCGTCGTCAATCACCAGGATTCGTTTCATCGCGTCGGCGTTCGGTTGGCAGGCCGGTCAGGACGGCGGGACCCGCCGCGGCGCGGAGCCTCCCACCTCCCGGTGCGTTCATCGGCAGGTTCGCCGACGGGCTTAAGGGTCTTGATCGATCCTGCCAGGCAGGGAGGAGAGCTGGACCCAGCGCCTGGGGCCGGTTCGGGAACCGGCTGGAGGCGGAGCCCGGTCCGACGCTCGACAGGCCTTCGCGGAGGCGTAAGCTGGGGACCGACACAGGATACAGGAAAGGCGAGCGATGGAACTTGGGCTAAAGCATCGGGTGGCGTTGGTCACCGGGGGCGCGCGCGGTTTGGGCCGGGCGATTTGTTTGGGGTTGGCCGACGAGGGTGCGCGGGTGGCGGTCAACTGCGTGCGGTCGGATCCGGCGGCGTTGCTGGGGGAGATTCGGCAGCGGTCGGGTGCGCCGGCGATCGCGGTGCGCGGCGATGTGTCACGGGCGGCCGACGTGCGCGCAATCTTCGACGAGGTCGAGCGTGGCCTGGGTCCGTTGGAGATTTTGATCAACAACGCGGGCACGTGGCCGCGGGCGTTGGTGCGGGACATGTCCGAGGACGAGTGGGAGCGGACGTTGGCGGTGAACCTGACGGCCGCCTTTCTCACGTGTCGAGAGGCGGTGCGGCGCTGGTCGGCGGCCGGTCGGGTGGGGCGGATTGTGAATGTGACCTCGCAAGCGGCGTATCATGGGACGACGACGGGCCATGCTCACTACGCGGCGGCCAAGGCTGGCTTGGCGAACTTCACCATTTCGCTGGCGCGCGAGTTGGCGCCGCAGGGGATTCGCGTTAACGCGGTGGCGCCCGGGTTCATGGATACGGACATGGCGAGCGAGGCGTGGCGGCAAAACCAGGCCCGGTATTTGGCGCGGATTCCGTTGGGTCGGATTGGGGACCCGGCGGAGGTGGCGTCGGCGGTGTTGTTTTTGGCATCGGAGCGGGCGAGTTACATCACGGGGGCGACGCTGCACGTCAATGGCGGGATGGAGATGCGCTGAGCGAGGTGGGTGCGGTTCTGCGGGGCGATTTTGCGGCTTGCCAGCGTGCGTGAGGGGCGTCGATGCTGGGGCATGCTGACCACGCTGAAGGACGTGTTATTGGCCGCGCAGGCCGGGGGGTACGCGGTGCCGGCGTTTGACTGTGTGGAGGACGTCATGGTGCGGACGGTGCTGGAGACGTGTGAGGCGCATGGCTGTCCGGCGATCGTCATGGGCTTGGTGGGGCCGGACCTCGAAGGCAACGGTTGGTATTATGTGTCCGGCTTGGTTCGCGCGGTGGCGGGGCGGCATCGGATTCCGGTGGTCTTGCACCTCGACCACGCGACGGACCTCGAGGACATTCGGCGCGCGGTGGATTTGGGCTTTACCTCCGTGATGATTGACGGGTCGCGGTTAGACTTCAAGGAGAATGTGCGTCTGACCCGGGCGGCCGTCGAGTTAGCGCAGAGGCAAGGGGTGAGTGTCGAGGCGGAGCTAGGGCATGTGGGAGGGTCGGATGTCGAGAACACGCAGTATGCAGAGTCGGTGTTTACGGAAGCGGGCGAAGCGGAGCGGTTCATCCGGGAGACGGGCGCGGATGCGTTGGCGGTGTCGATCGGGACGGCGCACGGGATCTATCGGCAATTGCCGACGTTGAACTTGGCGCGATTGCGGGAGATTCGGGCGGCGACGGCGGCGCCGTTGGTGTTGCATGGCGGCTCGGGCACGCCGGCGGATCAACTTCAGGCGGCGGTGCGTGACGGGATCACCAAGCTGAACATTTACGCAGACAACCGCTTGGCAATGGCCCGTGGACTGGTGGCATCGGCGGGGCGGCAAGGGCGCCCAGACCCTTTGCCGCGGGACTTGTTGGGGCCGGTGCGGGAGCATCTGGCGGGTGCGGTGGTCGAGAAGATCCGGTTGTTATTTGCGGAGAACCGAGTGTGACGGGCCAAGGGCGAAACGAGTGAGGAAGATCGGCGCGATGAAACTCTTGGCGATCAGCGATACGTACATACCGGCGGAGGTGATGGCGGCGGGGTTGGCCTCGCTCGAGGAGTTGGGCGTCGAGGTCGAGGTGCGGTCATGGGAACACGGGACGCTGGTCGAGTTGCAGCGGGCGAACCTGGCGATCGAGCAGGGCGGGCCTGGGGCGGTGGCGTTGCCGCCAGCGTTGATCGAGGGAGTGGGCGAGTTCGAGGTTGTGGTGGTCCAATTCGCGCCGCTGGGCCGCACGGTGCTCGAACGGGCGAGCCGGCTCAAGGCGATCGGGGTGCTGCGGGGTGGGACGGAGAATGTGGATGTGGCGGGCGCGACGGAGCGGGGCGTGGCGGTGCTGAACACGCCGGGCCGGTTGGCGCGCGCGGTAGCGGAGTGCACGGTCGGGTTGATGCTGACCGAGATTCGCAACCTGGCGCGTGGCCACGCCCGGTTGATGGGGGGGCAGTGGGATCGCGCCTTTCCGAACAGCGAGGACATCCCGGAGTTGTACCGGCGCACGGTGGGTTTGGTGGGCTACGGCGCGGTGGGGCGGTTGGTGGCGCGCTATCTGGAGGCGTTCGGGTGCCGCATCTTGACGTACGATCCGTACCTCGAGGGGGATCCGGCGCCGGCAATCCGGTCGGACCTGGCCACGCTGCTGGTCGAGTCGGACGTGGTGTCGCTGCACGCGCGGTTGAGCGCGGAAACGCAGCATTTGATCGGGGCGGGGGAGTTGGGGCGGATGAAGCCCACGGCGATTCTGGTCAACACCGCTCGCAGCGGTTTGATTGACGAAGCCGCCCTGATTGAGGCTTTGGCTGAGCGCCAGATCATGGGCGCCGCTCTGGACGTCTTCGACCGGGAACCGCTGCCGCCCGATCATCCCTTCCTGCGCCTGGACAACGTCACCCTGACGCCGCACTTGGCCGGCAGCACCCGCGACGGGTTCCGCAACAGCCCGGTGCTCATGGCCGGACACCTCGCCCGATTGCTGCGCGGCGAAAGGCCCTTGCCCGTCGTCAATGGGGTCCAGCCCAGACTGTGACGGTTGCAGGGCGATGCGGGCGTCAGCCCAGCTTGCGCAACTGGGCCTGGACCTCCTTGAGGGCCGGGTACAGCCGTTGGAAGGTCGGGAACCGCTCTGCATATTGGGCGGTGAGGCGCAGGTCCGGTTCGACCACTCGCCCGGGGCGGTAGACGCGGGCAAAGGCATCCGCTTCGTCTCGATAGAGCCCGACGCCAATGCCGGCCAGGATCGCGGCACCCAAGGGGGTGGCCTCTTCGACCGCTGGCAACTCGAACGGCTTACCGACCATGTCGGCCTTGTTTTGAGTCCAGAAGGCGTTTTGGGCCCCGCCACCGACGGCGACGAACCGCTCAGGGTGGACGCCTAAGGCGGTGCGCAGGCCCCCGATGAGTTCGAGGAATTGGTAGTTCAAGCCCTCGATCATGGCTCGGACAATGTGGCTTTTGCCGACGATGTTGCGGAGGCCGACGAAGGCGCCGCTCGACTGCGGGTCGACCGCCGGGATGGTGCTGCCGGACATGTGAGGCAGGAACATGACGCCGCCGGCGCCTGGCGGGGCGCTCTGGGCTAGGGCCATCAAGTAGTCCCAATCGACTCCGCCTTGGCTGCGTGCTTGGTGAGCTTCCTCGAAGCCGAAGTGTTTGCGGAACCACTCGAGCATGTCGGCGGCGACCACGCTGCCGATGGCGGCGTAGCGGTCGCGGGCGACGTGGGAGTCGATCCACCAACCGCTGGCGCGGGCGGTCTCCGTGAGCACGGGCCGCTCGAGGGTGCTGACCACCATCTCCCAGGTCCCGACCACATTGAGCACCACGCCGGGCCGGAAGGCGCCGACGGGCAACGCGCCGCAGAGGAAGTCGTGTCCGCCCAGCACGACGGGCGTGCCTTCCGGCAGTCCGGTGGCCTGGGCGGCGCGGGCGTGGACGTGGCCGAGGAGGGTGCCGCTGGGCTTGGGGTCGGCGAGCCAGGCGCGATCGATGCCGGAGAGTTGCAGCAGTTCTTGCGACCAGGACCGTTGGGTTTGGTCGAAGAGGAGCGTGCTGGAGGCCATGCTGAAGTCGGTGGCACGTTCCCCGCAGAGCATGAAGTTCACGAAGTCCTCGATCAGCAGCCACTTATCGGTGCGGCGGAGCACGTCCGGTTCGTGCTCCCGCATCCAGAGGATGCGCAGGGCGGTATTGAAGGCCCAGATCGGGTTGCCCCCGATGGCGAATTGCTTGGCCGCCCCGACGTGTTCGAGCCACCCCTGCTGCTGCGGCACCGTGCGCGGGCAGTGCCAACTGATGAACGGGTAAAGCCACTGGCCCTCGGCGTCGATGGGCAGGCCGTCCATGCCCATGCCGGTCACGGCCACCGCATGGATCTTCGCGGGCGGTTTCAGCCGCGCGGTCGCCTCGCGCAAGGCGCTCGCCACGCCGCCCCAGATCTGTTCGGGGCGCCAGATGGCCCAGTCCGGGTGCGCGCGATAAGGATGGACCAACTCAGTGGGGCGACTGGCGTGCGCGGCGACTCGCCCGGTGAGGTCGTAGAGGACGGCTTTGAGGCTGGTGGAGCCCAGGTCGATGCCGGCGAGGTAATCCATGAGGAGGCTATTGTTGACGCCGTCAGCGGGTTGGCAAGCACCTTTGCCGAGGGTGGCGGGGGCCCGAGACTGGGGTGGACGGCGAAAGTGCTTGTCATCTAGCTCCGCGGCTGACTAGCGTTTTGGCTTATGAAAGTCGAATTTTACGGACACGTTCGCCAATACCAGAATATCCAGGCGGAGATCGATGCGAACCTCAAGGCGGTGCTGGCCAGCGGCCAGTACGTCATGGGGCCGATGCTCAAGCGCCTCGAGGCTGAGCTCGCCGCTTATCACGGGACGCGGTACGCCGTGGGGGTGGGCAACGGCACCGATGCCATCTGGTTGGCCCTGATGGCGCTGGGGATTGGGCCGGGCGACGAGGTGATCACCCACCCCAATACGTTCTTCGCGACGGCTGAGGCGATTTGGATCGCGGGGGCTACGGCGGTCTTTGTGGATTGTTGTCCGAAGACCAAGTGTATCTGTCCGGAGGCGGTAGGCGCGGCCATCACGCCCAAGACCAAAGCGATCGTTCCGGTGCACCTCTATGGGCAGTGCGCGGACATGATCGCGCTCAAACGGATTGCGGACCAGCACAAGCTGTGGCTGATCGAGGACAACGCCCAGGCCATTGGGGCGCACGGCAAAGGGTTCAAGATCGGCGAGTTGAGCGATGCGGCCACAACCAGCTTCATTATCCAGAAGAACTTGGGCACCTTCGGGGACGGCGGCGCGTTAGTGACGAACAATGCGGAGCTCGACGCGCGCGTGCGGAAGCTACGCAACCACGGGTCGAACCAGCGCAACGTGCACAGTTACGGCTTCAATAGCCGGTTGGACGATCTGCACGCCGGCGTCCTCAGCGCGAAACTCAAACACATCGACGAGTACAACGACCAACGCCGGCAGTGGGCGGCCCGGTACACGGCTGGGCTGGCAGGCTGTCGCACCCTCGATTTGCCGGTCGAGTTGCCCGGCTACCGGCACGTGTTCCATTTGTACGTGATCGAAACCAAGAAACCGGAGCTGCGCGATGGGTTGGTCGAGCATCTGGTGGCGGCCGGAGTCGACGCCAAGACGCACTACTCGATCGCGATTCATCAGCAGGCCGGTTACCCGTGGGGCAAAGAGGCGCGTGCGGTCGGGTCGTTGGCCAACGCGGAGGCCAACGCCGCGTCTTGCGTGAGTCTGCCGATGTTCCCCGAGTTGACGGCAGACGAGGTGGACTACGTGATTGAGAAGGTCAAAGAATGGGACCAGGCGCATGCGGCGGACGGCAGCGACCAACCGGGTGTGGCGCGACGTGGGAAGACGTGTGCCAGTTGCAGTTGAGGCCCGGCGGCCCAGGCGCGCTGGGGCGGGAGGCGATGGTCCTTGCGCCCCTGGGCGCCTCAGGTTAACGGGGTATTGGTTGGGGCGGGTCATCGCTCGGTCACTGGATAGCAATCTAGCTTCATGAGTACCTACACTGTTCTTGTCGTGGGCATGGGCAAACGCGGCCTGCACCATGCCACCGCGTTCAACGCCAATCCTAAGTTCAAGGTCGTGGGCATCTGCGACATCGACGGCGGGCGCCTCGAGGCGGCGGCGGCCAAGCTGGGGAACCCGGCCAAGGGCGCCGACGCGGCAACGCTGGCGCGGGCGTTGCAGCCGGACGTGTTTTGTTTCACGACGCTACCGAACCTGCGCGAGCCGATGATGCGGGCGGGGATCGAGTGCGGGGCGAAACTCCTGGCGTTCGAAAAGCCGGTGGCGCTCACCAGCGCGGAGTTGTTCGTCTTGCGGGACCTGGTGCGGCAGGCCCGGGTCAAGGCGGTGGTCAGTCACCAACACCGCTACGGGGTGCATTACCGCCGGACCAAGGAGATCGTCGGGAGCGGCGCCTTGGGACGCGTGCATACCGTTTATGGCACGGCGACCGGTTGGATGACGCACATGCTCTCGCACTTGATCGATTACACCTGCTGGTTCAACCAGTACGCGCCGGCGGATTGGGTCATGGCTCAGGCGGCAGGCCGGTCGAAGTTCAGCGACAATCACCCCTCGCCGGACTACCTGGCAGGCTTCGTGCAATTCGCTAACGGCGTGCGCGGCATCTATGAGTGCGGCGCGGGCGCACCGGACCTACCCGAGGTTGCCAAATGGTGGGGCAAGTGCCGGATGGGGGCGCAGGGGACAGACGGTTTTGCCGAGGTGCTGACCAACGGAGGTTGGCGGGCGGTGACCAAGACCGGCACCTGCCAGGGCGAGGGGGCGATGAACTACGACCACGACATGCCGCTCTACATCCAGGAAATGGCGGATTGGCTGGACGACGACCAGAAGGTGCACTCGTGCAACTTCGAGCACGCCTGTCAGGGCGCGGAGATCATGCTGGCGCTGCAACGCTCGGCGGCTGAAGGCGGGCAAGTGGCTTTGCCGCTGGCCACGGGCGCCGACGAACAAGCGCTGTTGAAGGCGCGCGTGCCCGAGCGCCCGGCGTTGGCCTCGTGCGAGGCGAACCGGAACGAGTTCGGACTTGGGGCCGGGTAGGACGACGGGCCTCGGTCGGTTCGCCGGGTTGACGGGGCGACACGTTCGATAGGCGGTTCTCGGCTTGCCCGAGGCGAGCGAGGCGCTAAGCTGTCAACCATGACAGTGATCGAGGTTGACGGCACGACGCGGGTGTGGCTGGCGCGGTTGGGGGAGCGTGTGCTCGCCGGTGGCGAGGTGACGCGGGAGGAGGCGGGGCGGCTCTTCGAGATCGAGTCGAGCGCTGACATCTACGATCTGATGGCTTGGGCCAACCGCATCCGGGAGCGCTACCAGGGCAACCGCATCCATCTCTGTTCGATTGTGAACGCTAAGGCGGGCGGTTGTCCGGAGAACTGCAAGTTCTGCGCTCAGTCCGCCTTCCACCAGACGGAGGCGCCCCGGTACGGGTTTGTGGACCCTGAACCGGTGCGGGCCGCGGCGGCGGAGGCTGAGCGCAACGGGGTGACGGCGTTGGGGTTGGTGGCGGCATGGCGGGGGTTGGAGGAGGGCCCGATGCTCGAGGAGGTCTGCACGCGCATCGAGGAGTTGGCGCGCGACGGGCGTGTGCGGCCGGACGCGTCGCTGGGGATCCTGGCCAGCCAGCGGGTAGCCGACCGGCTCAAGGCGGCGGGGTTGGCCTGCTACAATCACAATCTGGAAACCTCGCGCCGGTTCTTTCCCGAGCAATGCAGCACCCACACGTACGACGATCGCCTGAAGACGATTGGCTACCTGAAGGGGGCCGGCCTGAAGGTGTGTTCGGGGGGCATTATTGGGCTGGGGGAGACGCGAGTCGACCGTTGCGAGTTGGCCTGGGCGCTGCGCGAGCTCGAGGTGGATTTTGTGCCGTTGAACATTTTGAACCCGATCCCGGGCACGCCGTACGCGGACAACCCGCCAGTCGCCCCGATCGAGATCCTCCAGACGATCGCGTGTTTCCGGTTCATCCTGCCGCGGCAGGAGATCATGATCGCCGGCGGACGCGCGGTGAACCTGCGGGACACGCAAAGCATGGTGTTCCTGGCGGGCGCGAGCGCCCTGATGGTGGGGAACTACCTGACCACCTTGAACCAGCCCGTCGCCCAAGACCTGCAGATGCTGAAGGACTTGAGGTTGGACCCCGAGTGGAGTGGGAGCCACGGCGTGGAGGCGACCGCTTGAGCTATGCCTGAGGAGAGCAGCGAGAGCAGCCCGTGCAAGGCCAAGGCGGCGTCGCCACCGTGGTGGCGCAACGAAGATTGGCTGGCCGTGGCGACCGGAAGCCTGCTCATAGGCGGCGTCTTGGTGGGAGGTCGGCTGACCGCGCCGGCGTTTGCCTGGTCGGATGGGGGCACGCTGGCGGGGACGGTCTTGGCGGGGTCGAATGTGGCAGCGGCGGGTCTCTTGGGTTTGGTTTGTTGGATATTGAGTTTGGCGGGTTTGGCCCTAGCGGGGGTGCGAGTGGCCGGCGTCCTGGCGGGTTTTCCGGTGGTTTTTGGGCTGGCCTGGCTCGCGCAGGTGTTGGCGGGTCAGGCGAAGGTGAACGCGTTGGGGTTGGAGTATGTGCTGTTTGCGCTGGGATTGGGATTGCTGGTGAGCCAGGTGATGGGGGTGCCGGCCTGGTTACGAGAGGCGGTTCGGACGGAGTACTACATCAAGAGCGGCCTCGTGATCCTGGGGGCGGGGATTCTGTTTGGGGAGATCCTGCAGGCGGGTTTTTTGGGCATGATCCAGGCCTTGTTGGTGGTGAGCGCGGTGTGGGGATTCGGTTTTTGGCTGTGCCGGCGATGGCGGGTGGACGACGAGTTCGGGGCGATGCTGGCGACGGCGGTGGCGATTTGCGGTGTATCCGCGGCGATCGCAGCGTGTGGCGCGATCCAGGGCGATCGCAAGAAGCTCTCCTACGTGACCTCGCTGGTCTTGATCGTCGCGGTGCCGATGATGGTCCTGATGCCGTGGGCGGTGAAGGCGTTGGGGATACCGGAGTTGGTGGGGGGGGCTTGGCTGGGAGGAACGCTGGACACCAGCGGGTCCGTGGTGGCCGCGGGCGCCTTGATTAGCGAGGGGGCGATGAAGGTGGGTGTGATCGTGAAGTTCTCGCAGAATGTATTGATCGGGGTGGCGGCGTTCGCCCTCTCGCTGTGGTGGGCGGTGCGGCAGCGTGAGCCGGGTCAGCCGCGGCCGCGGGTGGCGGTCATTTGGGAACGGTTCCCCAAGTTCGTGCTCGGCTTTTTGGGGGCGTCGGTGGTGTTCTCGTTCTTGCTGGAAGGGGGGACGGTCGCGGCGTGCAAGCCGACCTTGGGAGCGTTGCGGACGACCTGGTTCGCCTTGGCGTTTGTGTGTATTGGGCTGGAGACCCGTTTCGCAGACCTGCTGAGACTGGAGGACGGTCGGCCGGCGTTGGCGTTCTTAGGCGCTCAAGCGTTCAACGTCGTGTGGACGTTGATCCTGGCCTATCTGTTGTTCGGCGGGCTCCTCGTTGCGCCACCGCAGCTTCAGTGAGGTGGCCAACGACCGAGAGCGGACGCGAGGCTGGGCGGGATCGGGGGGTGGCGACGGCCGCTTAAATCGTCATCGCATGGCGGCGCTCGGTGGGCTTGGGGAGGTAGGCGTCGAAGCGCATGGCGATGATGCGAACCAGGAGTCGGCCGAGGTCGGTAACCGCCAATCGTCGGTGGGTGCGGTGCACCAGGCCATCGGCTTCAAGGTCGTCTAGGGATGCGATCTCGGCGGCGAAGTAGGTGGGGAAATCGACGCCCAAGCGAGCGGACATGGCGGCGTAGTCCACCCCGAGGTTGCACATGATCTGCATGATGGTGTCGCGGCGGCGGCGGTCGTCGTCGTTATGAACGTAGCCGCGGGCGTAAGGCAGTTGGCCGGCGTCGAGCTTAGCGTAGTAGGCGGGGAGGTCCTTGAGGTTTTGCCAGTAAGTGCCGTCGGCCTGCGAGATCGAGGACATCCCGAAGGCGTAGATGTCCGCGCCGCCGCGCGTGCTGTAGCCCTGGAAGTTGCGCTGGAGCGTGCCGGCCTGTTGGGCGGTGGCCAGTTCGTCATCGGCCCGGGCGAAATGGTCCATGCCAATGTAGACGTAGCCGGCGTCAGCGAGCTTTTCGACGGTGAGCTTGAGGAGCTGGAATTTGGTTTCGGGTGTGGGGAGGACCTCGCGGAGGAGGATTTTCTGGGCAGGTTTCATCCAAGGCACATGGGCGTAGCTGAACACGGCGAAGCGGTCAGGGGCCAGTGCGAGGATTTCGTCCAGCGTCTTCTCGAAGGACGCGGGTGTCTGGTAGGGGAGGCCGTAGATGAGATCGATGTTCAGCGAGGTAAACCCGGTTTCCCGCAGCCAGGCGACGGCTTGAGCGGTGAGGTCGAGGGGTTGCAGGCGGTGGACGGCCTTTTGCACCTGAGGATGGTTGTCCTGGACGCCCATCGAAGCGCGGTTAAACCCGATCTCGCGCAGGGCCACGAGGTGGTCACGGGTGAGGCGCCGGGGGTCTACCTCGACGCCAGCCTCGACGTCGGCGGCGAAGGCGAAGTGGCGGTGGATGAGCTCGCCTAGGCGGCGAAGTTGGTCGGGGGCGGAGAAGGTGGGGGTGCCGCCGCCAAAGTGGATTTGGGTGACGCGGCGTTGGGGGTGGAGCAGGGGTTGGAGGAGGGCCATTTCTCGGCCCAGGTACTCGATATAGGCGGCGCTCTTGCGTTGGTCGGTGGTGATGACGGTGGTGCAACCGCAGAACCAACAGAGCGATTCGCAGAACGGCAGGTGAACGTAGAGCGAGAGGTCGCGCGCTGCTTGGTTATTGGCCCGGATGCCCTCGAGGACGCGGGTGACGGGGAGCTGGTCCGTGAATTGGGTGGCGGGGGGATAGGAAGTGTACCTTGGCCCCGGGACATTGTACTTCCGGACAAGCTCGAGGTCGAAATGCAGGCGGCTCATGGGAAGCTTAGGCGAAGCGCTGGACGGTGCGGATGAGGGCCTCGATGTTCTCGAGGCGCGCGTCGGGTGGAACGCCATGGCCCAGGTTCAAGATGTGCCCACGCGCGCCCCGCATGTCTTCGAGCAGCCGGCGGGTGGCCTGGGCAACGCCGTCGGCGCTGGCGGTGGTGAGCAGGGCGGGGTCGAGGTTGCCTTGGACGCCGACGTCGGCGGGCAGACTCGCCCGCACCTCGGCCAAGCGGACGGTGGCGTCGACGCTCAGCACCCGGGCGCCAGTGCCGACCAGCAAGTTCCAGCTTTGGTTGACGCCTTTGGCGAAAACGATGACGGGCACTGCGGAGTTCAGCTCGGCGACGATCTCGCGCAACCAACGGGCGGAGGCGTCGGCGAAGCGGTCCTCCTCGATACAGGCGCCCAGGGTATCGAAGAGCTGAATCGCCTCGGCCCCGGCTTGGATTTGCATGCGGCAGTAATCGACGATAGCACGGGTAAGTTTCTCGCAGAGTCGGCTGAAGAGTTGGGGCTGCTCCAAGAACAGGCGGCGGGCTTTGGTAAAGGTCCTGCTGCTTCCGCCCTCGACCATGAAGTTGGCGAGCGTCCAAGGTGAGCCGGCGAAACCGATGAGGGCGGTGCGGCCGGCCAAGGCCGGGCGAAGCAAACGGAGGGCTGCGGCGACGTACTCGAGACGGTCCGTGACGGCGTGGGTTTGGAGGCGGTCGATTGCGGCAGACGAGTCGAGGGCGAACTCCATCTGGATGCCGCCGGTGTCGCGGAAGCGGTAGCGTTGGCCGAGGGCCTCGGCGATGACCAAGATATCGCTGAAGAGGATGGCGGCGTCGAAGTCGAAGCGCTCGATGGGTTGCAGGGTGACTTGGGTGGCGAGCTCGGGAGTCTGAACCAGCTCGAGGAAGGAGTACTTCTGCTTAAGCTCGCGATATTCTGGCAGGGCCCGCCCAGCCTGGCGCATGAGCCAGCAGGGTGGTCGGTCGACCGATTCTACCGCGCAAGCGCGCAGGAACCGCTCTCGGTTCGTCCGAGGCGGCGCCGAGCCGGCAACTGACATGGCGGATGAGTTGTCGCGTGCGGAGGCCGCCTGCGGAGCGTTCGGCTCCGCGACGGCCGGGGCGCCTGCGGTATGATGTTGTATTGGATTGGCCACGCGTGTCCTGCGTCCAGCGCAGGCGCCGTAACATAGTGGATTCCCCGCCCCTGGCAACGGCGGATTCATAAGCAAGAGGCCCCTAGCGCGTGCTAACAACTCAATCATCCATGAAAAATGATGTTGACAAAACGACTGCCGTTGCGCAATCTCCTCACCACTCATGAAACGGGCTCGCATCAAAGTCAAAGGCCGACTGGCCGTCTACCACTGCGTCTCGCGCATCGTCGGCGCGCAACACCTCCTGGATGACCTCGGCAAGGAAACCTTGGTCCGCCTCCTCCGGCGCCTGGCCACCTTCTGCGGCCTGGAGGTCATCACCTACTGCATCATGTCCAATCACCTCCATGTCCTGGTCCGCGTCCCGGCCGAGCAGAACCCGACCGACGAGGAACTGGTCGAGCGCATGAGGGCCCTCTACGGGAAGGCAAAGCCTCGAGAGGCCGGCCTGCTGTACGAGGCCGAGAAGGGGTTGCACGAGCATGGCCGGGTGGACGCGGACATCCGGAAACGGATGTTGGCGCGGATGGGGGATGTGTCGGAGTTTATGAAGGAGTTCAAGCAGCGGTTCAGCAAGTGGTACAACATACGGCATCAGCGGTTTGGGACGTTGTGGGCGGAACGGTTCCGGAGCGTGTTGGTCGAGGATCAGACGGGGGTGTTGGAGACGGTGTCGGCGTACATCGATTTGAACCCGGTGCGGGCCGGGTTGGTGGAGGATCCGAAGGACTACCGGCACTGCGGGTACGCGGCGGCGGTGGCTGGGGATGGGAAGGCGCGGTCGGGTTTGCTGAGTTTGTACACGGGCGAGGCGGCGCCTCGCAGCGGGACTGGGGAGGTTGGGGCGGCGGTGGCGGCCGGGGAAGGGGAAGGGGTAAGGGACCGCGGGCAAGATGCCCGCGCTCCGATAATGACCGGTTCGGAGGCTGCAGCGGAGGCCGAGGAGTCGATGCCGGTTAGGGCGAAGGTGCGTGAGTGGAAGGAGGTGGGTGCAAAGTATCGGCAGCGGTTGTTCGTGCGTGGAGGGGTGTCTGGGAGTAGTGGGAAGGCGACACTGAGTCGGGAGCAGATTAGGCGGGTGTTGCAGAAGGGCGGGGAGTTGAGCGTGGGGGAGGTGTTGCGGTTGCGGATACGGCATATGACGGACGGGGTGGTGCTGGGATCGAAGGGTTTTGTGGATGAGGTGTGGCTAGCGCACCGGGAGCGGTTTGGGTCGAAACGGCGGAGTGGGGCGCGGCCGATTCGAGGTGGAGGCGCGCGGTTGGCGGGGCTGAGTGCGTTGCGGGACTTGCGGGTTGATGCCATCGCGTGAGTGAACGGCAGGGCCCGAGGGGCGCGGTTGGGTTGGTGGGTTGCAGGGCGCAACCGGGGTCAACCGTGAGGAGCTCGTGGTCGTGAGGCTCCACCTCTGAGGCCGCTGGCGATAGCCGGTCTGGTAACTTGGCGTACTCCGAAGACGCTTTGGAGCTCGAGGACTCTGCTGAGCCAGTGCCTGAGCCCGGGACTTGGGCGACTGGGCTGAGTTGCTCCGGCGAAGGTTGCCGCGTCGCGTGGCCGAACTGACGGGGCGGCGGCCGTTGGGGGATGTGGGGATGGAGGTCGTCGGTGCAGGAAAACCAGGGTGATAATAGTTGACACAGGTGTGTTGGTGTATGGTCGAGGCTGCTGGGGCGGGCAAGGGGGGTGCGGCTGGAACGGAGGGAAGACGGGGCGATGGCGGGGCGGTCGGGCGCCGGTGGATTTTGCTTTAGCCCGCGCGGGGAATGACTTTGACTGGCGGCATGCGCGATAAGTCATTGGGTTTCTTGCGGCTGTTGGTGAACACGCCCAGCCCTTCCGGCCACGAGGTGAGGGGGCAGCGGGTTTGGCTCGACTACGCTCGAGGGTATGCGGACGAGACCTACTCAGACAGCTACGGCAATTGCGTGGCGGTCTTGAACAAGGGGGGTAGCCCGCGATTGATGCTGGCCGCGCACGCCGATGAGATTGGGTTGGTAGTGAACTTCATCGACAAGGACGGCTACCTCTATGTGCGCAAGTTGGGCGGGGTGGATGCGGTGGTGGCCAAAGCGCAGCGCGTGATGGTGCACGCTCGCAAGGGGGCGGTGAGAGGCGTGGTGGGGAATGTGGCGCCGCACCTGACCAAGGCGGAGAAGGAGCGCAAGTTGCCGGAGATCAGCGACCTGTTCATCGACATTGGCGTTCGGAGCCGGCGCGAGGCGGAGAAGTTGGTCCGGATTGGGGATCCGATTACGCTGACGGACGAGTTCGAGTTGTTGCGCAACGACCTCGCCGTGGCTCGGGCATTCGACAATCGGATTGGGACCTTTGCGGTCGCGGAGACGTTGCGGTTGCTCCTGGAGGATCGGCACAAACTGGAAGCCGAGGTGTGCGCGGTGTCGAACATCATGGAGGAGGTTGGGTTGCTGGGGGCGCGGCAGATTGCGTACTCGCTCAAGCCGGACGTAGCGTTGGTGGTGGACGTGACGCACGCGACCGATTACCCCGGTGTCAGCCAACCGCTGCACGGCGACATCAAGATTGGCAAAGGCCCGGCCCTCACGCATGGCGGGTGCAATCATCCTGAGGTGGTGGCCCGGCTCGAGGCCGTTGCGAAGAAACGGAAGCTCAAGCTCCAGCACGAGGCCGTGTCCTCGACGAGCGGCACGGACACGGACGTCATTTTTTGGACGCGCGGCGGGATTCCTAGTGCGCTGATCAGTCTGCCGAACCGTTACATGCATTCGCCGGTGGAACTGGTGAGCCTGACCGATCTGGAGCGGATCCCCGAGTTGATGGCGGCGTTTGCGCTCTCGTTGAAACAGGGCGAGAGCTTCAAGGTCAAGGTGTAGGCCGAGCCTGCCCGCCTGCCGAGATGCTGAAAGCGAACTCCCAACGGCGCTGCCCCCCGCCGCACTCGGCGGCTCCGGCCCAGGCCACGCCCCGTTGGATCTGCGCGTTTTGGCTGCTGGCGTTGCTGACCGGGGCCAAGCAGCCGGGCCTGGCCGCGCCGGGCGTCCTGCTGAACGAGTTGATGCCTTCGAACGGCTCCACGCTCACCGACGAGAACGGAGACACACCGGACTGGATCGAGCTCCACAACTCGAGCTCCGCCGCGATCAACCTTGCCGGCTACGGGCTCAGCGACAACCCGGATCGGCCGTTTCGCTGGAGGTTTCGCGACGCGGCGATCGGCCCCGGCGTGTTTCTGGTCGTGTATGCGTCGGGCAAAGACCGCCAGCCAACGCTTGTCGCGCCTTTGGCACCCGCGACGCTCTCGGGTCTGCGGGTCTGGTTACGGGCGGACGCGGTCGATCGGAATGACCCGGCCCAAGTGCGGCGGGTTGGCGGGGCGTACTTTGTCCAGCGGTGGGACAACCAGAGCGACGCGGGCAGCGCGGCCACGCAAGCGACGGCGTCGCAGCAGCCGCTATGGATCGCCAGCGCCATGAACGGCCGGCCGGCCCTGCGCTTCGACGGCGTCAACGACCAACTCCGCTTGCCGCGTCCGACTGCCACAAACAGCTTCTGCGTGTTGGCGGTCTACCGGACTTCGCAGTCGCACGAGATCGATCCGGAAGGCAACGCCAGTGCCGGGGGCGTGAGCGGCCAGCGCTATCTGTTCGGAGCGCAACACGGTGGCGAGTCCAACGGTGGCGCTGGGGTGTCTGTGGGGACCAACGGCGTGTCCGTTTACGAGCATGGCGCGAACTACATGCCAGCCCTGCTGGTGCACGCCGCCCCGGTCGGCCTCGGGTTTGCCGTCTTGGCGCTGAACTACGACGCCCGACAACCGAGTCTGGATCTGGGGGGTCTGTGGGTCCGGCGCGGGGCCCTCTCGCCGCGGGCGCAGGTGACCGCCCCGGTCGAGATCGGCTCTGGAGCCTACGGGGCGTTCGGGGGCGATTTGGCGGAGGTCTTGATTTATGACCGGCCCTTGTCCGAGAACGAACGACGGGGCGTGGCCCAGGATTTAGCGGGTCGGTACGCGCTCGAGTTGGCGCGGCCGTTGCATACGGATTTCCAGCTCAACGCCGGCGGCGAACGCCTCGTGCTAACCCGACCCGACGGCGTGGTGGCCGATCAAGTTCATTTCGGACCGATTCCACGCGATGTCTCCTACGGCCGCCAACCGGATGGCGCGGCGGGCTGGTTCTTCTTCGAGCAACCGACCCCGGGGGCGCCCAACACGACGGTGGGGGCGACTGAATTTTTGACGGCGCCCACCTTCTCGCTGCCTGGGGGTTTCTATGCGAGCCCGGTCGAGCTGACGCTGGCGGTCTCGATCCCGGGGGCCGAGATCCGGTACACTTTGGATGGAGCCGAACCCGACCCTGCCGCGGCGCTCTACCGCGGGCCTTTGCCCTTGCGCAGTCGCATGGGCACGCCCAACACCATCGCCAACATCCCCACCGTGCCCGGGGGCGCTCTCCCCGCCGCAGAGGTCTTCAAGGGCTGGGTGGTTCGGGCTCGGGCCTTCAAGGCGGGCGCTCTGCCGAGCGCCACCGCCACGCGCACCTACTGGGTCGATGACCTCGGCCGTGCGCGATACTCGTTGCCGGTGGTCTCGCTGAGCACCGCGCAGGCGAACCTGTTCGATGCGCGGATCGGCATTTATGTGCCGGGCTTGGCCCCGAATGGGAACTACTCGCAGCGGGGGCCGGACTGGGAGCGGCCGGTGCACGTCGAGTTGTACGAGACGGACAACACGCTGGGTTTCGCCCAGGAAGGAGACGTGAAGATTCACGGCAACACCTCGCAAGGCTTCCCGATCAAGGGCCTCGATCTGGACGGCACGGGTGGCCTGGGCCGACGCCCCTTCCGCTACCGCCTCTTCCCCGATCGCGCCCGCGCCGAGTTCGAGCATTTCCTACTGCGGCCGACAGGGCATGATCAACCGACGGCCTTCCTGCGGGATGAATTGATGCAGAGCCTGGCGGCGGAGACCGGGGCCGAGACACAGGCGGCGCGCCCGTGCATTGTCTTCATGAACGGCGAATATTGGGGCGTGCACTACCTCAAGGAGAAGGAAGACGCGGAGTTTGTCGGCTATTACGGCGACGTCGCCCTGGACAATCTGGACTACCTCGAAGGTTACGCGGCGGCGAAGGCGGGAGACGTCACACACTACGATGCCCTGATTCGCTACCTGGCCGACCACGATCTGAGCCGGCCCGAGGTCTATGCGCACGCGCAAGGGCAACTCGATGTGGCCAACTACATCGATTACAAAGTCTGCGAGGTCTTCTCTTATCGCTGGGACATTGGCAACCACCGGCTCTGGCGACCCCGCACGCCGGAGGGGCGCTGGCGCTGGCTGCAATTCGACAACGACGTGGGGTGGGGTGGGTTTTGGGCGCAACAGCCGGCATGGCAGTTCGACATGTTGAGCGCCGTGCTCACTCCCAGCGGCTCGCTCCATGGCCACAACACCGACACCACCACCTTCTTGCTGCGACGCCTGATCGAGAACGGCGACTTCCGTCGCGACTTCATTAACCGGTTTGCGGATCTGCTCAACACCCTCTTCCAGCCGGCGCATACGATCGCGCGCATCGACCAGATGGCGGCCGTGCTCGAACCGGAGATGGCCGAGCATATTCGCCGCTGGCGGTCGCCCAGTTCGGTCGCCACCTGGCGGGCGAATATCGAGTATCTGCGCGAGTACGCCCGACGCCGGCCCGATGCCGCCCGCGGCCATCTGGCCCAGCGTTTCGGTCTGCGCGCCACCGCAAACCTCACCCTAGCGGTCTCCGCTCCCCAGCACGGCCAACTCCAGCTCAACACGCTCACGCTCGCTTCGCCCGCCGAGGCGCCTTGGACCGGTGTCTACTTCCAGGGGCACCCGATCACCCTCACGGCGTTAGCTCGACCTGGCTACCAGTTAGCGGGGTGGGACGGGCTTTTTGGCCTCACGACCAATCGCGTGACCTTGTTGTTGCAGGGCGACCTGGCCTTGACGGCACGGTTCGAGCCTCGGCCAGAGGCGGCGCCGCAGTTTCAGGCGATCTCGCCGCAGCCGGGTGGGGGACTGCGCCTGCGCCTCCGCGGCTTCTCCGGCGCCCGGTACTGGATCGAGACCGCGACCGACCTGCAGCAGTGGCAACCTGTGGTTGCCCTGACCGCCGACGCCGCGGGCGACTTCGGCTATTGGGTCGGCGCGTCCGAACCGGTCGCGGCCTCGCGTTTCTTCCGAGCCCGGCTCGATTAGGTCTGGTGAGCCGCGCCTCCGGAATGGTGGGGGTAGCGGCCGCCGACTTTTCCTTGCCCGTCGCTGCGGTCCGTCGGCACACTCCGGCCCGCCGATGCACACCGACCTCGAGCCCCTTGAGACTGCCATTGCCGCCCATCAACCGCGTCTCGAGGCCTTACGCGTCGAGATGGCGCGCGCCATTGTGGGGCAGCAGCATCTGATCCAGCGGTTATTAGTGGGGTTGTTGGCCAACGGCCACGTCCTGCTCGAGGGGGTGCCGGGCTTGGCCAAGACGGCCACGGTCAACGCCCTGGCTCAGTGTTTGCACCTGGAGTTCGCGCGGGTGCAATTCACCCCGGACCTTCTGCCGGGGGACTTGGTCGGTAACCTCGTGTTCAATCCGAGGGACAACTCGTATCACACGCGCAAAGGCCCCATCTTTGTGAACCTGGTGCTGGCCGACGAGATCAACCGCGCCCCGGCCAAGGTGCAGAGTGCGCTGCTCGAGGCCATGCAGGAGCGGCAGGTGACGATCGGCGAGGACAGTTACCCGCTGCCCTCGCCCTTCTTGGTGTTGGCCACCATGAATCCCATCGAGCAAGAAGGCACTTACTCCCTCCCGGAGGCGCAGGTCGATCGGTTCATGCTCAAGGTCGTGGTCACTTATCCGGCCGAGGCCGACGAACGCCGCATTATGGCGCTCATGGCCCGCACCGCCCCTCGTCCGCCTCTCACCGCGATCCTGCACCCGGAGGATATCCTGGCCATGCGCCGGTTGGTGGATGAGGTGTTCGTGGACGACCAGGTTTCCGATTACATCGTGCGGTTGGTGTTCACGACGCGTGACCCCACCAAGCTGGCGCCTCAACTCAAGCCCTGGATCCGCTTCGGCGCGTCCCCCCGGGCGTCCATCAACCTGGCCCTGGCCGCCAAGGCGCTAGCTTTCTTGCACGGTCGCCCCTACGTCACACCCGCGGACGTCCAAGACATCGCCCCCGACGTGCTCCGGCACCGCGTGCTGACCACCTTCGAGGCGGACGCCGATGCCATCACCGCGGAGCAGATCGTGACGCAGGTCTTGGAGCAGGTGCCCGTCCCATGAGGCCGATCGAGCGATTGACCCTTCGCCCGCGCCCCCGACGCGTTTCGCCCCGATGAGCGCCCCTGGCACCTCCCCCGCGACTTCCCCACCCGTGGATCTGCTGCGACGCGCGCGCTTGGTTGAATTGCGCGCTCGGGGCTGGGTCGAGGACCTGTTCGCTGGGCCCTACCGGTCGGTCTTTCGTGGGCGCGGCCTCGAATTCGACGATCTCCGCGTCTACCAACCGGGGGACGACGTGCGCAGTATCGACTGGCACGCCGCGGCTCGCACCGGCACCGTGCAGATCAAGCAGAACGTCGAGGAACGCTGCCTCACGCTCTTGTTGGCCGTCGACGTAAGCGCCTCCGGCGATTTCGGATCGGTGCCGCAGAGCAAACGAGAGTTGGCAGCGGAGTTGGCCGCCGTGCTGGCTCTGAGTGCGGTGCTCAACAACGACCGGGTGGGCCTCCTGCTCTTTACCGACCGCGTCGAGCGCTATCTGCCGCCGCGCGCGGGCCGGCGCCAGGCCCTCGCGATCGTCACCGCGGTCTTGGGCCACGCGCCGGTCTCCCCGCGCACTTCGGTGCGCACCGCCCTGCATACCCTGGGCCTCGCCTTTCGCCGCCGCGCGACGGTGTTCCTCCTGTCCGATTTCCTGGACACGGGTTTTGACCGTGCCCTGGCTGTGGCCGCCCGTCGCCACGATTTGGTGGCGGTAGTCCTGGGCGACCCGGTCGAGGCGCGCCTGCCAGACGTGGGTTGGTTGGTGTGTGAAGACGCCGAAACCGGTGAGTTGCTCGAGATCAACACCCGTGATGCTACCGCGCGCCACGCCTTCGAGGTGGAGCATCTGGCCCGCGCCGCGCATTTGGCGGACACGTTCCGCCGCGCCGGCGTGGATGCGGTCGCGTGCGAATCGGGCCGGCCCTGCTATCGCGCGCTCCTTCAGTTCTTCGATCGGCGCCAGCGCCGCCCTCGCGCCCCCGCCCGATGACCGAGACCCAGCTCATTGAAGACCTGCGCCTGCTGGCACCCCCGAGTTACCGGTGGCTGATTCTCCCGCTGGCCGCCGTTGTCACGGCTCTGGCCGTGGTCCTCGGGCAACGCCTGCGGCGCCGCCATCGGGAGCGGCCACCGTCGCAAGCCTCGGCCGCGAGTGCGGGTCTCGCGCCCTGGGAACTGGCCCTGACCGAGCTCGAGCGACTGACGCCGCTGCTGCGTCTCGAACACTCGCGCGACTACGGCATCGCCGCCACCGGCGTCCTGCGCCGCTACCTCGAGGGGCGCTACGCCCTGCACGCCCCCCGGCTCACGACCGAAGATTTCCTCCGCCTCGCGGCGGCCTCCACGGCCCTGCCGCTGAACCACCGCGACAGTCTCGTGCGGTTCCTGCGGCTCTGCGACCTGTTCAAGTTCGGCCGTTATGTGGCGTCTGCGGCCGAGTTGAGCCAGTTGCACACGGCAGCGGTGGCTTTTGTATTGGCCTCGCGGCCCCCGGTCAACACGGCCGACGCGGCGGCGGCCCAACGCGCTGCGGCGCACACCGCCCGGGCTTGAGCATGGACGATGGCTTCCGATTTGCTTCGCCGTGGTGGTTACTCGCCCTGGTGCTGGTGGCTGGCTTAGGTTGGTGGCGCGGCCGGCGCGGTCGCGCAGGCGCACTGGTGTTTAGTTCGATCCACTTGCTGGGCACAACGGCCCAGGCCGTGCGGCGCCAACCTGGCCGTTGGCTGGCTGCGCTCCGTCTCGCGGCGTTGGCACTGGTGGTGTTGGCGCTCGCGCAGCCGCAGGACGAGAAAGCCACGGCCCGCGAGGATACGCGGGGCATCAACCTCATGCTGGTGCTGGATTTCTCCGGCACGATGCGCACGCGGGACTTCTTCCTCGATGGCCGAAGGGTCTCGCGTTCGGAGGGCATGAAGCAGATCTCGGGCGAGTTCATCCAGGCCCGACCCAACGATCGCGTGGGCCTGGTCTGGTTCGACCGGGACGCCTACCTGTCGAGCCCGTTAACCCTGGATCACGCTTGGTTGCTCGAGCGGTTGCGGCGTGAGACCAACGGCACCGGCACGGACATCGGCTCCGGCCTGGTGATTGCGGCGCAGCATCTCCAGCATCACACCAACGAGACCCGCGTCATCATCCTCATGACGGACGCGGAGAACATCAGCGCGGGACCGCCCTTGGACCTGGTGGGCGAAGCCCTGCGCCCGTTGGGTGTGCGCATCCACTGCGTCCAAATCCTGTCTCCGAGCCAAGCGAACACGCCGCCCGACCTCAGCGAACTGCTCACCCACACCGCCGTGCGCACGGGCGGCGAGTTCTTCCGAGTGCGTACCGGTGGCGACTTGCGGGCCGTGTATGCGGCCATCGACAAGCTCGAGAAACAGAAACTGCGAGATCGGCGGCAGAAAGGGTGGCGCGAGCTGTTCCCCTGGCTGGCGGTGCCGGCCCTCGGATTGCTGCTGGCCGAGCAGATTCTGGCCCACACCCGTTGGCGGAGGCTGCCATGAAGTTCGGCGCACCGGCATGGCTGATCGGCCTGCCCCTGGTGGTGGCGGCCTTGCTCGGACTTTGGTTTTGGACCGGGCGCCAAGCGCGCCGGCTCCTCGAAGCCGCATTCCACACCCCTCTCCTGCCGCGGCTCCTGCGCTCGGTTCATCGGCGGCGGCGGTTGGCCAAACGCGTGCTCTTGGTCTTGGGCGGGACCGCGTTGCTGGTCGCCCTGGCCCGACCGCAGTGGGGCCGCCGCGAACTCGAGCTCGAGCGCTCTGGAGTCGACTTAATCGTCGCCTTGGACGTATCGCGCTCGATGTTGGCTGCGGACGCCGGCGGCACGAACCGCCTCGCTGCCGCGGCGCGGGCCATTCGTCGTCTGCTCGATGAACTGGGTGGGGACCGTGTGGCTCTGGTGGTCTTCGCCGGCGAAGCCCACCTGGCCGCCCCACTCACCCGCGACCACACCGCGATCGATCGAGCGCTGCGGGCCGCCGACCCGGCGACCGTCTCCGAGCAGGGCAGCAATTTGGGCGAGGCGATTCGGCGGGCCTGGGAAAGCTTCGACCGCGCCAGCCAAGGCCCCCGGGCGCTGTTAGTGGTCAGCGATGGTGAACAACTCCAAGGGGACGTACTCGAGGCGACGCGCACCGCCGCGGCAGCAGGCATTCGGGTGCATACGGCCGGCGTCGGCTCGGCGACAGGCGCGCCCATCCCCGCGCGGTCCGGGCCGGGGAGCGGCCTGGCGCGCACCGCCCTAGGCCGCGACGTCGTCTCCCGTGCCGACGAGTTGCGGCTGCAGCACATTGCCGCTGCCGGAGGGGGGCTTTACACCCGCCTGACCGGACCCGACAGTTCGGCGTTGCGGACCTGGTTTAGCCAAGCCGCGGCTGCGTTGCCTCGCACGACCGAGAAACGGATGGTGGATGAACCGCGGGAGCGGTTTCAGTGGCCGTTGCTGGCCGCGCTGGCGTTGCTCGCAGCCGAGTGGCTGTTGAGCGAACGGCGCTCGAGCCGGGGCCGATCCTTCCCTTGACCATGAATCACACGAAGGCAAGAGCGGGCTTGGCATCACGCCGGCGGGTGGCCGAAACGGCGCCACGATGCGTTGAGTGGCGACGATCACGGTGCGCGCAGCGAGTCGACCGTCCATGAACTCTCTCCGCAGAACCTTGTGGGCAACGCTGGTTGCCACCCTGAACACGGTGGTCGCTCAGGCGGAGGCTTTGCCCCCGACCCATCCGGCAAACGGTTCCCCCTGGGACCGCTATAACGACGGGGTGCGAGCCTATGCCGCCGGCGATTTCGCCCGTGCCTTCCAACGTTGGCAAGACCTCGCCCTCGAATCGCTGCCGCGCCGACTGCAGGCGCCGGTGTGGTTCCAGCTCGGCAACGCCCAGTTCCGTTTGGGAGAACCGCTCGAAGCACGCGCCCCGGAAGAAGCCGCAGAACTCTGGCGACGCAGTTGCAGTGCGTTTCGGGCCGTCCTTGGGGGCGCGCCGCGCCGAGTGGACGCGCAGCACAACCTGGCGTTGGTCGAACGCCGCCTCGCCCGACTCACACACCGCCTCGGCCTCGAGCTCTGGCAACAAGCCGGCCTGCGCCCGCTCGACCCCGCCATCGATTTGCTGCGAACTGCCAACGAGCGCTTCGTCGAATCCCAGGCCCTGGCTCCGCTCGATCGCCAGATCCGCACCGACCGAGAGCGTGGGGAAGTGGCCTTGCGCGAGAAGCTCCTCGAACGGGCGACCCAAGCTGAGACCAAGGGCGATGAGGAGGTTCGCCGGAACAATCCCTGGGCGGATGCGGAGGCCGAGAGCCAGTACCGGGCGGCCCTTGCGGATTTGGGCGAGGCAAGCCGCACGCCGACCGCCCTGGCCGCGGCCACACCCGGGGCCCAGACAGCTCCAACTCCCGCCGAGGATCCCACTCTGAGTGAGGCGCAGGTGCGGGTGAATTGCAAGTTGGCGGAGTTGCTCACTCGCCTGGGCCAGCGCGAGCAACAGGCCGCCGAGGCTCAGGTGCTTTCGAACCCCGACGAAGCTTTGGAGCGCTTCGAGACCGCCCTCGGTCACTTCGCCCAGGCGCAGCAAGTCCAGCCGGGGCATGAGCCCGCCCAGCGCGGTGAACGCGAAGTGCGCGCCGCCCTGGAACAGCTTCATGTGCGGGAAGGCACTCGCCAACTCGACCGTGGCCGTCGGGCCCTGGCCCAGCAAAGCCCGCAGGCCGCTCCGGCGTTAATTCAGGCGCTGGGTAGCTTCACCGCCGCACAGTCCTTGAACCCGCACAACCTCGAAGCCCGCCAGGGGGCCGATGAGGCGCGGCGGCTGTTGCCGGCGGCCTTGGTGTTGGCGGCCCAGAGCGAAGTGCGGGCCGGCGACCGCGCCGAGCCGCATTGGGCCACCGAAGCGCTGCAGCATTACCAAGAGGCTGAGACAGCCTTCCGCCGCGCCCTCGACCTTGCACCGGACGAAGCCCAGGCTCAACAAGGCCTGCGCGAACTCGAGCCGCGCCTCGCCCGCGCGCGAGAGCGAGTCGCCCGCGAGGCCGACCAAGCCGCACAACAGAGCCTCCCGGCCGGTCGCCAGCCGCCCACGCTCGAGGCCGCCCTGGGCCAGGTCAACGAACGCCATCGCGACCCCCAAGGCGAGTGGGACCGGCAGCGACAGGCTGCCCGCAACCAACCCGGCTCTCGCAGGAGCTATCCGGACTGGTAGGGCACACGGGTTGGCCGCACCATCGAAAGTCGGAGATTCGGGTTGACGCACCTGCGGCAGGCGGTTAGCCGTGGCCGATGCGATGTATCGACCTTGGATCCCAGGCTGGTCGCCGAGCGCGGGCGACAGCCACGCTCATGCTCGGCCTGGCGTTTGTTCTCCCGCCTTTGCAGGCCGACACTTCCGTTTCCATGCCGATTTGGCCCGGCCCCGCACCCGGTGACTCTGGGGATCTCGCTGCAGAGCGCGACACCACCAAACCCAACGATCGACTCGTAGCCGGGCGCTCGGTCGTGCGCTTGGGGAACGTCAGTTGCCCAACGCTCACGGTTTACCGCCCCCCGGCCGAGCGCGACACCGGCACCGCCGTGCTCGTCTGCCCCGGGGGCGGATACAACATCTTGGCTATGGACCTCGAGGGCACCGAGGTCTGCGACTGGCTCAACTCGATCGGCGTTACGGGTGTCCTGTTGAAGTACCGTGTGCCCAAGCGTGGCGGCCGCGAGAAACACACCGCCGCCTTGCAGGATGCGCAGCGGGCCTTGGGCTTGGTCCGGCACCGTGCGCGCGAGTGGGCAGTAGACCCACAACGAATTGGTGTGCTCGGCTTCTCCGCGGGCGGTCACCTGGCTGCCGCCTTGAGCAACCACGCCGGGACACGCTCCTATCCGGCGGTCGACGATGCCGACGCCGCCAGTTGTCGGCCGGACTTCACGGTGTTGGTCTATCCGGCATATCTCACCCTCAAAGAAGAGGGAGACAAGCTGCCGTCGGAGCTCCCGGTTACCCCGCAGACCCCCCCCACGATTCTCATCATGACCCAGGATGACCCGGTGAGAGTCGAGACTGCCCTCTATTACACCCTGGCTCTCAAACAGGCTAACGTGCCGGTCGAGCTTCACGTCTATCCAAGTGGAGGCCACGGTTACGGTTTGCGTCGCAGCGCGGAGGTCGTCACCACCTGGCCTGACCGCGTGACCGATTGGCTGCGCACGCGCGGTTGGCTCCAGCGGCGCCCGCAACCCTGAGGCGACCAGCGATGGGACCGGAGCGGAGCGGAGTGACGCGAGTTACTCGAGGCTGGCTAGAATGACAAATGGACTGGTTTATAATTGTTGACAGAGGCGACGGGATCCGATGCCGAGCGCTGCTGCGGCGATGTCCAAGACAGCGCGACTACCGACAGCAGCCAGCAATGGTATCCGCACAATGTTAGTATGCCAGGTAAAAAGACATTGACAGATCGGGCGCCATGGGGCAATCTCGCCGCCGCTTATGAGACTGACCCGCATCAAAGTCAAAGGGCGAGCTGCCGTCTACCACTGCGTCTCCCGCATCGTCGGCGCCCAACGCCTCCTCGATGACCTCGGCAAAGAAACCTTGGTCAGGCTCCTCCGGCGCCTGGCCACCTTCTGCGGCCTCGAGGTCATCACCTACT
>VHCO01000017.1 GCA_016871715.1 Verrucomicrobiota bacterium
TGTCGGCGTACATCGACTTGAACGCGGTGCGGGCTGGGTTGGTGGAGGATCCGAAGGATTACCGGCACTGCGGGTACGCGGCGGCGGTGGCTGGGGATGCGAAGGCGCGGTCGGGGTTGCTGAGTTTGTACGCGGGCGGGAGTGGGGGATCGTCTCGGGGCGAAGCTGGGGCGGTCGGGGAAGGGGAAGGGGGAATGGCCCGCGGGCAAGATGCCCGCGCTCCGTTCTTGACCGGCCCGGAGGCTGCAGGGGGGTCCGAGGAACCGCGGAAGGGGAGGGAGCGTGAGTGGAAGGAGGTGGGTGCGGAGTATCGGCGGCGGTTGTTTGTGCGGGCAGGGGTATCTGGGAGCAGTGGGAAGGTGGCGATGAGTCGGGAGCAGATTAGGAGGGTGTTGCAGAAGGGTGGGGAGTTGAGTGTGGGGGAGGTGTTGCGGTTGCGGATACGGCACATGACAGACGGGGTGGTGTTGGGTTCGAAGGGTTTTGTGGATGCGGTGTGGTTGGCGCATCGGGAGCGGTTTGGTTCGAAGCGGCGGAGTGGGGCGCGGCCGATTCGGGGTGGAGGCGCGCCGTTGGCAGGGTTGAGTGCGTTGCGGGACCTACGGGTGGCGGGCATCACCTGAGAGCGTCTGTCGGTAATCGAGGTTACTGGGTGCGATTGCTGGAGTGCCGGGTGAGGTCACGGGGCCGAGGGTGGGAGGAGGGCGGATTCGCGCTCGAGGGGCAAGTCGCGCGGGCGGATGGGGAGGGGCAAGCGGGATACGGTTACGGGGCAATCCAGCGGCGGGTGGTCAGGCCGTGGGTGACGGCCCTCGAGGCATACCGGGCGGCGATGGCCTGGGTGATGAGAACCGCCAACACTGTGGCACTCGATAGCCAGGGATCCCGAGTGACGGAGGCGGCGGCGTAGGGCAGGGCGGCGGCCAGGAGTGCGGCGGGCACGATGCCGGCGAGCGCGACGGCCAGGGTAGAAGCGCAGGTGGCCAGCCAGGCCGAGACGGGGCCGCGGAGGCGCAAGGACCAGTACAAGCCGATCCAGGGCAAGGAGAGTACGGGGAGAACCGCGGTGACGACGGCGAGGAGACCGTCCCAGGTTCGCCAGGGGGTTGGGGTCATGCCGAGGCAAGCCATGGTGAGGAGCAAGACAGCGGCGTAGGCGGGGAGGAACTGCCGGACGAGCACAGCCCTGCGGGCGCGCAGGATGTGGTGGACGGGGAGCGGGGTGACCAAGAGCAACTCGAGGACACCGTTGTCGCGCTCGCGCTGGAGGCTATTGGCGGCGGCATAGGCGACGGCGGCGAGCAAGGGCCACCAACAGCCCGGTTTGATAGGTGTAGACCATTTGGAGGCGCGGCAGGCCGCCGAACAAGGGGATCTGGGCAACCAAGACCGCCAGGCACCACCCCCAGCGGGTGAGGCGCGTTGTCCAGGCGCGCTGCCAGAGCCAACGCGCGGGGTTAACATCGAGCCACTGTCGGTGGCGCCGGCGGAACCAACCGCGAGCGATCAACGGCTCGCAGAAGTCTTGCACGAGCTCACGCAGTTCATTGAGTGGAGCGCGGGTGGGTCGACGGCGGGTGCGGGCGTGGCCGAGGCGGCGCGTTGCCCAGGCGGCTGCGAGGCTGGCGGCGGCCAGGCCGAGGGCGTTGGTGGTGGCGACGCGGAGCAAGGGTGCTTGCCACTCAGGCTGTACTTGCCAGAACAGGGGCGCTTCGAGGACGAAGGCGGGGCTGCCGGCGACTTGTTGCAGCAGGCCTAGGAGCGGCCAAGTGGCTGGGTGGCTGAAGTCATCGTGGAGTGTGGCGGTGGTAGCGGCGAGCAACCGGCTGCTGCGGGTGAGCGTCAGGCTGCCTAAAGCGGCAAGCGAGACCAGTTCGAGGCCGAGCGTGAACAGAAAGCTCCAGGCGAGCGCGGTAGACCATTGAGGTCGCCAAGCGTAGGCGAGGTGAGCGGCCGCGAGACCCACGCCCAGGACCGCTGCTGCGTGGGCCGAAGCTGCGAGCAGCCAGTCTGCGGTCCAGCCCGGTTGCGCCCGGGCGGCTACGAGGGGCAGGGCGGCTGCGAAGACGAACCAGGCCATGAACCAACGCCAACCCGCCGTCGCCGCGCGCAGTGGGCCGGTTGCCCGTTCCGCGTCGGTCGCCGCGACGAGTTGATGGATTCGGACCAGTGGGGTGAGGATGAGGAGCGGGGCGAGCCAGAGCAAGGTCAGCCAGAGGAGGGCGTCGCGGTTGGTCCGTGCGATGGCAGGGGCCAGGTTGCCGAACAAGATCAGGCCCTGAGTCGTCAGGCAACCCAGGGCGATCAGGCGCGCCCAGACCCAAGCGGTGGCGCGTGCGCTGGCCAGTGCGTTCTCCGATTCCTGCCAGAACCGGCCGAGTTGGTGCGCGGCTTGTCGCAGGCCAGCCGCGGTGGCCAGGGCCACCCCCACCGGGAGGATCGCCCAGAACATCGCAGATGCCCCTGAGGCGGTCGCTAGGCGCACGCCTGAGATCCAGGATTCGGGTAGGAACAGCGGCGGCCAGAGTCGGGCGCCGAGGTATTCGCCCAGGAGGAGGTTCAGGGGGACTGCGGCGGTGAGGGAGAGTAGGCTAGCGGCCAAGGCGCTGCGGACCGGTTGGCGGGCGACGGACGAGACGATGATCCCCGAGGTGAGGGCGATGAGGAAGGCGGAGGTTTGGATCAGGGCGGCCAGGGCGACCTCGAGCCAGCTCACGCCACCCCAGAGACTCGGCAGCAAGAGGAGGGGTGTCAGCGCCCCCAGCAAGGTGGCGCCCCGGAGGCCCTGGGTGATCGCTTTGCCCACGACGATCTCCCAGGGCCGCAGGGGTGTCAGGAACAACAATCCCAACGTCCCTTCTCGCTTTTCGCGGCTGAGGCAATCGGCTGTCAGTAGCGGCACTCCCAGCAGGATGAAGTAGTAGGCGGCGAGGTTCAGGGACGCAAACAAGCGCGCGCCCCATTGGGCGCTCGAGATGCCTGGGTTCGCTCCGCTGGCGAGCACCAGCAGAGCGGCGGCGCCGAGGCCGCCCAGGGCGCGCAGCCAATAGGTCATGGGCTGGCGCGATTGGGCGGTCAATTCGCGCAAGATGATGGGGGGGAGGGCCAAGGCCAATTGGGCGAGCGAGGAGAGACGGGGAGGGCGGGGCTGTGGGCTAAGGGCAATGGCTATGGGGACATGCGAGGGGCGAGGGCTGAGGCGTCAGGTGGCGTGCCCCTGGGCCGCTTGCCGGTGCGCGCGGGTCGCGCTCACTGCGTTTCACCCTTGGTGACACGGAGGAAGACCTCTTCGAGACCGAGTTCGTCTTCGCGGAGTTCGACGAGTCTGGCGCCGCCCTTAACGAGCACGTCGGCGACGAGGCTATGGTCGGTGTCGTGGTTGACGAGGGTGACCTTGAGGCGGCCGTCGGTGGCGTCGACGGCGGACACTTCGGTGTGTTGTTTGAGGAGGGCGATGGCGTGGTCGAGGTCGCTGCTGACGCGCACCCAGACGACCCTGCCGCTGGCCATTTGGTCGCGGACACCTTGGACTGGGCCGGTATAGATGAGCTGGCCTTTCTCGATGATCGCGACGCGGTTGCAGAGGGTTTCGAGCTCGCTGAGGATGTGGGAGGAGATGATGATGGTTTTGCCCAGGCGCTGGAGTTCCTGGAGGATGGCCATGACCTCGATGCGGGCGCGGGGGTCCAAGCCGCTGGCGGGTTCGTCGAGGAGGAGCACGGCAGGATCGTGGATGAGGACGCGGGCGAGGCCGAGGCGTTGCTGCATGCCGCGGCTCAGGGCGCCGATCAGGGCGCCTTTCTTGTCGGTGAGACCGACCAGTTCGAGGACGTCCTGGACGACTTTATCGCGTTGGGCGGAGGGGATTTTGTAGCAGGCGCCGAAGAAGTCCAGGTACTCGGTGACCTCCATGTCTTTGTAGACACCGAAGAAGTCGGGCATGTAGCCGATGATGTGGCGGACGGCGTCGGCGTCGCGGACGACGTCGTGGCCCATGATTTGGGCGGTGCCGCCCGAGGGGGCGAGGAAGGTCGCCAAGATGCGCAGGGTGGTGGTTTTGCCTGCGCCGTTGGAGCCGATGAAGCCGAAGAGGTCGGCTTTATGGACGGTCAGGCTCAGGTTGTTGAGGGCCACCATGTCGCCGTAGAGGCGGGTGAGATTGAGCGTTTGAACAGCGGGCTGAGGTTCCATGACAGAGCGGGGCGGGCCGAGGTTAGCAGGTCACGTTCAGGAGCCGGCACTCGGGGCAACGGGGACGGCCAGGCGGAGCATGGTGTTTTGGGTGGTGCGCGGCGGTTTGAAACGGCGCAACGGGTTGCTGGTCGGCGAGTGGGCTTGGTCCCAGGCGAGCAGGACGGCGTCGCCGCGGTTGAGCAGGGGGCTCAGTTCGACGCCTCGCGGGTAGAGGAAGATGCGTTGGTTGCCTTGGTAGGCGCCGAGCTGCGCGATGAAACTAGCGGCGATGACGTGTTCGGGGGTGAGATCGAGGCGACCGAATTGGTCGCGGCCGAAGGCTTGGCGCCTCGAGTTGGCGGCTTGCTGGAACCGGTTGCCGGCGGCCGGGCCGGCCAGGCTATTGACGAAGTCGTAGAGCGGCCGGCCCTGGTTGGGGCTGAGGGTGAAGGTCTTGGACTGGCGAGCGGGCAACTCGCCCAGATCGTAGAGCCGGCCTTGGAAGGCGACGTGGGCATGCGGCAGGGGTCGCGGCAGGAGGTTTTGGACGGTCAGCGCGTGCTGGATCCCCTGTGGGCGCAGATGGGCGGTGAGCGGCGGATCGGCCGTCTCTTCCCAGTCGCTGATGTAGAGCAGGCTGGTCCACACCGGCACGGCGACGTCGGCTTGGAAGTTGTTTGCGCGCAGGTCGGCTTCCATGCGGGTGGTGTCTTGGGCGCCGCCCCAGGCGCCGGTGAACTCGCTGCGGAGGGTGGCGTAGGTTTGGTCGCTAGCGAGGCGGTACTTGGCGTTGACACTCGAGTAGAGGCTGGCGTAGGTGCGGCCACGGAGCTCGACCTGGCCGGCGCGCGGCAGGACGTCGACCAGAGCGAGTTCGTTCCACTCGGTTTCACCGGCGCGCAACCGGTATCCGATCCAGTAGATGAGGAGAGAGAAGAGGACGACGTAGGCGGGGAAGGTGATCCAGGTGAGCATTTGGCGGTTGAGTCGTTTGAGGACCCATTGGTCCAGCGGTCCGATGACGACCAGGTAGACGAGCAACAGGACCAGGAGCCATTCGACGGGCAGTTTACGCACCTGCCGCGAGTCGATCATCGCTCCAAAGACGCCGTCCAGACTCGAGCCGCCGTAGATATTCGGGTTAAACCCGGCTAGATACTCGCCCGGAATGCCGCAGAGCCGCGCCCAGAACCAGCCTTTGTTCTTCCAGGACCGGAACGGCTCGCGTTCCGGGCTGAAGCTGAGCGCGGTGACGAGGCCGCGTCCGCGCCGGGTCTGGACCGCCAGGGGCAGTTCGCCCAGTTGCAGGAGGGTGTCGCCCTCGCGGATCGTGGCGCCGAACCAGGCGAACTCAGACCGCTCGAAGTCGGTGTCGGGAGTCAAGCTGGCGTACGGATTGCCGCCAGGCACGAGGCCGGGTTGACCGGGTCGCGCGACGGGGGGCCGGCCGGGAGCGCCCGGGAAAGTGACGGCCGGATGGGTGGGGCTACTCGAGGACCAGAGTGCCTGGTCGGGCCGCAGGGCGATGCCGGACTGTAGCCAGGCTTGGAAGCTGCCGCCCGTGCGGTTGGTGATCATGGAGGTGCCGAAGTCGACCGGGACGATAGTGCGGAGCCAGGGGGTGCTCGAGATGTCTTGGACTTGCTCGGGCGCGACGATCAGATGGCCACCGCCGTGAACCCAGGCGACCAAGGCCTCGACCTGCAGGGCCGTCAGGCTGAGCGCTTTCTCCGAGTTCAGATACAGCGCGTCGAGGCCCTCGAGGGCGATCGGGTTGTCCGGGAAGTGTTCGGCAGTGAATCGGGATACATCCGGCTGCAGTTCGGTGCGTTGACCTGGCAGTGCCGGGAAAGCGGGCAAGCCGCCGAAGGAGCGGGGTAACCCGCCCAAGAGGAAGGTTTCCCAGGCGATGTTGCGGCAGCGGACGTCCGGCCGTTCGGCGCGGAGTTTGCCGCGCGCGTCGAAGAGGCGCGCCTGCCAGGTGGCGTAGCGAATGGCGCCGCCGAACACCGGAAAGGAGAAGCGCTTGCGCGTGTTGGTGGGCAACTCGATCGCAAGGCGGCGGACCTGGCCGCCGCCGGTCTGCTGGGACGAGAACTCGAAGACCGCGTTGAAGGATGGGCCGTCGTTGAAGACCTCGCAGGCCACGGGGAACCAGGCGGACTCGCGCACGATGCCGTCGTTGGCGCCGCCGCTGCCGTAGCCGACGAACACGTCGAACTGGAGCTCGGCGTGGGCGATGGCTGCGGCCCACAGCAGCATCGCGGCCAGCCCACGGGAGAGGCGGGCCGGCGCACGATGGGCCTGGGACGGCCCTTTGCGTGCGGCCGAGTCGTGTTGAGCGGGTCCGATTCGAGTCGCCAGTCTCACAGAATGTCGGTGACGTTTATAGTCCGCCGCCGACGCGAGGGAAGCCCGAAATCCTCGGTGCCAGGGCCGGGGTTGACCGCCAGGGACTGGCGGAGCCTGCCGCCACCTGGTTGGCTGACGCTGGAATTCAGTGCCGCACCGATTGGACTGCTGCAGTCAGTGCGGTCCTCACGTCCGCTGAAAGGGCTCGCAGGGGAGGTTCTTCGAAGTAGCAGAGGGCTTGGAGCGGCAACATCGCATTGAAGTCCGGCCCGTAGACCTGCTTGGCGAAGCGCAGGCCGTCGGTCAAGGAAAGCCCCGCCTTCAGCAGAGCGTACACATCGAGATAGTCCTTCGCCTCAGCTCGCTGATAGACGGTATTGAGCTTGGTGGCGAAGAGGTCGGGCAAGGAGGCCACGCGCACGACGCGATCGGGTGTCGCCTCCGGGCGATCGATGCGGTTGAACGTGAGGCCGCCGAAGAACGAGACCTTGACGGAGCCCGGGTCGCTCCGCCAGAGCACCGTCAGGGTGTTGGGCGCGGCTTGCAGCACCTCGGCCTCGCCCAGCCAGCGGGCCGACCGGCGCAAAGCCTCGACCTCGAAGGGCTCGAAACAGAAGAAGTCGAAGTCAAGCGAAGCCCGATGTCCCAACCGGAGCGCGAGCGCCGTGCCGCCGTAGAGGATAAACGGCTCGGGCACGGTCGCCAGGTTTGGCCAGAGCGCCAACTGGCTCGGCGGCAGCACGCCCAGACACGGCTCGAAACTGTTCATTGGAGGAATCGTTTGGGCAACGGCGGTACCGGGCTGCGTTGCCGTCGAACGTGCCAGTAGTTCCAGCTCCGGCGGGAGAACAAACCGGGCGGCGGGTCGTCCAGGACGGCGTCGAAGGCCGCTTCCCCCAACCGACGTTCCACGATCGCCACGTCGCGATCGGTCCCCAAGGCCATGACCTGAGCCACAAACCGATGGCGGTCGCTCCAGGCTTGCTGCGGAGTCTGCCACCAAAACAGTCGCTCCGCGACCCGCTCCAGATCGGCCGGCAGGGATTCTGTCCGAGTCTCCGACACACAAAGAGGCTACACTCTGCAACTGGGCTTTCAACTCCGATGCAGGGGTCTTGCAGCGGTGGAGAGGGCCGGCGGACAACAGTTGCGAACTGCGAAAGGGGCGTCGTAGAACTCCGCCCTCCATGCGGGATGTGGGTGCGATGGGCGATGGAGGGGCGAGCTCCGCGAGCCCTAGACTTCCGACCCGAGGCGGAGCGGTCCAACGGGAGGTCAGGGACGTCCGACGCGATAGAAACGGCCGGAAACGGCCGCCGGAGCCGCGTCGTCGCGCAGGACCACAATGCGCTGTTGCGGCCGGAACGAGAACAGGAAGGTCCAGCGTACTAGGTCCGGCGAGGTCTCGATGCGGTACTCCTGATCGGGTTCGCCCTTGAAGGTGAACTCGAGTGAGCCGCCGGGGAGGGACCGGGGCAGGTTCAACCCCAGCCTCAGCTCGCGCACCTCGACGGTGAAGGTGCGCGAGGCGGCGAGCGGCGGTGTGCCGTTGTCGGTCACGCGCACGGCGATCAGGCTGGTACTGGGGATCTGTTGCGAGCTGGGCGTCCACGTGAGCCGGCCGGTGTCGGGCTCGAGAACGAGGCCGTCCGGGGCACCCGACTCGAGGCTGAAGGTCAGGAGGTCGGCTGGGAGGTCCGAATCGGTGGCCTCGCTCTGCAACGCCAACGTGCTGCCCTCGAACACAACCTGGTTCGGGATCGGCGCCAATCGCGGGGCGGAATTCCAGTCATGGACCGAGACGCGGAAGGTTTGGGAGTCGGTGCCGGGCGGTGTGGCGTCGTCGGTCACGATCGCGGTGATTGGGTAGCTGGCGCCGCCCTGCGCTTCCGACGGTACCCAGGTGAACTGGCCCGTGACGGGCTGGATGCTCGCGCCCAGGGGAGCGTCGGCAGCGAGGCGGTAGCGCAAGGTCTGGCGTGGCAGATCGGCATCGGTCGCCACGAAGTTCCATCTCAACAAGAGGCCCTCGTCCACCGCCAAGTCCGGCGCTGCGGGCAATCGGGGCGCGGTGTTCACCTCGTTCACGGTCACTTTGAAGGTGCGGGAGGCGGACAAGCTTGGGAGGCCGTGGTCAGCCACGACTACCGTGACGGTGTAGGTTTTCGGGCCGTGCGCCTCGCTGGTGAGCCAGGCGATAGCGCCGGTGAGGGGGTCGATGCGCATCCCGCTAGGCGCGCCGCTCAGGCGGTAGGTGAGTCGATCGCCTGGCAAGTCGATGTCGGTCGCTAGCACCTGCACGGCGAGCGTCTGGCCCTCGTCCAGGCTAACATCCTCGATCGCGGCGATGACCGGAGCGGTATTGCTGGTGGTGGTGGTGTGAGTGTCGGGGACGGTGGGAGGCGCCTCGCGGTTACCGGACCGGTCCACGGCCACGCTGTAGAAGGCGTACGTTTGCCCGGGATCGCCGGAGAAAAAGGCGGCGGTCTTGGTCGTTGCGCGATGCCAACGCGTGAAGGGCCCGGCCGCAGCCGAAACAAAGACGTCGTAGCCAGCGATCCCACTGCCGCCTAGTTGGTCTTGGCCGGACCATCGGACCAGGAACTCGCGGGTGGCGACTTCGGGCAGGGCGAGCACGCTACTAGTTGGCGGAGTGGTATCGCCGGCCTCGGCCCAGGGCGCATAGGCGAGAGTGTAGCGGCCGGGGCTGTCGAGGTCGAACAGGTGCAAGTTGTGTTCGTAGAGAGGGCGACGGCTCTCGCCGACAAACGTGCGGTCGCTCGTCCAGGCGTTGCTCCCAAGCGGCAACGGCACCCCGTCACTGCGCGTCACCTGCCGCAACCGAAACCGGCCAGCCGACGGGTCCGGCAGGCGGACGTAGAGAAAGCCGGCCGGAGGAACCAGCGTCAGTTGCACCTCGAGGTTCCCGGGTTGGGGTGGTTCAGCCAACTCGCCATCGAGCACCGCAGCGACGGGGTGTTGGGTGCCGCCACTGAGGTAGAGGACATCGGGCAGGTGGCGGCCATCGGGCAATTCATTGACAAGAAAGTCCGGTTGGCCATCGGCGTAGGCGCCACCGGCTTGGACGATGTGGATCAGTTCATGCACCGCAACGCTGTCGATCAACGAGAGCCGGGGATCGCCCAGCGAATCCAGGTGCTGGAAGGTGGCTCGGTAATCGACAAACAAACCCTGCAGGGTGCCCCGCAGGAGCCACCGAGCAATCTGGGTGTCTCCGGGCGCGAGGTCGCCGAAGTATGCAGTCAGCGACGGGCTCATGGAGCGGCCGGCCACTTCAGTGCCGAGGATCTCGAAGTCGACGAGCAGGCCTTTCTGGTTCTCGACGATCTGAGGTCGCCCCGAGGCGATCTGGAACTTCTTGGCCACGCCCAAACCACGGTTCTGGACTCGGACCGCGAGCGAGTAAGGCACGCTGGGCTCGACCGGCTCGGTGAAGGGGTCGTCGCCCAACACATCCCGTTCGTGGAAATAATCGATCACGAGTCGCGGACTGGGGTGAACGTGGATTGGGGCTGGCGACAGCGGAACGGCGACCGACACACCTTCGAGCACATAACTGAACGTCCCACCGACGAAGTAGGCGACTGTGTCCCGCGTGGGCGCGGCCTCGGGCGTGGGGACTAACAGCCAGGTCGCCCGGCCCGTGGCGCCCGGCGCCATGCTGCCTGAGCCTTGGACATCGGCCAGGTTCTCGAGCGTTGGAGGGCGGATGGCGAACAGGTCGTTGGCCAGGTGACCGGCGGCGTTGTAGAGGGCGAGATCGACGCGCACTTGCGTGAGCGGGCCGGTGTCGCCATTGACAATGTCCAGTCGCGCGTTGAAAGCGTCGCGGGTTAGGACGGCGTCTTGGTCCAGGCGGATCTTGACGCGGGCACAGACGCCTCCGCCGCCGCTGCCGGCGCGGCTCTGGGCGGGGGCGACGGTGGTCCGGGCGGTCGCCACCGGTTCGCTGCGGTTGGGCTGGGCCGCGCCGACAAGCTGGGGATCGTTGAGGCGCCGGAGATGCTCGTAAACGGCGGCGCGAATAGCCGTGACGAGGTACTGCAGCTCGGCCAGAGGTGTCTCAAAGCCGGCGGCCTGGCTGGCCTCGCTCGCGCTCCTCGCAGCGCTGATCTTGGCGTGCACGACGTCGGCGGCGATGAAGTCCGCGCTCTCACCGGCGGGTACGTCCGTGCTGCGCGAACGGCCTGCGTCCCAGTAGTCGGCCGTCCGGTTCCATCGATCGATGAACTTATTCAGGTGACTCGAGTCCAGGCCAATGGGCGGGAGCAACTCGAGCAACGATTCTCGTTCGCCGGCGGAGATGCGGTAACCTGCCTCGGTGGCCGGTCCGGTGCGAATGCGGAAGGCCTCGAGCCAGTTGCCCAGGCGCGGCCCGCGCTGCTGTTCGTGGAACCAGGCGCGATCGCCCACCACGGCGTTGTGGGCCTCGATCACGGCGTCCACGCGCGCAACAGCTACGGCGAGTTGGCCAAGTAAAGGCCGCAGGAATGCTACCTCGTCACTGACAAGCACCGGTCCCGCGCGGATTCCCTCGACCGACGCACCCGCAAGCCCCGACCGCAGGCCGTGGGACTCGAGGGTGCGGCCCCGTGCAGGGGAATGAAGGCTGACCGCGGCGGAAGCGACTCCGGCATAACTGCCGCCGCTTGGGGCGCACGCCGCAAGCAGAGTGTTGGCGCAACTGAGGCCGCCAACGACCGGGCCGACACCCGAGAGGGTTTTGCCTAGAGCCTCGAGGCAACTCAGCGCCGCGCCGCCGCAGTCGAGGGCCACGGTGGTGTTGTTCGCCCCGGTCAGGAGATCGAGGCCGCACGAGAAGAATGTGCCGTAACCGCACTTGAACCAGTCTTCGCCGCCGACCAGGTTCAGGCCGCACTCGAAGAGGCCCTTGAGCAAGGCGGGGATGCAGGTCTTGCAGATGGCCGGGGTGGCGAATTCTGGCGCGGCGAATTGCAGCAGGCTGTCGCCCGCGAAGGGATCGGGGATGGGATCTCGGCCGCCGCCGCCGCCTCGAGGGAATCGGACTGCGATGGGGTTGGCCGGTTGCATGCGGGACGGGCCTACGCCGCAGTCGCCAGTTTCATCGCCGGCGCTCACGGTGAACGACTTGTTGATGTTGCCCAAGCCGCATGGGATGTCGAAGTCGATGGTGACGCACACCGGCGAGCAGGGGCCGGGGTCGCCGGAGGCAGGCCGCGCGGAGGCCAGCGCGGTCGAGGCCGGAGCGAGCCGGCGGAAGGCGATGGGGATCGTGAGGGCGGTGTTGGCGGGCAGGGTGCCCACGTTGCGAATCAGCGGTTCGACCGCCCAGCGCGTGTTGCCGCGGGGGGTGAGGCGGACGTGCTGGGCGGCGATCAAGCCATGATTGCGCAGGGTCAGTTCCACTTGGGTTACCGGCTCGGTGAACTCGGTCAGGTCAATGTACATGGGCTGGGCGGTGACCACCGGCACCGGCACCACGGTCTCGAATTCGGTCTCGATCGTAATTCGGGTGCGATCGGGGATCTCGGTGGGCGTGACCGTCCAGACATAACGCACCGTCTCGAGGGAGAGCAGCACCGGCAGGTCGTTGGTCCGTCCGGCGGCCACAAAAACGTGACCGCGAAAGCTCGAGTGCCGATCAGCCGAGACCTCGACCCCGTAGTAGCCCTCGCGCAGCGACGGGAACCGTGCCAGCCCATCCGCATCGGTCAGGGCTTCGCCCACCAACTCGCGCGAGGAGGCGTCCTTCACCGTCACGCGTGCCTTGGGGACGCGCGGGGCGCCTTCGGCGTAGAAGGTGTATTCGTCCTGCACCTCGACCTCGAAGGCGCCGTAGGCTTCAGAAAGCGTGCGGAAGATGAACGGCACAGCCACGTAGCCGCTCTCGCCAACTACGCCGATGCGCCCCCGGTATTCGCCCAGCGGAACCTCCGCCGCCGGCGTCAGCACCAGAGTCAACCGCGTCGTTTCGCCAGGGGCAAGCGGTGGCAGGTCTGGCTGAGCCGAGTTCAACCAGGCCAGGTCGGGGAGGACGACGTTCAGCGGGCCGCTACTCGCCCCGCCGCGATTGGCCAGAGTAATATCCACTAAGGCTTGCTCGCCGCGCACCACGCCCAGTTCGAGCGCGGTCGGTTCGGCTACCAGGCGCGGTTGACGCGCCCGGATCTCGACGGCGACGGGTAAGGTGGCCGCAACGCCGTCCGCGTTCGCCACCTGCAGGCGGATGCGGCCGCGCCAGCCAACCTCGCTCGAGTGCGTCAACACGTAGTCCAGGTGAAAGGAACCGTTGCCGGGTAAGGTGGAGGGCAGGCGGAAGTCGGCGAGCAAGTCGGGCGGTGAATCCAGGAGTTGAGCGGTCAGGTCGGCGATGGGCAGGTCGCTCAGATTCACGATCGCAACACGCCCCGTTACGCTCGCACCAGCGATCCAGCCGTGATCGAGTTCGTTCGGCTCGAATCTCAAGCCCAGCAGGGTGAATTCATCCTGGGTCTCGACGTCCTCGAAGCCCGGATGCCCCGCGCCGATGGTGTAGCGACCGGCCTCGCCGGGCAACGGAACAAAACTGGCGGTGAACTTGCCGTCGGCGTCGGTGAGGGCAGACAAGGTGCGGTGCGTGTCGCGCAGCTTAATATGGATCGATACGAGCGCGAACGGGGCCGGACCGCCGCCCGATCGCGTAGCGCCGCCGCGCAAGGGCACCACCGTTCCGGCCGGGGCGACCGTGACGTCGGTCTCGACCGTCGCGCGGTAGGCGGCGTCCACCCGTATGGGCTGGCGCGCCAGGGTCATGTTGTTCTCCTCGACCAGTTCGGCCACCCGGTCATCCGCGTCCGTGCGCACGACCAACCAGTAATCCCCAGGCCGCTGGGGCAACCGATAAGCCAAGGTCCGCCCGGCGAACTGGCCTGGGCCGAGCACACCCGTGAAGCGCACCTCGCCCAGCCACTGGTCGTTGCCGGGTATCGGATCGGTCGAGAGAAACACCTGCTGGGTCCAACCGTCGCCGGCGGGGCCGAGCCCGAGGTTTTCCTCGCGGAACTGAACCTGGAACGGGGCCTCGGTCAGCCCGTTTGCCGGGCCGCTCACCTGGGTAACGACTAAATCCGGCGCCTGCAGATCCGACACTACGACGAGGGCACTGCCGCCTTGGTAACCGTCGGCGGAGGCAACCACGAGGACGTGTTGGCTCCCGTCGGTCACGCCGTCGTCGACCGTCCCCACGCTGAATGTCGTCTCACCCGCCCCATCCGGGATGGTGACGACCTCCGGGACGGTCAATTCGCTCGTGTCACTCGAGGCCAGTCGGACCAGCAACTCGCCCACGGGCGCGGTGTTCCGGCGCACGACACCCGAGGTGGCGGCGGGCAAACCTTCGCCCACCACCTCGCGGGCCAACGTCACGGTTAAGGTCGGCGACTCGTCGTCGGTGACGATCAATTCGGCGCTGAGGCCGCCGGTCAGTCTCACCGCTGAATTGCGCGGCGTCACGTAAACGGTAAAACGCACCGGGCGCGACCCGTTGAGGAGGGTATCGTCAGTCACGCTGATCGGGAGAACCACGGCGGTCTGGCCCGCCTCGATAGCCGCGGTAGGCGAGGCTCGGGCCAGGGTGGGCGTGGTGCTCTCGAGGGCGAGAAAGAGGGGGTGGGGCTCGACGGTCGGCCGGCGGATGGTCAAGCGTGCGGCGAAGAACCCTGCCTGTTCGCTCACGGTAGGGGAGTCAAAGCTCAGCACCAGGGCGGGAGCGTCGTTGGCCGGAACGTGGAGTGTGGCCGCCGCTGGGCCGAAGCCGGCGGCGCTGGCCGTGAGGGTGTATTCGAGCTCGGGCTCGATGAGCGAATCGTCCACGGCGGTGATCGCAAACTCGGCGCTGCTGGCGCTGGCCGGGATCACGACGGACGAAGGCACTTGGACCTGGTCGGCCCGGCTGGCAGCCAGTTGCACCGTGAGCGGGGCAGCCGCGGCTGTGCCACGCGAAACGCTGGCGGCGATCGTTTCCCCTTCAGTCACTTGGTTCTTGGCGAGGGCCAGCGTGAGAGCTGGTTTGCCCGGGTAAACCACCGTGAGAGTCGTTTCGTCGCCTGCATAGCCCTCTGCAGAAGTCCTGAGCGTGAGGGCGCGCTCGCCATACTCGCCCGGTCGCGCGCGGACGCGCGCCTCGAAAGACGTGTCCCGATACCCGGGCGCGAAGTCCACCGAGCTCGGAACGATGAGGACGTCCGGGTCGCTGGGAACGAGCCGGGCGGTGAGGGGGCTGGTGGTGGCGCCGTTGCGGCTGAGCCAGACACGCAGCGGCCGTCCCTCAGCCTCGAGCCGGCTCGAGCGCAGCGCGAAGCGCAGGGCCGCGGCGCTCTGCGTGGGCGTGCTGGCCGATAGCAGGTTGTTGTCCTCGCGCTGCTCGAGGACCTGTGCCGCTGCGTCCACAAACACGACCAACCACAACGCGCCGGTGGGAAGGTCCCGCGGAACCTCGAGCGGCTGGGTGCGGACCGTCTCGGCTCCCGCCCCCATCGGTCCAGCATGCACGAAGCGGCCGAGGCGATAGTCCCGGCCGCCTGGCTGGAACGCGAGGAACACGTCCTCGACCCACGGGCCGGTGGCGGTGGCTGGGCCGCGATTGCCGATCGCCCAACTCAGCGTGACGATCTGGCCCGGAGCCAGCGCAGCGGGAGGTTGAACGTCGACCACGACCAAGTCTGGCAGCGGTGGCAGGGCCAAATCGAAGGGAGCCGTGACGGCCGCGTTGTTCACCTCGTTCGACTCGATCTGGGCGGCGGCGGCGTCTGTCAGGACACGAACGACGTACTGGCCCGCATCGAGACCCGGGCGCACGGGCAAAACGACTTGCTGGTTGCGCGTGTAACTCGACCCCGGTTCGAGCGGAACGACGTCGACGGCTGGCAGATCGAGCAAGACCGGCTCGGCACCCGCGCCATCTGTGGGCGCCAACACGACGCGGTCGGTCCACGAGGCGCGAGCGGGCGCCGAGCCCGCGTTCTTCACGGTCCAAGCCACCGTGAGAGGATCGCCGAACTGAGTGACCGCGCTCGCGTTCAGGGAGGTGAGGACGAGGTCGGCCGCCGTGAGGGTTGTCGGCTTGATCGCCACCCCCGTGTTGTTGTCCGGCTCGCCGATTTCGCCGATGGCGTCGTTGGTGTCGGTCGTGACCAGCAGGTAGCGATCGCCCAAGGCCGTGAGGGGCAAGAGCACCTGTTGGGTGCGGGTGAGGGTCTGGCCGGGATCGAGTGTCCCGCGGAACACGAGCGTCGCCAACGGCGTGTCGTCGCCGGGTTGGTCGTCCGTCGAAAGCCAGCAGGTGTCCGTCCACGGGCCTCGAGCGGGCATCGAGCCTTCGTTGGTCACCGTCCAGACCACCGGCAGCGGTTGGCCCAGTTCGGCCCTCGAGGGCACGTCGAGCGCGGCGAGAACGAGGTCTGGCGCATCGCGAGGGGTGCGGAAGGCCAGGCTGTCCAAGGCGACCGTGTCGAGCCCTTGGCCGAGGGTGATGCGCACGCGGGCAATGCCCGGGTGTTCGATGACCACCCGTTCTTGCGAGCCGCCGCCGCCGTGATGCACGCTCTGGTAGATCGGGGCGCCACCCAAGTCGTACGCCCGAACGGTTGCGCCCGTCTCCTCGGCATCGATCACGAAGAAGGTCAGCAGACCGGTCGTCGAGGGAATAACGGTTCCCGGCAGGACGAACGACAACTCGACTTCGCCAAGAGCGGTGGCGTCGGTGGCGGGATCGCCGAAGACGCGCGAGGGGGAGACCGGGACGAACCGATTGGGCTTGGCGGCGGTGGTCTGCAAGTCGCCACTGAGGGTCTGGAAACGGATGCCCAGATCGAGGTACTGGTCGGTGACCAGGGTGTTGGCGGGCAACTCCTCGAAGGCGATGACTTGGTCGGTCAAGTTGGCGGCGAGGTAAAGCCGCCCCTGGGGGACGATCACGTCCGCGGTCTGCTGGCCTACCCGCCACCGAAATTCGAGTCCGCTGACCCCGGTTGCGTTGGCCGAGAACAGCAGCGTGAATGGGTAAAGTCCCTCGTCTTCAAACGAGACATTGTACGCGGAAACCGCAAACCCGCGCACGCCCGCCGAGCCGATGAACTCGCTGCCGATCCGCAGGTGGAACCCGTCATCGCTGCCGACGGCCAGGCGCACGTCGATCGGTTCGGTGTTCGCGTTGCGGTCCAGGTCGCGCGAGATCTTCAGCAGCCCGGTGATGCGCAACGAGAAGTTCCTGGCGTTCAACGCGCGCACTGCCTCGGGCGGGACTGTGGTGTTGGCAAAGAACACCGTGAACCGGCTGCCCACAGCGACCGTGGCGCCCGGGTTGGGAAAATCCACGCGTGGACTCAACGTGATGCCGTGGGGCGTGCGGCCTTCGAGCGATGCGGGGGTGACCACGCCGTTGTTCACCCCATTGAACACCTCGACCAAGACACCGTCGCCAGGCACCGCTGGCAACGCCGTCGAGACCGCATCGGACACGGGCACCAGGGTCTGGCCCAGCGCGACTGCCGCCGCCAACCAGACCCCGGCGCGTGCTACAAGCGCAAGAGCGCGCCGCCACCCCGATCGGCCGAGCCCAACCGACGAAAGGGTGGGGGAAGAGCGCTGACACGGCTCACTCCGTTTCTGCCTCAGCAGACCGCAGTTGCCGGTGCCGGTGTGCATGGCGATATCGTGCATATCGGTGTCAATGAGCCGACTTAACTGGATTAGTAGTGCCTGGGCTACAGGTCCATTTCTAGCAACAATTCGTCAGCCTACAAGCTCGAAATGCCCTCTTTTCCTGATGAGGGCTTGGGATAGCCGACAATTTGCGGGTAGGGCGCGCAGTCCTCTGCGCGCCGCAAACCGCTGCGGACACAGGAGGCCGCGGCGCGCAGAGGACTGAGCGATCATATCTTCATATCTGGATACGTTGATTTTTTTGTTGAAGGCCCAGCCCGCTGCTTCTACCTTGGGCCCGTCGTGGGCGCGGGACCTCGCTCGCGACCGATCGACATGGTGCGACCTGGGCGAGACTTAGAGGCAAGTGCGGAGCGAGGGCAGGCGCTGCGGCGTCTGCTGGGCGAGCGCATCGCGATCATGGACGGGGCGATGGGCACCATGATCCAGCAACGGCGCCTTCGGGAAGCGGATTACCGGGGAGAACGGTTTCGAGACTGGCCGGTCGATCTGCAGGGGAACAACGACCTTCTCAATCTCACCCAGCCCCAACTCATACAGGAGGTGCATCGGCTCTACCTCGAGGCGGGCGCGGACCTGATCGAGACCAACACATTCAACGCCACCACAGTCGCCCTGGCCGACTACCGGTTGGATGCGCCGGACCTGGTGCGGGAGCTGAATGTCGCAGGCGCCCGGAACGCGCGCGCGGCGGCCGATGCCGTGATGGCCGCGCAGCCGGGCCGGATCTGCTGGGTGGCCGGGGCGCTCGGTCCGACGAACAAGACGGCCTCCTTGTCGCCGGACGTGAACAACCCGGCCTTTCGCGCGGTGACGTTCGATCAGCTTGCACGCGCCTATTACGAGCAGGGGCAGGCGCTGCTCGAGGGGGGCGTGGACGTGCTGCTGATCGAGACGGTGTTCGATTCGCTGAACTCGAAGGCGGCGTTGTTTGCCCTCGAACAGTTGTTCGAGGACCGCGGACGGCGGGTGCCGGTGCTGCTCTCCTTCACGATCACCGACCGGAGCGGGCGCACGTTGTCGGGGCAGACGGTCGAGGCGTACTGGAACGCGGTGGCGCACGTGCCGCTGCTGAGCATCGGGATCAACTGCGCGCTCGGGCCAAAGGAAATGCGGCCGTACATCGCGGAGTTAGCCGAGCTAGCGGACATTTTCGTCAGTGCCTATCCCAATGCCGGGTTGCCGGACCCAATGTTGCCGACCGGTTTTCCGGAAACGCCGGAATCGATGGCTCCGCAACTGCGCGAGTGGGCGGAGTCAGGCTGGTTGAACCTGGTGGGGGGGTGTTGCGGTACCACGCCTGAGCACATCCGCGGTCTCGCGGCGGCCGTGCGGGGATTGCCGCCGCGCGTGCCGCCGAAGGTCGAGCCCTACCTGCGCCTGAGCGGCCTGGACGCGCTCACCGTCCGGCCGGACACCAACTTCGTCAACATCGGCGAGCGGACCAATGTCACCGGCTCGCCTAAGTTCGCGAAGTCGATCTTGAGCGGCGATTTCGAGGGGGCCCTGGCGATCGCGCGGCAGCAGGTCGAGGGCGGCGCTCAGATCATCGACGTCAACATGGACGAAGGGATGCTCGAGGGGGTGCAGGCGATGACCCACTTCCTGAACTTGGTCGCAGCCGAACCGGAGATCGCCAAGGTGCCGGTGATGATCGATTCCTCGAAGTGGGAGGTGATCGAGGCGGGGTTGAAGTGTCTCCAGGGCAAAGGCGTGGTGAACTCGATCTCGCTCAAGGAAGGGGAAGAGAAGTTTCTGCGCCAGGCGGCCTTGATTCGGCGTTACGGAGCGGCGGTGGTGGTGATGGCATTCGACGAACGCGGCCAAGCCGACACCTTCGAGCGGAAGACGGCGATCTGCCAGCGCTGCTACGAACTGCTGACGCAACGCGTCGGTTTTCCGCCCCAGGACATCGTCTTCGACCCAAACATTCTCACCGTCGCCACCGGGATCGAAGAACACAACACCTACGCGGTGGCCTTCATCGAAGCGACGCGCTGGATCAAGCAGCACTTGCCCCGGGCCAAGGTGAGCGGCGGGGTGAGCAACATCTCCTTCAGTTTCCGCGGCAACAACGTCGTGCGCGAGGCCATGCACGCGGCGTTCCTCTACCACGCCATCCGGGCTGGGCTCGACATGGGGATCGTCAACGCCGGGATGCTCGAGGTCTACGAGGAGGTCCCGAGAGACCTGTTGGCCCACGTCGAGGACGTCTTGCTGAACCGCCGCCCTGACGCGACCGAACGCCTGGTCCGCTTCGCTGAGTCGGTCAAACGGAAGGACAAGGTCGAGGCGGGCGACGACCAATGGCGCCAGGGTACGGTCGAGCAGCGGCTCGAGCACGCATTGGTGAAGGGCATCGTCGAGTTCATCGAGGCGGACACCGAGGAAGCGCGGCAGAAGTGTGGGCGGCCCCTGGCGGTCATCGAGGGGCCTCTGATGGCGGGGATGAACGTGGTGGGCGACTTGTTCGGGGCGGGGAAGATGTTTCTGCCGCAGGTGGTGAAATCGGCGCGGGTGATGAAGAAGGCGGTGGCTTACCTGACCCCGTACCTCGAGGCGGAGAAACAGGCGGCTGCGCGGACCCAGGGCAAGGTCTTGCTCGCCACCGTGAAGGGGGATGTGCACGACATCGGCAAGAATATCGTGGGCGTCGTGCTCGGCTGCAACAATTACGAGGTCATCGATCTGGGCGTGATGGTCCCGTGCGAGCGGATCCTCCAGACGGCGCGCGAGCGGAACGTGGATGTCATCGGGTTAAGCGGCCTCATCACCCCCTCGCTTGACGAGATGGTGCATGTCGCCCGGGAAATGGCACGGGAAGGCTTCGACCTGCCGCTGTTGATCGGCGGCGCCACGACCAGCAAGGCGCACACGGCGGTCAAGATCGCGCCCGCCTATGCGGGCTCTGTGGTGCATGTGCTGGATGCCAGTCGCGCGGTGCCGGTCGTCAGCAACCTCCTCAGCGCCACGCAACGCGCGCCCTTCGTGCGCCAGCTCCGCGCCGAGTACGACCGGCTGCGGGCTCAACATGCCGCTCCGCGTCCGCCCCTGCTGTCGCTCGATCAGGCGCGGGCCAACGCGCCGCGGCTCACGTACGACGACCGGCCGCAACCCGAGTTTCTTGGAACCTGCGTGCTCGCGGTCGCCCAGCCTAGCCCTGGCCGAAGAACCGCCCCCATATCGCTCGCCGAATTAGTTCCCTGGATCGACTGGTCGCCCTTCTTTCACGCCTGGGAACTGCGCGGGCGCTATCCGGCGATTCTCGAGCATCCCAAGTACGGCGAAGAGGCGCGGCAACTGTTCAAGGACGCCCAGACCCTGCTCGAGCGGATCGTCGAGCAGAAGTCGATCGAGCCGCGTGGAGTATACGGGTTCTTCCCCGCCCATCGTGTCGGCGACGACGTCGAGTTGTACGCGGACGCCGCGTGCGTCGAGGTGCTCGCCAACTTCCATTTCCTGCGCCAGCAAATGGCCAAAGAAGATGGCTCGCCGAACTGGTGCCTGGCGGATTTCATCGCCCCGAAACCGCCGGCGGACCATCCGGCCCCAAGCGGGGATTCGCCCTCGGCCGATTATCTCGGGGCCTTCGCGGTGACGGCCGGCCACGGGCTCGAGGAACTGGTGCAGCGGCTCAAGGCGGACCACGACGATTACAGCGTGATTCTGGCGGAGGCGTTGGCGGATCGGTTGGCGGAGGCCTTCGCCGAGTGGCTCCACGCTCGCGTGCGCCGCGAATGGGGTTACGGCCGCGGCGAACAACTCGCTGTGGCGCAGGTCCTCGACGAGCAATACCGCGGGATCCGACCCGCCGCCGGCTATCCGGCCTGCCCGGACCACAGCGAGAAGCGCACGCTCTGGCAACTGCTCGAAGTCGCTCGCCACACGGACATCCAACTGACCGAGACGGGCGCCATGTGGCCGGGGGCGAGCGTGAGCGGTCTGTACTTTGCCCATGCAGAGGCGAAGTACTTTGCGGTCGGCAAGCTCGACCGCGACCAGGTGGCGGACTACGCCCGACGCAAGCGGATAAGTGTGGCTGAGGCCGAGCGTTGGTTGGGCCCGTACCTCGACTACTAAGACCCGTTCCTGAGTCACGGAGATGGACTACAAGTCGGCGGTAGGGCGTGCAGTCCTCTGCGCGCCGCGGCCCCCTGTGTCCACAGCCGTTTGCGGCGCGCAGAGGACTGCGCGCCCTACCGGCTCATGGCCCCCATGCGCGCCAACCACCTTGGCGTCGACAGTCCCCGTGCTTCTGCTACCGCCATGTTTCTGCCCCTCCATGAAGCGCCAGGTAGGGCCGGACCGCCGGGCCGGCCGCACGGGTTCGGTGACCCGCCTCGTTCGGCGCGCCCAGCGGTCGCGCCCTACCGGCTCATGGCCCCCATGCGCGCCAACCACCTTGGCGTCGACAGTCCCCGTGCTTCTGCTACCGCCATGTTTCTGCCCCTCCATGAAGCGCCAGGTAGGGCCGGACCGCCGGGCCGGCCGCACGGGTTCGGTGACCCGCCTCGTTCGGCGCGCCCAGCGGTCGCGCCTAGCTCAGGCGCGGATGACCGTGACGGCCCGACCGCCGGGCGTCACGGCGGGCTCAGCGGTGGTGCGTCGCTCGATCGGCGGTTGGCCGCTGCGTTGGTCGAACAACACCAGCCAGCCCGTGCTCAGGCTCAACCGCGCCAGGTAGCTGTCCAGTTGCTCCAAGCCTTCGGGCAGCGGGTCCGACCGCCCCTCGCGCCACACCTTCAGATCGAGTGCCAGCGTCTCGCCAGCGTAACTCACGCACAGGTCGACTCTCCCTGTCCCGACCGCATATTCGCGCTCGATCGTGCCTTCGCCGTTCGTGACGCGTTGCAGAAAGGCCATGAGCACCAGGTGTGGCGCGATTTCCGGATACGCCGGCGTCTTCAACAGCGGCTCGCCGTGCTGACGCCAGAATCTCAAGAACGCTTCCAACAAAGCGTTCAAATCCAGTCGGCCGTCCGGCTTTAGCCAGGTCGGGTGTAAGGCCGGAATCGAGTCTTGAGTAACGACGTTGAGCATTCGCGGCAGGACTTCCCGATAGATCGCGTTGGCCACGCGCAGCCCAACGCCTCGTTCCCGACGAAGCAACCCCAAGTCGATGAGGTATTGAACGTCGTCTTCCGGCACCTCCTCCAGTCTCTCGCCGCCCACCAGCGGTGCAATGACCCGCCGCACCCGCGGCTCGCGCAGTTTATCCACCAGTTGATCGAGGTGCGTGTCCCGCCGCAGAATCACGTTCTCCGCGGCTTGCCGGAACAATTCCTTCGTCACAGGTTGTCCGCGGTCCTTGCCTTCGGCCATGCGAAAACACGCTTCGTACGCCAGCGCGTTGACCAGCCACGGCTGCCCGCGTGTCAACCGCCACGCCTCGGCCAGCGCGTCCGCCGAAAACGCGTGCCCTGTCTCCCGCGTATGCATGGCGTAAAGCTCGGCGACGTCGGCCTCGGTGAAATCGCCCAGCCGCAACGATTCGGCTTTGACGTTGAAGGCGCTGCCGCCGGTAACGATCTCCTGCGTGCGGCTGGAGTGAATGCGATAATCCCGCACATCCCGCACGCCGCAGAGGACGACCGTTTGCGGAAAGGCGCGCGGCCGGTCCGGGTATCCGGCGCGCAACTGGCGCAGCACCGAGATCAACGTGTCTCCCACCAAAGCATCGACCTCGTCCAGCAGCAGAACCAGGGGTTTGGGGCTTTGCTGGGACCAGCGCGACAGTAAGGTTTTCAGCCCGGCGTGCGGACCGGAATCATCCAGCGTGTCTTTGAGATTCTCCTCGACAAAGCGATCCTCGAGCGCCAACGATGCCCGATCCGCCAGCGAGGAAAGCACGGCGTGAATGCCGTCCGGCACGTTGTCGCGCGCCGCCTGAGCGGGCTCGATGTTGACGTAGAGCGCGCGCAGTTCGCCACGCTCGTTCAAGTGATCCTGCAACGCGAGCAGGCAAGTGGTTTTACCCGTCTGCCGCGGCGCGTGGAGAACGAAATACTGTTGCGCCCCGATCAAGGCCTCCAGTTCCGGCAAGCTGAAACGATCCAGCGGCGGCAGCACGTAATGAAGGTCTGGCTTGCACGGCCCGGCGGTGTTGAAGAAGCGCTTCACGCCGAGGGCAGCCTATCGCCGACGCGAGCCGGCTTCAACGGGCGATTTCGCCCGGCAGCCTCAAAGCCCAGCGAACCTGGCGTCTTCGAAGCCACCGCCACGTAGACTAGCCCGGCGGGTACCGCCACACAGCCCGGCATCAAAGTGACGGTGGTCGCCGGCACTACCCCAGAAACATGGGGAGGGGCAGAAATATGGGAGGGGCGTCGTGTGCTCCTGGGCAGCCCTTTCGAGTAACAGAAATCGGAAAGGGCGCCTCCGACGAAAACCTCGCGTCCCCGCACATAGCGGTCGGCGTGGATTGGCTGGAGAGTGAGGGCACCTTCCTGCGGAGACGCGCGTTTGTCTTTCGGTTCGAGTACGTCACCGTCACGTCGGCCTACTCGAACGCGGTCATGCTGGCACTACTCTCGCGAATCTCGGAGTTTGCGGAGCGAGCTAATCTGCCCGTGGTTACGCCCATCCAGACTAAGTGGATGGAGCTTGCCGTGATCTTCGAGGATGGCTGGAGGCTGTACTGGCGCAGAGGCGTGCTGATCGGCGCCGCCAGGGCCGCTCTGAGCCCTTGAGGGGCTGATTGCCGGAGAAGCACTTAGCGAATTTGCGGGACATACGACCCTCCTCTTGTTCTCCTGGGCCGCATGTCGAAATCACGACGGCGAGTGCGAGTGACGGACCCCGCCGAAGCGGCGGTGTTGAACGAACTGGAACTGTGCCTGGTTGCGCCCCACGAGCAGGAGCAGTGGGAGCGGTTGATGCAGGAGCACCACTACTTGCAGAGTGGCCGGATGGTGGGAGAGCAACTGCGCTACGTGGCCAAATACCGAGGCCGGTGGATGGCCCTGTTGGGGTGGTCGGCCGCGGCTTACCACTTAAAAGGACGGGAGGGCTGGATCGGGTGGGACCCCAACCAACGGGCGGCTCGGCTGCATCTGGTGGACGCGGCCCGGGGCTTACGGGCAAGGCAATTGCCGGCCGCTTGGGAGGCACAGGAAAGGCCTATCGCCCGCCGCTGTGCTCTGGCCCAGGAGCAGTTGCGCAGTCTGTGGACGGTGCTCCATCAGCAGGTGCCCGAGAGCCGGGACCTGCGCGGATTGCGGCATCGGCAGGCGACGGTGTTGGCCATCACCTTTGCCTTTCTATGGAGCGGAGGGCAAGGTGGCCACCGGGCGGTGGCGCTCTTCGCCGAGGATCTAAGCCCTCGTCAGCGGGCCAACTTGCGGTGCTGGTTCAACCCGCGCACGCGGACCTACGATGTGCCGAGCGAGAATTGTTTCTATCGGGTGCTCAAGGCGGTGCCGGTGCTAGCCTTTCAACAGGCGCTCTGGGCCTGGCAGAAGGCGCGCCACGGGGCCGAGGACGGCGGGGTGGTGGTCTTGGACGGCAAGGCGCTGCGTGGCAGCGGCAAGACCCAGTTGGTGGGGGCCATCGCTGCGGGCAGTGGACGGACCTTGGCGGTGGAACCGGTTGCCCAGAAAAGCAACGAGATTCCCGCCGCCCAGACGCTCTTGGAGCGGTTAGACTTGGAGGGGACTATCGCGTTGCTGGATGGGATGCATACCCAAGTGGAGACCGCCCGCTCGATCGTGCAAGAGGGAGGGGGTGATTACGTGCTCTTCGTCAAGGGCAACCAACAAACCCTCCAAAACCGAGCTCGCCACTTCCTCCCGGAAGATTTTTCCCCCTCAATACCTGACGGTGAACAAAGGCCACGGGCGGATCGAGTGGCGGGGCATCGCGGTGAAGGAAGTGAGCCCCGCCCAGATGGGCTTTGCGCACGTCGCCCAGGTGGCTCGGGTTGACCGGATTCGGGAACTCAAGGGCGGCAAGCAGCAGGTGGAGACGGTCTGGCTGATCACCAGCTTGACACGGGCGCAGGCCGACATGGCCCGGTTGCTGGAGTTAGCCCGGCAATACTGGAGCATCGAGAACCGAACTCACTATCCTTTGGATGTGAGCGCCGGGGAGGACCGCTGTCGGGTCCGCCACCCGGTGGCGGCGACGGTGTTGGGCATCCTGCGACGGGCCGTGCAAGCCGAGGCCCGGGCCTGGGCGCCTCGACAGCCACGCGCGCGGGACCGTACCTGTCCAACCTTCTTTGCGAAAATGAGCCGCCGCATCGGCCAGGTGATTCGTGGCATCACCCGCCCCATCTGACTTTAGAGCAGCCCTGCGGCGCCGATGCGCCGGACGCTTTTTTCTCGCACCCTTCTCGAGCTGAGTGCTTCCTGCATGCTTGAGTTGCCCGCACTGGGCGCTGCACTAGGGGCGGGAGCCGCGGTAGAATCGATACGGGACGTTGCTCGTCCGAGCCAGGTCCAGCACCACCGCGCCCTCGACGGCCACGTTGGTCGAGAGGGGCGACCAATGGACCAGATCGGTCGACGACTCGATCACAAGCCGGGAACCGGTGTAGGCGAGCAGCGTAAGCCTCAGAGCATCCTGCGGCAGCAGGGCAGGCAGAAGGAACCGGCCGTTCGCCGGGGTGAGGTGGAGCGTCAACCTCAGCACGCGGGTTTCCCCGTTGTCGTCGCCGGCGAGGCGGTAGGTGCGACCTGCCTGCACGAGGTAGTCCGTCGGTTCGGGTGGCCCGAGCGGGTTCTGGTCACGCGGTGGGACGGCTTGCAGGGCGTTCACCTCATCCCCAACGTAGAGCGCGAAACGGTCGTAAGGTCCCGGTTGGATGCGCAACCGACCGTCCGTCGGCGCGGTCCACTCCCACCAGATCGAAGCCACGGAGGACCCCGCGACGGGCGGTTCGCCGGGTTCGACGGTCGCGTTGAGCGTCGTGCCGCTGTCCGTGGCGGAGATGCCGGACAGCTTCGAGCGGTTGACAAAGAGGTCGTTGGCGGGGCGCTGCAGGACCTGAACCGGAGTCGGCATCGAGAAAGTGGATTTCCCCTGCCGATCGGTTGCCGCGGCGCGCAGCAGGACCGCGCCGGGTGGGGCGTTGCTCCAGACCGCCGTCCACGGTGGCGACGTGACGGTCGCCAGGAGACCATCGTCCACATAAAACGCCACCTGTGCGATCTCGCCGTCCGGGTCCGAGGCTTCGGCCGTCAATCCCACCGTGGCTGGCGCGGTGAACTCGGCGCGGCTGCCGGGAGCCAGCAAGTTCGCCAGGGGCGGCAGGTTGCCGTCCTCGACTGTCACCTCGACTCGAGAGCCGCCACGTCACCCCCTGTACCGGCGCCCAACGAGGTCCAACCCGAGCCGTCCCAACGCCAGACCTGAGCCGTTCTCAGGTTGGTCGTGGCATCGGTGCCGTACCCACCCGCATACACGGTTTCTCCCTGAGCAACCAAGGCCTGGACGGAAAGGTCCGGACACGTCCCCAGCGACCCCCATTGCTGACCATTCCAGAGCAGCACACCCGCTCCTCGCACCGCGGCCAGGATTTCCCGTCCGCGTAGGCGAACGGCGGTGCACGCCCCGGGCAAGCCCGGGCCAATGGGTGACCAGGTCCTGCCATCCCAGGCCGCGACGCCGTTGAACCGCTGTGGACCCACGACGGTGAACGTTCCGCCGGCAACAGCCTGGGTCCCCCGAGCATCCACGGCTAGCACGGCCGCCAGGCTCGAGGGGGTAGTCAGGTTGTGATCAAGCGGGTTCCATTGATGCCCGTCCCAACGAGCTGTCTACCAGGCAGGTCACGGTCCCGTCCACACTGCCTCCCATGCTGGACCAGACGCCGCCATTCCAATGCGCCAAGTTCCACGCGCTCGATTCGCCGGTCCACCCGAGCTTCCAACCGCCCACGAACAGGTGCGTGCCATCGCCCGCCGCTGCGTAGATGAGGCTGTTGTTCTGGCCCTTCCACAGCGGCTCCGGCCACGGTTCCCAGGTCCCGTCCCTCCACCGGGCCACGTTACGGATCGGTTCTTCGAGCGGTGCAAAGAACCAACCGACCATCACGACGTTGTCCGGGCCGAATGCAGTCAGGGCGCTAAGCGCTTCTGTGGGTTGACCGGGCAACGTCAAGCGGTAGAACCGGCTGTCCCAGGCCTCGTCGCCTGCAACTGTGGCGGCTCGGTTGGCAGGGAGACAAAGGAACGAACTCAGAAGACAAACGACGACGGAAGATCTCATAAGCCAAGTGGATTGGGAACACTCGGATAGTCGAGGGGACGTTATGTGCCTGCGGCCGGTGCGTCAACGGCAAACAAGGCCGAGCGCGGCACCGCTCAGGCGAGCGCCGCCCTCCCCGCGAGGGGCGGCTAGTTTCCGAATGCGACGCGGTAGAAGCGAGCCGGATGCAGCCGGGGATGGCTGTCGGTTTTCGGGGTGCCATCATCAATCCACTCGGCGATCTCGCCTGCGCCGTTGATCGGTGGGTAGGCGGTTTGCCAGTGGTCCATGTCTTGGCTGTACTGAATGAGATAGGGGCGGTTGACATTGGAGGAAAAGCGCACACGGAAATTGCCGTCGGGGAGCAGCGCGGTTTCGCCTTCTGCATAAGCGACTGGGATGCCGCACAGGCTGCCCAGGTTGGCGACGCGGGCAGGGGAGGGTTGGGATGGGCTTGGGCCCAGACCCAACTCACCGGCGTAGTTCGAGCCCCAGGCATAGAGCTGGCAATCGTTGCCGATCGCCAGGCTATGCATGTAGCCCGCGGAGACCGAGAGCTGGCCCTGATCACACAGTAGGAGCACCCCGTGCGCCCCCACGCCCATCGTGACAAACCGTCGCACGCCCGTCGGCCGCGGGACTTCGTCACTGACCGGCTGACCCGAGGTGCCAGTCCGATGGAGATACGCGCGGCCTTCGCGGTCGAGCGTGGCATGAAACCCGTAACCCTCGCCCGCGGCGGACCAAGCGCGGCCGCCGGCATCCCCGGGCGAGAGCCTCGCTTGCCAGACGTTCCAGCGAGCTTGTACCTTGCTGCCGATGCCGGTCACCGAGCCAATTCGTCGCAAGCTGGGCACCGTGCCGCACAAGCCGGGCGTGTACCTGATGAAGGACCGATTCGGCACGGTGATTTATGTGGGCAAAGCGCGCGATCTGCGGCGGCGGGTGAGCCAGTATTTCCTGCCGTCGCGCCGGTCGGGTTGGGACCTCAAACTCAATGCGCTGGTCGAGGCGATCCACGACTTCGACGTGCACCAGGTCAAGAGCGATCCCGAGGCGGTCCTGCTCGAGGGGAAGCTCATCAAAGAATTCCGTCCGCGCTACAACATCAGCTTCCGCGACGACAAACGGTTTCTCCTTCTCAAGATCAACCTCCAGGATCCCATTCCGCGCTTCACCCTCACCCGGCTGCGCACCGACGACGGCGCCCGCTATTTCGGGCCCTTCGCCAACTCGGGCGCCCTCCGGCGCACCCTGAATCTCGTCCGGCACAAGTTCAACCTGCGCGGCTGCCGCACGCTCACGCCCACCGAGAGCGATTACCGGCATTGCCTCTACGCCCACCTCAAGGTTTGCACCGCCCCCTGCATCGGCAACGTCACCCGCGAGCAGTACCTCCTGCAGATCGGCGCCGCATGCGATTTCCTGGATGGCCAATGCGAGGAAATGCAGCGAGACCTCGAGGCCCAAATGAAACAAGCCGCCACCGCCCTCGACTTCGAGAAAGCGGCCCAACTCCGCGATCTGCTCGCGGACCTCAAGCGCACCACCCAGAAGACCGAGAAGTTCGAGCGCATCCCCTATCGCCTGCCCGTGGCGATCGATCCCGAGCGCGACCTGCTCGAGTTGGCCGACGCGCTCGGCCTGCCGGCCCCGCCCCAGCGCATCGAGGGCTTCGACATCTCGAACATTAGCGGCACCTTCTTGGTCGCCTCGATGGTCAGCTTCCGCCGGGGCCGACCCGACCGCGCCAACTACCGGCGGTTCAAAATGAAGACCGTCACGGGGCAAGATGACTGCGCGTGCATGGCGGAGACCGTCCGGCGCCGTTACACGCGGCTGTTGAGCGAAGTCGGCAAGCCGGGGCAGAAGCGCGACGACGAAGGCGGCGAGCCATCGCCGCAGGAGCTCCAGAAGCTGGTCGACGAGGTCAGCGCGGCCGCGCGGCGGGGGCCGGTAGCTGCCAGCCAGTTTGTGGAGAAACCGGGCTGCACCTTGCCCGACCTGATCTTGATTGACGGGGGCAAGGGCCAACTGAACGCCGCCTGCGCCGAACTAGCTAAGCTTGGGCTTGGCCACCTCCCGGCGATCGGGTTGGCCAAGGAATTCGAGGAGATCTATCGGCCGGGCCAGGCGCAGCCGATGCGGCTGAACCTGGATTGCGGCGCCGTCAAGCTGCTGCAGCGGGTGCGCGACGAATCGCACCGGTTCGCCAACACCTACAACGCCCAACTCCGCCTCAAGCGAATCTCCGAGAGCTTGCTCGACGAGTTCCCGGGCATCGGCCAGACGCGCAAGGCGGCCCTGCTCAAGCAGTTCGGTTCCGTGCACCGGCTTCGCTTGGCCACCGTCGAACAAATCGCCGCCGTGCCTGGCTTTGGCGGCAAGGCGGCCGAAGAACTCAAGGCCTTCCTCGCCGCGCGCACCGATCGGCCCGAGCCAGCCGCCCGGAACCAGGCCGAGGGGGTGGAAGCGCGTCCAGAGACCGTCGAGAACCGCGCTCGGAACGGGGTCGGGAGCAGCGACATCGGCTCTTGACCGTCGACCAACATGCGCCCCACCTCTTCGGCGTCAGCACGACGGGCAATCGCACCGGTCGCCTGGCCCATACCAACACATGTTGGCCAGCCGCTTGACAAAACCAGTATCCAGCGATCAATGGGCGGGCGGGGCCAACCAGCGGCAGCATTCGCCGTGCAGCCTTCTCCCTCGCCAACGCGCCGCTCGACTCCTCTATTCACGGCCCGTTGCGTCTGCTTGCTTCGCCCCATGCGAGGGACTAGGGTGCCCTGATGCTTGAGAGTGCCCAAATCGAGCGAATGTCCGTCGCCGAACGCCTGCAAGCCATGGAACAGCTCTGGGACGCACTTCGTCGTGACGACGATGAGATTGCCTCTCCGGAGTGGCATCAGGACATTCTGGAAGCCCGAAAGGCACGGGCGCAGCGTGGCGAGGCCAAGTTCCTTACTTTGGATCAACTCAGAGCGCGAGTGCGAGGCTCGGGAACCTGACGGTCGTGATCCTGGAGGACGCAGCCGAGGACATGGAGGCTGGCCGACGGTTTTACGAATCGCGCGAATTGGGCATAGGTGATTACTTCGTCGAATCGATCCTGTCAGATCTTGGTTCATTGGTGCTCTACGCCGGAGTACATCGTGTGCATTTGGGGTTTCATCGGATGCTATCGAAGCGTTTTCCCTTTGGCATCTATTATGAAGTCGAGCGCCAGACTGCATATGTGTATGCGATTCTCGACATGCGCCGCGATCCGCTTTGGATTCGTCGCGAGCTCCAGAAAAGAAGGTAGCGAGCACCGACAAGGAGAAGGGAGTGTTGAGCACGGAAGATGCGGAGGCCGGCTGAGCGTTGAATCGGGCTCGCCTGAACCCCGCGCCCCCGTTGCCGGTATTCTCTGGTTGAACCGACTCTTGAGGGGTGTAGGACCCGTGGGCTGGACCGCCCACGGTCGAGCGCTGACCAGACCTCTGCACGGCGACCGGCCGATGGCGTGAAGTTTCTGATGTCAGGGTTCGGGCGGGTATGGTAGAACAACGCCAGCAAAGCAACTGACTCTTTTAGCGATGAAAACATCCATCACCCGCCGCGAGTTTCTCAAGCACAACCTGACGGTCGCGCTGGCCGCGTCGGCCTGCCCCACGCTCGTACCCGCGTGCGCCTTAGGCCAAGGTGGCCAAACCTCAGCCAACAGCCGGATTCAGGTCGGCTGCATCGGCGTGGGGCCGCAGGGGCGGGGTGTGATGGGCAACTTCCTCCGGCAAAACGATTGTCGCGTCGTGGCCGCCTGCGACGTGGCGAAGCGCAACCTGGACGCAGCGGTGAACCAGATCAACCAGCAGTACCAGGACACCGCTTGCGCCACGTATCGTGACTACCGCCAGTTGCTGGCTCGCAAGGACCTCGATGCGGTCCTGATCGCGACACCGGATCATTGGCATGTGCCTGTGGCCGCGGCGGCCGCCCGGGCGAACAAGGACATGTACCTCGAGAAGCCGATGGGCATGACCGTCCAGGAAGATCAACTCCTGCGCCGGCTCTGCCAGCGGCGGAAGCGCATCTTCCAGTTCGGGACCCAACAGCGATCCGGCAGCCAGTTCCGCCTCGCCTGCGAACTGGTCCGCAACGGCCGCATCGGCAAACTGCAGCAGATCAACGTCTGGTGCGTGGCCAGCCGGCCGGGCGGTTCGACCGAGCCGCTGGCGCCCCCGGCTGACCTCGCCTACGACAGGTGGCTGGGTCCGGCTCTCGAGAAACCCTACACCCCGGGCAAATGCTTCGACAACGACCCGGCCGGCTCGTGGAAGACCTGGTGGTTCAACTACGATTACGCTTTGGGGTTCATTGCCGGTTGGGGCGTGCATCCGCTGGACATCGCCTATTGGGGGCACCCGGCGATGATGAGCAAGCCCTTCGAGGTCATTGGCCAAGGCGTCTTCCCCGAGGCCGGCGCGTGCAATACCTCGATTGCCTGGGACGTCAACTTCGCCTTCGCCGACGGGGTCCGACTCGTGTACCGCGGCGTGCGCAACGGCTACGATCAGGTGACGCCCATGAACGACCTTAGCGGTTGGGAGCAGAAGTATGGCAAGATCATCGACCACGGCACCGCCTTCGAGGGCAGCGAAGGTTGGGTGCTGGTGGATCGGTCGCAAATCCGCACCTCGCCGGAGCGGCTCGTCGAGGAGAAATTTGGCGGGAACGATCTGCGCCTGATTCAGAGCTCGAACCACGTGCGCAACTTCCTCGATTCGATCCGCAGCCGCCAGCCCGCCATCTGCCCGATCGAGGACGCCGTTCAGGCGGATGTCCTTTGCCACCTCAGCGACATCGCCACGCGGTTCCCGCGCCCGCTCAAGTGGGACCCGGCCAAGGAACGGTTCGCTGGCGACGCCGAGGCCAATCGCCATCTCAAGCTCCGGCCGGTGCGCTCGCCCTGGCAGTGGTCTTGAGCTTTCACCCTCATTGGGACGCGCCCATGTCCATTCTCGCCCACACTTTCAGCCGTCTGACAGGCCAGGCCTCTCGCCCTGACCCTGACCCTGACCCATGAATCCCCCATCCCATTCTGGGATACGACTTCGCATGAAAGGTGGGGCGGCCTCTCCGCAGGCCGCCGCCGGCGCGGTGGGGACACCGCGCCCTACCGACTTTCAGGGTAACCGCACCGTAGTGGGACAGGCGTCCCGCCTGTCCGCCGCAGACCTGCCGTCGAACACTGCCTTGTACCGCCGACTTTCTAGTCGGCCACCGCCCACGTGCCGGTTGGAAAACCGGCGCTACAGGCGCAGGCGCGGCGGAGCTTACCTAGCCCTGTGCCGGACCCAGAGCGAACGCTTTTCGGGGGACAACGAGTGTTGCCCTCCGTTCACTAAACCCGACTGAACTGTAGCCCACATCACATGACTACCCATCAGCAAGCAAACCACTCAGCCTCTGTCTCGCGCCGCGAGTTTCTCAGAAACTCCTCCCTGGCCACGGCCGGCGCCGTGGCGGCGGCGAGTTTCCCCGCCATCCTGCACGCCCAGGCCAAGCCGCCCATCAACGCTGTCGTCATCGGGATGGGCGGGCGGGGCGGCGGAGCGGGGCGCAACTTCCTCGACGCCGCCAAAGCGGTCGGCGTGGAAGGCAAGATCCTAGCCGTCGCGGACATCTTCCCCGACCGGGCGCGACGCGGCACCGATGCCTTCGGCGTGCCCGAAGACAAGTGCTTCATCGGGTTCGATGCCTACCAGAAGGCGCTCCAGGTGCCGGGCGTCAATTACGCCATCATGGCCACCCCTCCAGGGTTCCGCCCGGCCTACTTCAAGGCCTGCATCGACACGGGCAAACATGTGTTCATGGAAAAACCAGTCGCCGTGGACGGGCCCGGCTGCCGGATCATGTACGCGGCGGGGCAGTTGGCCGACCAGAAAGGCCTCAAGGTCGCCGCCGGCACCCAACGCCGTCACCAGGCAGGCTATGTGGACACGATTAAGCGGCTGCAGGACGGCGCCATTGGCGACATCGTCACGCTGCGCGCCTACTGGGTGAATGGAGGACCGATCTGGCACCGGGGCGAGCGGGGCAGTACCGCACTCGAGAAGCAGATCTACAATTGGTACCACTACATCTGGCTGTGCGGCGATCATATCTGCGAACAACACGTCCACAACCTCGACGTGTGCAACTGGATCATGAACGATCATCCCGCGCGCTGCTGGGGCTTGGGTGCGCGGCAGCAGTTGGGCGATCAATCGGGCGAGATTTGGGATAATTTCGCGATCGAGTACGAGTACGCCAGTGGCGTGCGCATGTACAGCTACTGCGGCCAGATCAAACGCGGCTGGTCGTCCGTCAGCGAGGCGGTGCATGGCACCAACGGCGTTTCCAACCCGAGCGGCGAAATCCGGGCCAAAGGCGCTGCGCGCTGGCGCTCGAGCCTGCGGCTCCAGAGCGGCGATCCGTACACCCAGGAACACATCGCCCTGATCAACGCCATCGTCAACGGCACCGAACTCAACGAGACCAAGAACGTCACCGACAGCACCCTTACCGCCATCATGGGGCGCGAGGCCGCCTACAGCGGTAACGGCCTGGACTGGGACAGCGTGCTCAACTCGACCTTCGAGTACGGTCCGGCCGAGGTCTACCGCAATCCCGCGGCCATGACATATGGCGAGTTCCGGACGCTCAAGCCCCCCATGCCGAGCCAGTTCGACATCCTGAAGACTCCGCCAGTGCTCGGTAGCTGATCGCCAGAGGACGCGAGCCCCGACCCCTGACGGTCGGGCCGCTGCACCTCCGCCATTCGCCAAGCCGGTCGTGGGCATTCGAGCCCACGCCCGGCTTATTTGCGAGCGCGTTGGGTGCGGAGGACGGCGCCTGGTGTGTCGCCGTGCTCGAGCGCGACTTCGGGCTTGCGGCGGTGTTGGACTCGGAGCATAGATGCTTATGAAGTAGTTCAGCGAACCACCCAAGCCGAGCTGTGCCTCGGTCCGGTGGGTTGCCTGTGCCGGTGTCTTCGGGGGATTTCGGCGCAGCCCTAGAACCTCCCCGCGCAACTGAACATGAAACTGACCATGATGCATGGAACGACCCAATGGATGGGGCTGGCGCTCGCCGCAGCGCTGGCTCAGGCGGCCGAGCCCGCCCTGACCGTGGGCAGCGCCGCCCCTAAACTGCAGACCGGCCGCTGGGTGCAAGGCGAGCCGGTCAAGGAGTTCGAGCGGGGCAAAGCGTATCTCGTCGAGTTTTGGGCGACGTGGTGCGGCCCTTGTCGGGTCTCGATTCCTCACCTCAACGAGTTGCACCACCAGTTCAAGGACCAGGGCTTGGTCGTCATCGGCCAGGATTGTTGGGAGCGCGACGAGAGCTTGGTCGAGCCGTTCATCAAGAAGATGGGGGACCAGATGACCTATCGGGTTGCCCTCGACGACAAGCAGGGCAACCCCAACGGCCGCATGGCGGAGAGCTGGATGGCGGCTGTCGGGCGCAACGGCATCCCCAGCGCTTTCCTGGTCGATCCCCAAGGGCGGTTGGCTTGGATTGGGCATCCGATGCAGCTCAAGCCGGCGTTGATCGAGGCGGTGCTCGCGGGCAAGTTCGACGTCGATCAAGCGGCTGCCGATTACGTCAAGCAGCAGCAAAACGAGGGGAAACTGCGCACCCTGTGGCAGGAGTTGAGCCGCGCCATGCAGGACGAGAACTGGGCCGTCGCTAAGGCCAAGCTGTCCGAGGCCGAGGCGCTGATGACCGCCGAACAACGCGAAGGGCTAGGCGTCATGCGCTTCAACCTGCTCGTGGGTCAGCAGGATTACGCCGCTGCATTTCAACTGGCCGAGCAGTTGAGCGATGCCCAGCCGCGCAACGCCATGCTGCAAAACCAACTTGCCTGGCAGATCGCCACCGATCCGAAGCTCAAACAGCGCGACCTCAAACTGGTGGAGAAGATCGCCCGCCGAGCCAACGAGGCGGCGCAAGGCAAAGACCCTGCCATCCTCGATACGCTCGCGCGGGTTTTGTTCATGCGAGATCAGCATGCGGCAGCCATCGAGCTCCAGGAGCGGGCCGTGCGGCTCGCCTCGGGACCCATGAAAGAGGAGTTGGCTAAGACCCTAGCTAGCTACCGCAAGGGCGAGGTGCCCGCGGCGGAGTAGTCGCGCAACGCAGTGGACAGCGCACACTGCCGCATTAACCGAATTGGCGCCGGAGCCGGTGGGCATCGTAGGCGCGGCGCTCGTCGGAGGTCATGCGCGCAAAGTCCGGTCGGCCGTTGGGCAGGAGGGGCCAGGCGGGGAGGGAGGATGAGCGGTTGGCCGCGGCCGGCTGCGGATCGGTTGTGGATGCTGGCGTGGCGGGCCTGGGCTGGGAGAAGGGGGCAGGCGGCTGCGGTGGCGGTTGGGCGAGCGGGACGCGCGTGCGCGCGGCGCTCGAGCCGTAGCTCATGGCGGGGTCGGTGAGCTCGAGGTCCTGTTCGAGGGTGCGGTGGGGGCGGATGCCTTGGGCTTGGAGCACGCCATGGTAGGCACGCACGGCTTCGGTGGGCGAGATGCGTCCGTCGGTGATGAGTCGGAGCATCTCGATGAAAGCGAGTTGGTGCTCGGCGTGGTTGATCTTGCGGCCGAAGAGGGCAACGCGGGCGCCGTACTTCTGGGCGTCGTGGATGAGTTGGAAGGCGTCGCGGGTGGTTCCGGCGCTGCCGCCCAAGATGCCGACGACGAGGTTCGGGTCGTACTGGGCCAGTTCCTCCATGGCGCGAGGGCCGTGGTAGACGATCTTGAGGAAGAGGGGGCGGCCGGCCTCGGGGACACCGGCGAGGCTGCGGAGGATGTTATCGTTGATGAACTCGCCGAGTTTATCGGCAGGGACGCCGCTGGGGACGTTCGGATCGAACACTTCGAGGAAGTAACGGAACCCTTTACGTTCGGCTTCCTCGCGGAATTGCTTAAAGGCGAGGAGGGTTTGGCGGTCTGGCTCGAGCTGATTGACGAAGGTCACGCTGTAGAGGCCGAGATTGGCGCCGGGGAACTGTGGGGCGGTGCGGTCACACTGGATGAGGCCGCATTGGATCTGGTCGATGGTCGCGGTACGGAAGGGTTGGGCTGGCGCTTGGGTGTAGGAGCCGTGGCGGGCGGCCCAGACATCGGTGGTATCGTTGGCGCGGGCAGCGGGCGTGACGTGGCTGCTGCGGAACAGGCCCTCTTTGAGGGTGAGGAGGTCGTTGACGTAGGCGGACATGAGCAGGATGTCCACCAGGCCCTGCTGAACCACCTCGCGGATGATGTCGAGGAACTCGGGCAGGTTCCGGTAACCGAATTCTTCACGGGTCCAGAGCTCCGGCGAGAATTGCGCCGGGCGCGCCCCTTGGGTCGAGAGGTAGGACCGCGGCCCTGGGGCGCGGATGCCGAAGGCCATGTCGGGGTCTTTGGCGTCGGCGATGACGAAGGTGCGAGCGGCGCGATCGGCCTTGATTTGCCCAAGTTTCGTGTCGAGCGACTTAGTCACGGGCCGGGAGTTGGGTGAGGGTATTGCGGAGTGCGCGAGCGGAGTTTTGGAGACCGGTGATTTCCTTCGGCCAGAGCTTGAGTTCGAGGTGGCGTTCGAGGCCTCTGCGGCCCATCACCGTGGGCACACTCAAGCAGATGTCGCGCAGGTCATAGGCGCCTTGAAGGAGCGAGGAGACGGGCAGGAGCCGGTGCTGGTCGAGGGCGACGGCATGGACGACGTCGCGGATGGCGAGGGCCACGGCCCAGCCGGCGCCGCCCTTGAGCCGGATCACTTGAGCGCCGCTACCCTTGGTGCGATCGAAGATGGCGGTTTGGAAGCTGGGGGTGCATTGGGGGAGGCTAGACAACGGCAAGCCTTGGACGGTGGCGCTGGACCAGATGGGGACCATAGAATCGCCGTGTTCGCCCAGGACGAGGGCTTTGACTTGGGTGGGAGCCAAGCGCAATTGTTCGGCGATGAGCGAGCTGAGGCGAGCGGAGTCGAGGAGGGTGCCTAAACCGTAGACCTGGTGCCAGGGCAGCCCGAGGTATCGGAAGGCCAGTTGGGTGAGGACATCCACAGGGTTGGAGACGACCAACACCTGGGCCTCTGGCCGGAGGTTAGCGGCCTTGAGTCGGTCGAGGATCTGGAGGAAGAGGGCGACGTTTCGGCGCAGGAGATCGAGTCGGGACTCGTCGGGTTGACGGCGCAGGCCGGCAGTGATGACGAACAGGTCGCTATCGGCGGCGCGGGAGTAGTCGGCGGCGTACAGGCGTTGATCGGCGGCGAGGGCGGCGCCGTGCAGAAGGTCCAGGGCTTCGCCCTCGGCCTGGGTCGAGTTGGCATCCAGCAACTGAATCTCGGCTACGACGCCGCCGCACTGGAGCGCGAAGGCGGCGCTGGCGCCGACCCGGCCGCCGCCGCCGATGATACAGACCTTCATGGGCGAGGCTTCACTTGAGCTGGGCCAGGATTTGGTCGGTGATGGCCTGGACAGCGGCCTCGGCGTCGGGGTCAGGGCCGGTTGCGGGGCCGGGTTTGGGTGGGATGGCACACTCAACGCCTGGGCGCCACTCGTCGTTATCGCAGAGTTCGCATTCTTTGAGGCCGTGGCGTGGGTCGGGGATGCCGAGTCCCTGTTTGATTTTGAGGAGGTCTTGGAGTTGGGTTGGGGAGATGGTTTGCGGGGGACGTCCGAGTTGGGCGGTGACCAGGACGGTTCGGCAATAGGCCTCGAGGATCTCCATTTTGAAGTAGGCATCCTCGACGCTGTTATGGCTCCAAGAGACGACGCCGTGGTTGGCCATGAGGATGGTGTTGTGTTTGTCCACCAGGTCGGCGACCAGTTGGCCCATCTCGGGTGTGCCGGGGGTGCGGTAGGGGGCGATGGCAACGGCGCAGAAGACCTCGAATTCCGGGATCATGCAGGTGGGGGGCTCGATGCCGGCGACGGCGAAGCCAGTGGCGTAGGGGGGGTGACAATGGACGGTCGCGAGGGCCTTGGGTTGGCGCTGCATGATTTGCAGGTGCATGAGGATCTCGCTAGTGCGTTTCTTGGCGCCGGCGAGCTGGTTCCCGGCGAAATCCACCAGGCAGAGGTCTTCGGGCTTCATGAATCCCTTGCTGACCAAGGTGGGGGTGCACAGGGCGATGTCCTCGCCGACGCGGAGGGCGATATTGCCGCCGTTGCCGTCCACGTAGGCCCGTTGCCAGAGGCGGCGCCCGATGTCGCAGATCTGCTGCTTGAGCTCGAGACATTGAGCGGAACGAAAGTAGGCCTCGAGGGCGGCTTGGGGGCTGCGGGAGTTCAGGGCTTGAGGTGCAGGCGCCGAAGGGTTGGGTGGCGGCGTTGTGGCGGCGGTCTTCACGGTTTTGGGTGAGCGCGGCTGTTCGAGGGTGTCGCGGACCAGGTCGCGTGCGGAGGGTGTGAGGATGGCGTCCGCGGGCAGGGTGCTGAGGTCCGCGCCGGTGCGGAGCAGTTCTTCGACATCGCGCAGACTGAAGACCTGTTTCATGGTAGAGAGAGTGTGGCAGGGGTATAAAAGACGTCGTCCACCAGGGCCACGTTGATGGCGTCGATGGGGGTAGGTTGGTCAAAGGGCATCGCGGCTTCGCGACCCTCGACGAAGCCCACGGTGTCGCCGAGGCCGCCCCCGAGGTTGTCGTAGGCCACCAGGGAGGGGTCGCGGCTGAGGCCCGGCGGAGGCTGGTGCCGGCGTTGGAAGTGGTCGCGCGTGAAGGGGCTAATGAGGAGCCAGCGACCGCCCGCGTATTGGGGGATGGTCTTGCTCAGGGTGACGCGTCCAATGACGGTGCCCAGCCTCATGGCGCGTCGACCAACCCGACGATCATCCAGCGGGCTGGGCTTTTGGGATCGCCAACGGCCTGGCGAGTGGCGAGGCCGTCGGAAGAGATGATGACCTGCTCGTGGAGGCCGGCGCCGTGGGGGTCGATGGCGACCTGGGGAGTCCCTTCGGGTCGACCTGCGCCGTCGATGGGTTGGCAGATGACGAGGCGCCAACCCTCGAAGCTAGGGTGCTTGCGGGTGGCGATCACGCTGCCTTCGACGCGGGCGAGAAACATGGGATCTAGAAGATGCGCAATTTATCGACCATGACACAGCGGCGCACGCGGGTGAAGGTGCGCGGGTTGCAGATGCCCTCGCCGGTGGTGGTGGCGATCGAGAAGTTGGGGTAACCTTCGCCGCCGTTGCCCAAGCCGGCCACGCAGGAGCCGTTCTTGACGAACAAGGTGGTCTCGAGAGCCTTGGCCATGGCGGTCATGTGCGCCACGTCGTGCGAATGGATCATGGCCGAGTGTTTATAGCCGTGTTCGGCGTGCTTGGCCGCCGCCACGCCTTCCTCGACGCTCTTGACGCGCACGATGGGTAAGAAGGGCATCATCTGCTCTTCCTCGACGAATAGGTGGTCGGCGGCGGTTTCCGCGAAGAGCAACTGAGTGGCGGCCGGCAGGCTGACCCCAGCGACGCGCGCGAGGACGGCCGGGTCGCGCCCGATGAGTTCGCGGTTGACCGCGGGTTGTGCGCAGCCGCCGCCTTGGCCGGCCGGGAAGACGAAGGCCGCCTTGGCGAGGCGGTCAACCTGGGGCGCGTTCAGGCGCAGGGCACCGTGTTTTTCGAGCGCGGCCAGGAACCGGTCGAACACCGGATCGAGCACGAAGACCTCTTTCTCCCCAATGCACAGCAGATTGTTGTCATACGCGGCGCCGAAGACGACGCATTGGGCGGCGCGGTCCAGGCAACTGGTGCCATCGACCAAGACAGGCGGGTTGCCGGGCCCGGCGCAGATGGCGCGCTTGCCGCTGGCCATGGCTGCCTTGACGACCCCGGGACCGCCTGTCACGCAAAGGAGTTTGACGTGGTCATTTTGGGCGATGGCCTGGAAGGAATCCAGGGTGGGAGGTTCGACGATGCAGGCGAGGTTCTCGATGCCCAACTCGCGATGGATGGCCTGGTTAAAGACGCGTGCGGCCATGACGGCGCACTTGTAGGCGCCGGGATGGGCGTTAAAGACGGCAGCGTTGCCTGCGGCGGCCATGCTGATGATATTGCAGGCCATGGTGGGGATCGAGTGGGTGCTGGGCGTCACGGCGCCAATGACGCCGAACGGGGCGTATTCCTCGAGGGTGATACCGTGATCGCCGCTCAGACCGTAGGGGTTGAGGAATTCGACTCCGGGAATGCTGCGTTGGCCCTGGAGTTTCTCGATCTTGTGGTCGAGCCTTCCGATCTTGGTTTCCTCGAGCTCGATGCGGCCCCACTCGGCCGCGTGGGCGTAGCAGATGTCTTGGACGAGCCGAATCACTTTTTGGCGCCCGGCCACGCCTTTGGCGGACAACTGGAGATAGGCTTGATGGGCGGCCTCACAGGCCTCGTTGGCGTCTGAGAACACACCGAACCGGCCGCGGGTGCGCGGCGCGACGCTGGTTGGGGGAGGGCCCGGCTCAGGGCGCGCGGGGTTGGGGGCGGCGGGGGCGGTAGCGGGGGCGGACGTGGGTTTGCCCAGGCGGCCGAGCACCTCCGCCACGACATCGCGGATCAGGGTTTCGTTGATGGGAGAGGGCTGACTCATAGGCCGGAGATCGGGAAGTGGGGTTGGCGCCTCGCAACTCGAGCGCTTGGGTTTCGGTTCAGCGCACGGCGTTCAGGCTCACAATTTCGCGCTGTAGATGGTTTTCCCGAGCACGTCCACCGTGTCCACGATGCCGATGACCACGGCGTCGACTGGGGCATCTTTGAGGCCGGGCGCCAGCCGGGCCGAGCTGCCTTGACAGAAGAGGACCAACTCGCCTTGGCCAGCTCCAACGCTGTCCACGGCGACGATGGTATTGACACCGCGCCGGAACTGGGTGGGGTCTTGTTCGTCGACTAACATCGGGCGTAACAGGAGCAGCTTGCGGCCGCCCATGTGAGCGTCCTTCTTGGTGGCGACCACGGCGCCTTCGACTTTGGCGAGGAACATGCGTTAAGCGGTGCTGGGGCCAGCCGAGCTCGGAGAGCAGCGGTGGTGCGGTTCGCGTGCGTGCCGGGGGCGAGAGGCGGAGGCCGCGGCGTCCCAAGGCGCGCGCTGCGGACTCACTTCTTCTTGGGCATCACGGCTTCGACATCGGGATGCGGCCGTGCGATGACATGCACGCTGACGAGTTCGCCCTGGATGGACTTGACGGCCTGCGCGCCGGCGTCGACGGCGGCCTTGACGGCGGCGACATCGCCGACGACAACGGCGGTGACCAGGGCGTTACCGACCTGGGTCATGGGTCCAGCCAGTTCCACGTTGGCGGCTTTGAGCATGGCGTCGGCGCCTTCGACAAGGGCAACCAGGCCGCGGGTTTCGAGCATTCCAATCGCTTGGGGCATAGGGTCAGTGTGTCAGGGTTGTGCGTTTAGAGTTGAGCTTGCGGACTTAAGTCGAGGCGGGTTGAGCTTGGAGGAGGCGGTAGGTCTCGCGGGCGACGACGAGTTCTTCGTTGGTGGGGATCACGAGGGCCTGGACTCGAGAGTCCGGGCGACTGATGACGGCCTCGGTGGCCTTGACGGACCCGTTGCGGTCCGGGTCGAGCGTCAAACCCAGATCCTCGAGACCGGCGCAGATCGCAGCGCGCAATTCGGTCTGGTTCTCCCCAATCCCGGCAGTAAAGACGACGGCCTCGACGCCGCCCAATTGCACCCAATAAGCCCCCAGCCAACGGCGGATTTCGTGGATGAACACATCCAAAGCCAACCGCGCCCGCGGATGGCCCTGGGCTGCCGCGGCGAGGATGTCGCGGACGTCGTTCGAGACGCCGGACAGGCCTTTGAGCCCGCTATCGCGGCACATCTGGCGCTCGGCCTCGTCGAGCGAGAGCCCGGTGGCGCGCATGAGGAAGGGGAGGGCGAAGGGGTCTAGGTCGCCCACACGATTGTTGTGGGGCAGGCCGGACTGGGGGCTGAGGCCGAGGCTATTGCCGACCGCGACGCCGTTACGGATGCCGGTGATGGAGGAACTCCCGCCCAGGTGACAGGAGATGACGCGCAGGTCGGGCGAGTCGACCGGTGTGGCCCCGGCGTCGAGGTAGAGGTTCTGCGCCCGGCGCGCCACGTCGGGTCGACCGAGCAACTCGGCGGAGCGTTCGGCGATGAATTTGTGGCTAGCGCCATGGTAACCCCAGCGGCGCACCCCGGCGGTGTGCCAGTTCTCGGGGACGGCATAGCGCATGGCTGCCTCGGGCGCCCATTGGAAGAAGGCGGTCTCGAACAGGCCGACGAGGGGTTTGCCCGGCAGTTTCTCTGCGAACCGGCGGATGCCGTTGACGTAGGGCGGGTTGTGCGCGGGCGCGATCTGGTTGCAGGCCTCCATGGCGGCGAGGGCGGCTTCGTCGAGGCGCACGCAACCGGTCAAGCCGCGCGCGAGGACGGTCTTAAAGCCCACGGCGGCCAGATCGCTTTCTTGGGCGATGGCACCGCTGGAGACCAACTGGGCCAGGCAACCCTCGATGGCTTGGGTGTAGTCAGTCACTCGCTCGAAGCCGCCCTTATGCAGCAGGCGCTCTTGGCCGGCGGCAAACTCGAACAGCCGCCACTTGAGCGACGTCGAGCCGAGGTTAGCGACGAGGATCTTCAAGGCGCCAGGTGCCGGGCTAGAGTGGGCGGGCGGTCTATTGCAGCCACTTGCCGAGGGTGGCCAGACCGTCGTGCGGGCGCGGGATGACTTGCACGCTGACCACCTGGCCGACTTGCGCGGCGGCGGCGGCGCCGGCGTCGGTGGCGGCTTTGACGGCGGCGACGTCGCCTCGGAAGAAGGAGGTGACGTAGCCGCTACCGATCTTTTCCCAGCCAACGAGCGTGACGTTGGCGGACTTGAGGGCGGCGTCGCTCGCTTCCAGAAGCGCGCAGAGGCCCTTGGTTTCAATCATGCCGATCGCTTGTTGAGCCATAACCAATTTCCAGTTATCCGAGCTGCGGGGTGGTCGATCCTGCCGGTCGAGTGTGACGGGTCACTTCTTGGCCGCGGCGGCAGTGGGTTCGCCCAAGAAGGCTTTGAGGAGATCCTCGTGGGGCCGGGCGATGATGTGCGAGCTGATCAATTCGCCCACCTTACCGGCGGCTTTGGCGCCGGCATCGACAGCCGCTTTCACGCTGCCGACGTCGCCTTTGGCGAGGATGGTGATGAGCCCGCCGCCGATGGGGATGGTCTTGACCAGACCGACGTTGGCGGCCTTCACCATCGCGTCGCTGGCCTCGACGGCGCCTACGTAGCCTTTGGTTTCTATCATGCCGAGTGCTTCATTCATAAACAGGGGTCAGAGTTGGGGGTGCAGGTGGAGTGGCGAGTGGTCGAGTTGGAGGTGTGGATACGAGGTGCGCCGGGCGCTATTTGGTGAGTTCGCAAGGTGTGCCGGGCTGCAGGTTGCAGGCGTTGCCTTCGTCGGTGTCGATATGCACCTCGAGCTTGAAGCTCGGGTCGACGCGGCAGAGCAGACGGTCCAGGGCGATGGCGCACGGGCCCCCGATGTTGAGCTTCATGGACTCGCCCGCTTTCACCCCGTAGAAGGCCGCATCGGCCGGGTTCATGTGCACATGGCGCAGCGCGCGGATGACACCCTCCTTGAGCTCGAAGAAGCCCGCCGGGCCCATCAACATGCAGCCGGGCGTGCCCTGGATGTTGCCGGAGAGCCGCAGCGGGATGTCGAACCCGAGTGCCACGGCGTCCGTGTAGGCCAGTTCGACCTGATTCAGATTCCGACACGGCCCCAGAATCCGGAGGTTCGAAATCACGCGGCTGCGCGGTCCGACGAGGGTGACGGTCTCTTTGGCGGCGAACTGGCCTTCTTGATACAGCCACTTGAACACCGAGAGTTGAGCGCCTGGGCCGAAGAGGGCCTCGACCGCTTGGGGTGTGAGGTGGCAATGACGGGCGCTGACATTGACCACCAGCGGATTGGGTGCGGTAGCCATGCGGGGCAACGCTTTGCCCAGCCGCTCGTAGACGACTTGGCGGACCAAGTGTTCGACCACCGCCCGATGCAACGTTGGTTTAGCAGCAACCATGACCGGGGGCGATGTTGACGGAGGCTGAAAGAATGTCAACAAGAATTGGGTAATTATCTTGCAAAATCTTCCAGAATATTCCAAGGATGACTTTCGATGCAGCCGGAAGAACGTCAGCGTCGGATCGAGGAGTATCTCGAACAGGTTGAGTTTGCGTCACTTGAGGAGCTGGCGCGCCAGGTCGATGCGTCGCAATCGACGGTGCGTCGGGACCTGACGGCGCTCGAGGGCAACGGCACCGTTCGCCGGACCCATGGGGGTGCGCGGGTCATTAATCCGCGGTCGGATGAGTTCATTTTCACCTCGCGCGACACGCATCAGTTGGCGGAGAAGGAGGCAATCGGTCGGGCCTGTGCCGGGCTGATTCAACCGCGGCAGTCGGTGATCGTGGATGCGGGCACGACGGCGTATCATGTGGCGCGGTACCTCGAGGATCACCGGCCTCAGATCATTACCAACTCGCTGCCGGTGGCTAACCTTTACGCTTCGTCGAACTTGGTCGAGTTGGTGTTATCGGGTGGGGTGGTCTACCCGCGGTTGGGGGTCTTGGTGGGGCCGTTGGCAGTCGAGTCGCTGGGGCGGATGCACGCCGATGTGGCGGTGATGAGTGCGGGTGGGATCACGCCGGAGGGTATCACCAACTCGCACGGTTTGTTGATCGAGATCCAGCGGGCCATGTTGCGAGCGGCGCAGCGGGTCATCTTCTGTCTCGACCACACCAAAGTGGGGCGCAAGTCGATGTCCTTTCTTTGCGAGTTGGCGGCGGTTCAGGTGATTGTGACCGACAGCGCCGCTCCGGCCGACCTCGTCGAGGCCTTACGCCGCGCTGGGCCGGAGGTTCTTGTGGCGCCGCCCGCGACGGTTTACTGATGAGAGGTCGGGATCGACGACCCATTGCGGGTAGGGCGCGCAGTCCTCTGCGCGCCGTAAACCACTGTGGACACAGCAAGCCGCGGCGCGCAGAGGACTGCGCGCCCTGCCGCCGAGTTGTCGTCTATCTCAGTGACTCATCCGTAAGCCGGGCGCGGATTTTCCGCTTGGCGTCGCGCGCCGCTTGCTGATTAATCACGCCATGAAAATCGTGTTGGCCTATTCGGGCGGTCTAGACACCTCGGTGATTTTGTCCTGGATCAAGGACAAGTATCAGGCGGAGGTGATTGCGTTCTGCGCGGACATTGGCCAGGGGGAGGAACTCGAGGGGCTCGATGCGAAGGCCCTGCGGACGGGCGCCGCTCGGCTCTATGTGGAGGACCTGCGGGAGGAATTCGCGCGGGATTTTATTTTCCCGATGATCCAGGCGGGGGCGATCTACGAAGGCCAGTATTATTTGGGGACGAGCATTGCGCGGCCGCTGATTGCCAAGGGCATGATCCAGGTTGCCCAGCGGGAGCGCGCGGATGCGATGGCGCACGGGGCCACCGGAAAGGGCAACGACCAAGTACGGTTCGAGCTGACCGCGGCGGCGTTGGCGCCGGACTTGCAGGTGATTGCGCCGTGGCGGGACGTCTCCTTTCGCGAGGAATTCCCCGGGCGCGCGGAGATGATTGCGTATTGCGAGGAGAAGCGGATTCCGGTGCAGGCATCGGCCAAGAAACCCTACTCGATGGATCGGAATCTCCTGCACATATCGTTCGAGGCGGGGATCCTGGAGGATCCGTGGCTGGACGCGTTCGCGCCGGCGAACAAGGACATGTTCAAGCTGAGTGTGGCGCCGGAGGACGCGCCGGACAAGGCCGAGTTGGTGACGCTCGAGTTCCGCGCGGGCCTGTGCGTGGCGGTCAATGGCAAGGTCCTGACGCCCTATGGGGTGATGAAAACACTCAACCGGTTGGGCGGCAAGCACGGCATTGGGCGCGTGGACATGGTCGAGAACCGCTACGTGGGGATGAAGTCGCGGGGCGTGTACGAGACTCCGGGGGGCACGATTTTGCACTTTGCGCACCGGCAGATGGAAAGTCTGACGATGGATCGGGAGGTGATGCATCTGCGCGATTCGCTCATTCCGCGCTATGCGGAGTTGGTCTATTACGGGTACTGGTTTTCGCCGGAGCGGTTGGCCTTGCAGGCCCTGGTGAGCGAGAGTCAGAAACACGTTACGGGCACCGTGCGGGTCCGACTTTACAAGGGCAACCTGATGGTCGCCGGGCGCAAGTCGCCGGTGAGCCTTTACCAGCCGCAGATCGCCACCATGGAAGCTGACCCCACCAAGGCCTACGACCAGGGGGATGCCACCGGCTTCATCCGGCTGAACGCGCTGCGACTTAAGGTCGCCGCTAAAGTCCAGCCCCAACGCAAAACCCGATCGCCCAAACCATGAGCACACCTCAGATCCCCCAAAAATCGCCGATTGTCCAACAGACTGCCCCGGGCACTTATGCCTGGTGCTCCTGCGGGCGTTCGGCGCGGCAACCCTTCTGCGACGGCTCGCACGCCGGGACCGAGTTCGCCCCGCTCCCGGTCGACGTTGCCCAGGCCAAGGTGGTGGCTTGGTGCGCCTGCAAGCACACCCAGGGTGCGCCGTTCTGCGACGGCAGTCATAAACGTCTCTCGACATGAAATCCAACCGCCGTTCTTTCCTGTCCGGCGCCGCCTTGGGCGCAGCCGGGTACACCCTCGCTCGCAGCGCGCCGCTAGCCGCGGCCCCAGCGGCCGCGGTGAAGCCGCGGGTCAAGCTGGCCATCTCGAGCTACTCTTACTGGCATTTCCGATCCGCCAGGGTCCCGATCGAGACGGTCATCGACCAGGCGGCTGCGCTCGGGGTGGAAGGGGTGGACATCTTGCATCGGCAGATGGACATCGCCGAGCGCGATCCGCTGCAACCGGACCACCGCGCCTACTTGCGGCGGCTGAAGCGACACGCGTTCATGCGGGGAGTGGATCTGGTGGCGTTTTCGATTCACCAGGACTTTGTCGATCCGGACCCGGAGTATCGGGGACAACAAATCGAGCACACCCACAAGTGCATCGAGATCGCGTACGAGTTGGGGATTCCGTGCATCCGGCTCAACTCGGGTCGTTGGAACACCATTCGGTCGTTCGACGACCTGATGAAGGCGCGCGGCCTCGAACCGGTGTTGCCGGGCCACACCGAGGAGGACGGGTTCAAGTGGTGCATCGACAGCATCGCGCGGTGTCTGCCGAAGGCGGAGGCTTGCGGGGTGATCTTGGCGCTCGAAAACCACTGGGGACTGACCAGCACACCCGAAGGCCAACTGCGCATCGCGCAGGCGTTCGACTCGCCGTGGCTTGGGTTGTTGATGGACACCGGCAATTTCCTCGAAGACCCTTACGACAAGCTCGAGTTAATTGCCCCAAAGACGGTCTTTGTCCAGGCAAAGACCTACCCCGGCGGCGGCGAGTGGTACACGCTCGACCTCGATTATCGACGGATTGCGCGCATCTTGGCCCACGTCAACTACGCCGGCTACGTCTCCCTCGAGATGGAGGGCAAGGAAGCCCCGGACACCGCGGTGCCCAAGAGTATCGCCCTGCTCCGCGACGCCTTCGACGGCAGTTGAGGCGAGGGGCTGGCCCTCGATCGAGTAGCCCTAACACGCGTGGCTCAGGCCCAACGCTCTTACCGCGCACTCCAGCAGAAAAGAACCGTGCGCGTCCCGGCAGCGCCAGTGCCCGGTCCCCCGGTTCGGGGTTGGGGGTTGGGGGGATGGGCTTTGCTGACCTCGACCGGTCGGGTCTTGCGGTGACTGCTGCGTGGTGGCGGCGGGAGGTTCAGTCCGGGAGGAAGATTCGGCCCAAGATGTAGTAGATCAAGACGGCCAGCAAGGCTCCCGCGGGAATGGTAACGATCCAGGAAATCACGATATCGCGGACCATGCGGAGGTTGAGGTATTCAAGACCGCGCGCCAGCGCGATGCCCAGGACCGCGCCCACGAGGGTGTGCGTGGTGGAAATGGGAAAGCCCAGTCGGCTGGCGAGCACGATGGTGGTGGCGCCGCCGAGGTTGGCGGCGAAGCCGCGCGAGGGTGTCAAGGGCGTAATACGTTTGCCGATGGTCTCGATCACCTTGTAACCCCAAGTGGCTAGGCCCAGGACGATCCCGCCTCCGCCCAGAACCAACTGCCACAGCGGCACGGCGGCTTGCAGGTCCACGACGCCGGTGCGCAGGATGGCCAAGATGGCGGCCAACGGGCCGATGGCGTTGGCGGTGTCGTTGGCGCCATGAGCAAAGGCCAGGAAGCAGGCGCTGACGATCAGGAGGGTTGTGAACACGCTTTCCACCCGAGCGAACTCGAACTCGCGCCGATGCTCCCAGCGCCGCATGGGCAGGTCAGAGCCCGGTGCCAGGGCGGGTCGCAGTTCCGCGACCGGCGCGGGTTCGGCACGATGTTGCTTGCGGACGAAGGGGATACCTTCCGTCCGATCCTGTTCGAGCTCGATCTTCAGCTCGCGGCGTTCTCGTTCGTGCCGCAGGCGGAGCCGCCGCACCCAGAACACCGACAACCCCGCCGCCACCAGTCCTGCGACGGTGGAAACGGCCAGGGCACCGCCCAAGTCGAGGTCGAGGTTCAGGTTCTTGAGTCCCTTCCAGACCATGACTAGGCACAAGATGAACGCGACGTAGAACACGATGAAGGGGATGAACCGGTAGACCTGTCGGAGGGGATGCTTGCTGTCGATGATGGTCTTCTGAATGATCTCGAACAGGGCGAACGCCATCAGGCCCCCGCACAATGGCGAGGTCACCCAGGACAAGACGATCTCGCCGACCTTTCCCCATTTCACGGCCTCGACCCCGCCCACCACCGCGCCGATGCCCACCACCGCCCCCACAATCGAGTGCGTGGTCGAGACGGGCCAGCCGAACCAGGTAGCGAACTGAAGCCACACGGCGGCTGCCAGCAAGGCCGCCAAGAAGCCCAAGACCAACGGCAGCGGCTCGAAGAGCGTCGGGTCGAACATCTTACCCCGCACCGTCTCCGAGACATGGCTGCCGACCAACACCGCGCCGGCCAGTTCCATCACGGCCGCAATTAGGACCGCCGACCGCAGGGTCAAGCCGCCGGACCCGACGCTGGTTCCCATGGCGTTGGCCACATCGTTGGCGCCGATGCTCCAGGCCATGTAGAAGCCAAACAACAAGCCCAGCGCCAAAAGCACCTGCCCGTGAGGCATCGGCGTCTCAAAGAACCACGAAAACATGCGCGTTTATTTGTCGGACTTGATCTGGAGAGTCAGGCGGATGCCGTTGCCGGTTCGGTCGGCACCCTTGGAGAGGCCGGCCAGGTGTCCGATGACCTGAAGCCACAAGAGGGCCTGGACCGGACCTAGCGGCGGCTCGGCGGCGAGCAACCGGCGGGATAGCCCGATCTGTTGTGGCTTGAGGTCGTCCTCGCGCTCCGCCAGTTCGGTGATGAGCCGCGAGACCGTCAGGGCATCGCGGCCGCCGAACGAGGACTCGACCAGCAGCTCGAGCTTTGACAGGATGCCCTCCACCAGCTCGCAGTTCCGCAACACCCGATCGAGATACTGCTGAACCTCGTGCATGAGCTCGGACGGCAGGGGTTGCAGACCGCATGTGAGCAGCCCTGCGATTTCCTCCGCGAGATCGGCCAAGGTGTCCTGCTGCTCGAGCACCTGGAACAGGTCTTCCTTCCGCATGGGCAGGAGCGCCTTCGCGGCCAGCAGTTCGTGGAGCCGGTTCCGGAGCCGGTCCGCCTCGGTTTCGAGGGCGAAGATCTGCTCCGCCACCCGCAGGAGGCCGGGCGGGTCGTTGGCCTCGAGGTACCGAAACAAATCCCTCAGGAGGCGCACGCAGCCGTGCACGCGTTGGGCGTGGGCCGCGAGCATGCCGAACGGTGATTCGCCAAACAAGGTCGTTAAGATCGCCATACGGTTAAGCACTCGGCATGGTCAACCGCTCGACCGGCTACGCCGGCTGGGCTCTACTCGGCGAACACGAAGTTCTCGAGGAGGATGACGCTGATGCCCATGATAGCGCCGCCGGCGATGATGCCGCCGCAGATCGGTTCTTGGTTTTGCACGATGATTCGGTTGGCGGCGGACTTCTCGTCGTTGAAGGCGCGCGCCGCCAAACAGAAGAAGAACGAGCCGAGGAACATGGCAAAGCAGGTGTTGAACGGGATGACCGCCGCCAGCCCGATGCCGACCCCCGAGAGCCAGAAGCGCCCGCGCGAGGCGACTCGGGCGACCTCGAGTGCCAAGCCGAGCAACGCCCCGATCAGGGCGGCCCAGCGTGCGGACATCGGAAGGTTCGAGAGGCCCTGGGTCAGGAGTTCCGCGACGGCACGCCAGACGGTGGCGGCGGGCATGGGGTACTGGTCGTTGATGAGGTTCGCCGGGCCTTGGTGGAGGAAGGCGATGTAGAACACCGGCGCGGAGACGAGGGCGCCAGCGAAGATACCCAACACATGGCCGATGGCTTGCTGGCGCGGTTTGGCGCCGAGCATGTAGCCGGGCTTGATATCCATCAGCAAGTTCGAGGCGTTACTCGCGGCCTCGGCGGTGATGCCCGCGGTCATGAGGTTGGTGGTAATGTTGCCTGGCGCCAGCACGCCGAAGGTCAACTGGGTCAGTTTGCCCATCGCCCCCGTGGGCGTGATCGAGGTCAAGGCGGTCGAGTTCACCCCGATCAGTGTGAAGATGAAGATCAGCGGCACGGCGATCACCCCCAACCCCAACCCAACTCCGAAAAACCAATGCCCGATCAACACCACCGCCGCTCCCACCAACGGAATCCCCACCACAAACACGCTCATGGGCAACTCGATGTGCCGCAGCACGTCGTTCTGTGCCTTCGCTGCGGCTTGTCGGCGCCGGAACAAACCGCGGAACGCCCCGATCAAGATCTGCGGCTTGGCGAAGAAGGCGTACAAGGACGACGTCGTCATCATCGCCACGCCGCCCCAGAGGCACCAGGTGGTGATGGGGCGAAAGCCGTAGGTCATGATGCCTTCCACCTCGCGCCCTTGAATGTCGCCGGCCGCAATGACCAGCGGCGCAATGACCACGTAGTTGAGCACCGCCCCGATCAACAACGACACGCCGGTCCGGATGCCCATCAGTCCCCCGGCGGCCATCATCACGAAATCGGTGTCCGGCCGCACGGTCAGTTCCCGCAGCGGCACGCCCTTGAGTGTCGGCGTCCACAGCTTGTAGAGCCAGGTGTCCAAGTACTCAGGGATGGTGAGGGCCGCCAGCTTGAGCTTGGCCATGATGGTATGGCTTTGCAGCAGTTTGGCCCCGGCAGCCAGCACGCCGCTGATCACCAGCAATCGGGCCTTGAGCATACCGGCAGCCGCTTCGCTGGTGTGCAGCGCGTCCATCACGATGCCGGCCGCGCGTCCCTCGGGAAAGGGGTGTTGCTCGTCATTGATGAAGCGTCGCTTCAGCGGAAATGCGAACAGGACGCCCAACAAGGAAATGACGATGATCCACACGATCGTTTGCGAGAGCGGCACGACCGAGTTGGTGACCAACATGTAGGCCGCCAGACTCGAGATCATGGGCGAGGTCATGTAGCCGGCCGCGGTGGCGATCGACTGCATCGCGTTGTTCTCGAGGATGGTGAACTCCCGGCCCAGCCCGATATTGGCCAGCACCTTGAACATGGCGAACGCCAAAACCACCGACGTAATCCCCACACCCAATGTCCAACCCGTCTTGGCCCCTACGTACAGGTTCGTCAGCGAGAGCAAGCCCCCCAGCATCATCCCCGTGAGAGCGGATCGAATCGTGAGTTGCGGCATGTCGCCGCGCCACACGTTGTCGTACCACCACCGATCTTTCTGCTCGAGGGTCCAGTCCCGGACCTGCGCCTCCGTCAGTTGCTTGATCGCCATGCGCGCGTCCCAAATGTTTGCGCAGCAGAGTGAAGACCGCACCCGCTGAGGCTCAAGGATAAACTTTGCCCAGCGCTCGCCGGCGCCACCGCCGGCGGCGCCGCCGTTGGCCGGACCGCCCCAGCACGGCTACTATTTGGTCGGTTAATTCTCTAGCTGAGATGGTGGCTGCGGCTGCCGGGCACGGCCTGGAGCCGGCGCCTCACGACCCTGACACAACATGAACGCCCTCGATCGTCGTCTTTTCCTCAAGCGCTTAGGTCTCTCGACGGCCACGTGGCCATTCCTGGTGGGTTTGCCCAGCCTCGGTTTGGGCGCACCGGGTCGGCCGCGGCAGCGCTTGGTGATTATGTTCACGCCCAACGGGACGATTCCGTCGGCCTTCTGGCCGGAGGCGACCGGATCCGACTTCGAGCTGGGGGAGATCTTGGCGCCGTTGGAGCCGTTTCGGAATCGGCTGCTGGTGTTGCACGGGTTGTGCAACAAGGTGCGGGGCGATGGCGACAACCACATGCGCGGGATGAGCTGTTTGCTGACGGGCATCGAGCTGTTTCCGGGCAACATCCAGGGCGGGTCGCACACGCCTGCGGGTTGGGCGAGCGGCATCTCGATCGACCAAGAGCTGCGCAACTTCCTGCAGCGGCACCAGGAGACGCGCACCCGCTTCGGTTCCCTCGAGTTTGGCGTGGGGGTCACGGACCGCGCGGATCCCTGGACGCGCATGTCTTACGCGGGTCCGAACCAGCCCGTGGCTCCGATATCGGACCCGTACCAGATGTATCGCAAGCTTTATGGCCAGCAGCAAGACCGGGAACACTTGGTGAGCATCCTGGACGACGTGCAGGCCGATCTGAAGAAGGTGGGTCACCTGATCGGCGCGCAGGACCGCCCGATGCTCGAGCAACACCAGGCCCTGGTCCGGCGCATGGAGCAAGAGTTGGCCGCGGATCGGGACCGGCCGCGGCACGCCGCCCCGCCGCGGCTCGATGAGGGGGTGGCGGACCAGAACGACAACGTGCCGCGGCTGAGTCGGATGCAGGTGGACCTATTGGTCAACAGCTTTGCCAACGACATGGCGCGCGTGGCCACGCTGCAGTACACCAAATCGGTCGGGCAAGCTCGGATGCGCTGGCTGGACATCGCCGACAGCCATCACACCCTCTCCCACGAGCCGGACCAGGACCAGGTCGCGCAACGGAAACTGGTTCAGATCAACGCGTGGTTCTGCGGCGAGCTCCGTTACTTGCTCGAGCAATTGGCGGCCACGCCCGAGCCGGGCGGCGAAGGCAGCCTGCTGGACCACACTCTGGTCGTTTGGACCAACGAGTTGGGCAAAGGCAACTCGCATACTCTAAACGACATTCCCTTTGTGCTGGTGGGCGGTGGGGGCGGCTTGAGTCTGGGGCGGTCGCTCCGCTTCGAGAAGGTCCCGCACAACCGGTTTCTCCTCACGCTGGCCCATGCACTGGGCCATCGGCTCGAGACGTTCGGCAAGCCGGCCCTGTGTGAGGGCCGGCCGTTGGACCTAACGAAGTTCAGCGAGTCAGATCTTGATCGTGCGGACGCGCTGCCCATCGCCGACGCGGTCCCCGGGGTACAGGATGAGTGTGTCCCCCTCGTGTAGCCCCTGCAGGACCTGCGTTTCGGTTCCGCTCGACCGGCCCACTTCGAGCGGGCGCAACTGCGCGCGGCCGTTGGTGACGACAAAGGTGGCCCATTGCTGACCCTGCCGGAAGAGCGCGCCAGAGGGGACCTTGAGGGTGCGCTCGGTTTCCCAGACGATGATGCGCGCCTCGACTCGGTAATGGTCGCCCAGGCCGGGTCGCCGCTCGGGTGGGGTGGTGAGGTCGGCGATGACCAGGACCCGTTGTTCCTCGACGCCCAGGGCGGAGACCTTGGTGAAGGCGGCCGGTTCGGCCCAGCGCACCGAGGCTTCGAGAGGCGCGGGGCCGCCCCAGTGCTCGAGTTGGACCCGTGTCCCCGGGCGCAGCACGGCCGCGTCGCGCGACAGCACCTCGATCGCCACCTCGAGGTTGGTGGGGTCGCCCAATTCGAGCAGCGCGGTGCCCGCCGATACCACTCTCGAGCTCTCCTCGAAGACGCGCAGGACGCGGCCCGAGGTCGGCGCTCGGACTTGTGAGGGCTCACCGGTCGAGCCACCGCAGCCGGCACCGGTCAGGCGCCCCGTGGCGAACTCGGCCAACTCGGCCTCGGCTTGGCGCAGGGCGCTCTGGGCGGCGGCCTGGTCGCGCGCGGCCGCCGCCTCGCGCCATTGAGCGCCCTCGAGTTCCTGAATCGAAACGGTTTTCGCGGCATAGAGTGTTTCGAACCGGCGCAGTTCGCTGGCGGCGAAGGCCTGGGCGGCCCGGGCTTTCTCGAGGGCAGCGGCGGCGGCGTCGCGGCGGGCCTCGGCGAGGAGGCGGGAGCGTTCATCCAGGGGCGTGGGCAGCAACGGGTCGATGACGGCGACCACGGTCTGGCCCGCTTCGACCGGCGCGCCGGGCTTGAGGACGATTCGCCGGAGTTGGCCCGTGACAGGGGCGGACACGATGAAGCGCTCTCGCACGCGGGTTCGACCCTCCTCGTTGATCGTGGCTCGCAGCGGGCCGGTCGCGGCGCGGGCGGTCTCGACCGGCACAGGTTGTGGCCACAATCCGAAGAGGATCAGGGCCATCAGGACCAGCGCCGCGAGGTAGGGCAATCCACGGCGACGGTGGCGCGCGGCATGGTTGGGCCGGGGCGCGGGTGCGGCAGGTTCGTTCGTGGGGCTAGGCTTCACGGTAGGATCGCGAGGGGGCGGCACGAGGTTACTCCGGGGCTTTGAGGACGCTGACGAGGTTGAACTGGTTCAGCTTGCGCAACACGAAGAGCGCGGAGACCGTCGAGGCGACGGTCACCACAAGGACCGCGAAGGCGTAGTTGTTGAGCGTGAGCACCGTGGGCAACCGGACCGTCTCGGTATTGATCGCGCCCAGAATAGCGCGGGCGAACCCGGTGCCCAACAGTAAACCGAGCGGCACCGCCGACACCGCCAGCAACACCAACTCCGTCAGCAACACCGCGCTCACCTCGCGCTGCGAAAATCCCACCACCCGCAGCGTGGCCAACTCGCGCGCTCGCTCGGCCAGCGAAATGCGGGCGTTGTTGTACACGACGCCGAAGGCGACGACGATCGCGAAGGTCATGTAGATGGACTGGATCAGGTTGATGCTGGCGGCGGTGGTTTGGCGGAAGTTGGCGCGCAACGACTCTTTGACCGCTACCCAACTGACTCGCGGCATCCCTTTGAGGGCGCGCATGAACTGGGCGCGTTGGGCGGCGTCCAACGTGAAACTGGCCCCTGAGATCACGTCCCCCTCCTCGAGCAAGCGGTTCAACGCCTCCAGATCCATATAGGCGGCTACCCCAGCAAAGTCTTTGGCCAACCCGACGAGCGGCACACTGCGCCTAGGCCGTTTGCCGTCGAGCACCTCGACGCGCAACTCCTGGCCCACCTGCACACCCAACACCTCGGCGAGCTTGGCCGAAACCACCAAGCCCTCCGTCGGTAGGTCAATCCGCCGATAGGCCGCATCCACCACCCGGCTGTGCTCGCTGTCCTTGGGCAGCCCCTGAATGGCTACTTGGCGGTGGCGCGGGCCGAAGTGGAGGCGGGCCGGGGCGTAGCGGAACGGCTCGACCGCCACCACGCCGGGTAATTGGGCCAGGAGATGCCGGAGTTGGTTGCCGGCCGGTTCCACCAAACCAATGTCGACGTCTTGCCGCTCGACGACGTCCCATTGGAAATCCATGACATCGCGGATGCCATCCCGGATGGCGTTGGGGACGATCATGATGCCCGTTGCCAGGGCCAGGCCGGCGATGGTGAAGCAGGCCTGGATCGGCTTGCGTTCGAGGTTCCGCGCGGCGATGCGGAAGGTATGGGAGAGCCAGTGGCCAATCCCGCTACGTTCGACCAGCGACACCCGGTACTGCGCCGGCGGTTCGGGTCGCATGGCCTCGGCGGGGGGAAGGCGAGCGGCGCGGCGCACCGCGCCGTACACGCCGGCGATGGCGGCGGCGGTGTTGATGGCCAACGCCAAGCCGAGCGCCGAGCGATCCAGGCGAAAGCTCAGTTCGGGAAACCGGAAGAAGACCTCATAAAGGCGCACGATCAAGTGGCCGAGATACAAACCGCCCAGCCAGCCTAACACGGTGCCGCCGGCGACCAAGACCAAGGCAAACTTAAGGTAATGCAGCCCGATTTGGCGGTTGGTGAAGCCGAAGGCTTTGAGGATGGCGATTTGTTCCCGTTGCAGCGTGAGCAAGCGGGTCAAGACCGCATTGGTCATGAACGCCGCCACGGTCAGAAAGACCAGCGGAAACCCTACCGCCAACACGCCTAAGGTGCGGATTTCGTCCGTGACCCGGATGTGGGACGGATGATCGGCGCGCCCGTAAGCGCCGAGGCCGCCGTACGGATCGAGTAACCGGTCCAGGGCGGCGATCACGGGCCGCTCGCTGGCCGCGGGGGCGAGTGTGAGTGCCAGGTAGTTGATGGCACCCTCGAGGTCGAACGCCGCCGCCAGTTCCGTCTCGGGCATCCAGAAGATGCCGTAGCTGCGATTGTCCGGCAGGGCGGTGCCTGGTCGGGACTCGAAGATGTATTCCGGCGACAGGACGATGCCGGCGCAACGCAGTTCTTGGCGGCGACCGTTGAGCAGCATCGCAATCCGGTCGCCCGGTTCGAGCCGGTTCGCCTCGGCAAACGCCTCGCTCACCAGCACCTCGCCGCGCCCGCCCGCTGGCAGCCAACGCCCGGTGCGCAGATAGAGCCGGTTGAGCTGGGGCGGACCCTCGTCGGGCAGGGAATGCACTTCGCCGCTGGCGGGTTCGTCCAAGCCGGGGATGTCGAGGGTGACACGCACGCGCAGGGCGGGTTGCACGGTCGCCACGCCGGCGATGGCTGCCGCGCGCGCGGCCACTTCGAGCGGGGCGCGTTTGAAGTGGGCGAAGACCTGGGCGAAACGGTAGCTCTGGTAATACTCCTGGCGTGTAGTTTCCAGCGAGAATATCCAACTCCGCGCCATGATCATCATGGCGAGGCCGCAGGCCATGACCAGGGCTACGGCGATCGCCTGGCCCTTGAGCCGGCGCAGGTCGCGCCACAGTTTGCGATCGAGGTGCGTGAGCATCTTACCAGTGCAGACTGTTGACCGGGGCGCGGTTCGTGTTACGCCGCACATCGTGGACCCGCCCATCCATGAAGTGGATGACCCGGTCCGCCATGTCGGCCATGACCGCGTTATGGGTGATGATCACGGTGAGGGTGCCTAACTCGCGGTTGACCCGCTCGATCGCCTCGAGCACCACCATGCCCGTGCGCACATCCAGCGCCCCGGTCGGCTCGTCGCACAAAAGCACCTCCGGACGTTTGGCGATCGCCCGCGCGATCGCCACTCGCTGCTGTTCCCCGCCCGACAACTGCGCCGGGAAATGGTCCAGCCGCGCCCCCAAATGCACCAGCTCAAGCGCGGTCTCCGGGGGCAGGGGATCGCGGGCGATTTCCGTTATCAATCCCACGTTCTCCCGCGCCGTCAGGCTGGGGATCAGATTGTAGAACTGGAAGATGAAACCGACGCAATCGCGCCGGTAACGGGTCAGTTGGGCTTCGTCGGCCGCGGTCAGGTCCGTCCCGCGGTATTCGAGGTCGCCGGCCGTGGGCACATCCAGTCCCCCGAGGTTGTTCAAGAGTGTCGTCTTGCCGCTGCCCGAAGGTCCCAACAGCACCACCAATTCCCCCGCGTAGAGGTCCAGGTCCACGCCCGCCAACGCCCGCACTTCCGTCGCCCCCGAGCCGTAGACTTTGGTCAAGCCCCGCACGCGAAAGATCGGGGTTGGGGACGAGGCCGTTGGGACTGGGTGCGCCATCGACGCCATGAGCACAGCCCGACTTCCTATCAGCGCCGCTGGGCGTCTTCAAGCCGATTGCGGTGGTCTCGATGACAAGACGGTTGAACCCGATTCGGCCGCCGGAGCTGGAGCGAGTCTGCGTCTTCGAGTCGAAGTTGGGCGCGCGAGCGTCCTGTCCGGCGGTCACCGAGCGCGTCAGCGACCCGACGCACCAGCCCCCACCAGTGCGAGTCCCTCCCCTGGCACTGGCATACTGCCTTCCAACCTTCTGGTTTCAGACTTTCGCATTGGGTTAGGTGGCTTGGCATACATGCGGAAGGAGAAGGGGAAGGGGATATAAGGGCTTGACCGAGGTTACTTTGTATCGCAAAGTGAACGCGTGACTATGCGTCCAAGACGATCATGAAGACCTTGCTGCGTGTTGCTGGTGTTCTCTCGTTCCTATGCTTCTTCGTCGCTGGGGCGTGCCTTCTGAGCCGATCGGTTGGCTCCCCCGCCAGCGATGCTTTTGTGCTGAGCGCCGTGGGGTTCTTCTTCATAGGCACAGCGTTCTTTATGGGGCCGATACTCCTTGCCAGAGCGACCGCGTACCGCAGGACACGCCGACGGTCGAGTTGGAGAAAGATGATGGCATCCGAGCCCGCCGGTGCTACCGAACATTGGCCGTGTCAACAATTACTTTCCTGGCAGAAAGAGTTTGGCCCTGGGCTAGGGACAGCCGGAATTAACGGAGGGCAACGAATATTGGCGAGGCGGCGGACTGGCGTCCGCCGCCGTTCGGGCCCGCGCCGGGCCTCGCAGGCTAAGTGGTGCATTTCATTAATACACTAACGTATTATTCTTGCGGTATGGCCCGCTTTGCACGATGCTCGCTATGTGCCTAGAATCAGCCCATTCCAAATCGAACTCACAGCGCAGGAGCGG